>JAJDEQ010000062.1 GCA_029259695.1 Planctomycetota bacterium
GCTCGGGTCCGGGTTACCGCGAGCATATCGTCCATCTGGCCGAACCCTGCGCCATGTTCGGCGAAGCCGCCCTCTTCCTCAAGGGACATCCCGTCACGACCATCGCCCTGAAAGACACCCGTCTGCTCCTGTTTCCTTGCGAGCCACTGCTGAAGATCATGCAGGATCATCCCACCCTGCAGATGCACACCATGGAAGTCATGGCGACCTGGATCTCCAAGCTCGTCGAGAAGCACTTCGACCTGCGGCCGGCGGGCATCGTCAAGATGCTCGACCTGAAGAAGCCGCGCTTCGTCCCCACGGCGGCCCACGGTCACTTCGGTCGCAAGGGCGCCGCCTTCACCTGGGAGCGCACCGACAAGGCCGATGCGCTGGCTCGTGACGCCGCGAGGCTGAGCGGCGGCAAGGCCAAGGCCGGCAAGACCAAGGCGACGCGCAAGAAGGCCGCGGGCGGTTCGCGGACATCGGTGCGGGCCGCTCGCCGGCGGTGACCGCGCGCGGTCGCAGCGTGCTCCGGGGCCGTTCCGACTCCACCGGTCCCCGCGGGAGCGGGGCAGGTCCGTGCGGATCCGGGCCCGCCGGCGGGTCGCGGCCAGGCGTGGGGGCCGAGGGTGGCTTCTCGCTGGTCGAGATCCTGGTGGTGATCACGATCATCGGTCTGCTCATGACCATGGGCTTCGCCCAGGTGCGCAACGCCCTGGAGCGGGGACGCGTGCAGAAGTGCCAGAAGAACCTGACCGACATCGGCCAGGCCATGCTGGTCTTCAAGGATCAGCGCAACAAGGGACGTTGGCCGCGAGAGAGCGGCATGCGTTTCCTGCTGACGCTGCACAAGGTGCGCGAACTCACCGGGCGCAGCGCGGATGTGTTCATCTGTCCCGGCACGCCCAGCGTGACCAACGACACCGGGCCCAGCGGTGAGATCGGCTCGTCCTACGCGGACTGGGACGCTCTCGACTCGAACTCCATCTCCTACGCGGGGCGCGACACCGAGGCCCACCCGCTGCGCAACTTCGACGACGAGATCATCGCCAGCGACGACAACGAGCTGGGCCGCAACCACCGCACGGCGACGAACATCCTGTATGCCGACGGTGCGGTGACGAGCTTCGATCTCGACATCGACGGGACGGACATCCTGGCCGAGTTCCCCGAGTACGCCGAGACGGGTCTGCCGATCGGGCCCGACTGTCCCCACGAGCCGTTCCAGGTCCTGCGCGTCGACTGAGGCGGCGGGGGATCGCGGAACGAGGGCCGGCTGGCGCACTCGCCTGGGCCTGCACGCTTGCGGTGCGGACACGAGCCAGGTCGGGTCTCCCGGGCGCGAGCGCGTCCTGAGCATCGCTTGTGGTCGGGATGTGTCCGCCCGTCGGCGCGCGAGCTGCGGGTGGGACCCGAACCTCCGGGGCTGAATCCGCCCCTATTGCCGCCTTGCGAAACGGTCGATCTGTGAAATACTGACCGACCCTTTCACTCCCGCGCCCCCCTCCTCCCCCCCGAACGCGGCCCCTCCCGGCTGCTTCCGGTTCCCCCGGGGCTGCGGTTCTTCCCTCCCTGAATCACTCCTCCCCGGAGAAGTTCCCATGCGTGCATTCGCACTTGCGTGGCTGGCCACGGCGGTCCTTGCGCCCGCTGGACTTGCCCAACAGTTCACCTACGACAACACGGCCCTCCCCGTCCAGAACGTGTGGACCGATGGCGTCGAACTCGCGGACATGGACAACGACGGCGACATCGACGTGCTCTTCGCCAACGGCCAGGGCTACGGCTCCGGTGGGGCGCTGACGCAGCTCTTCTACAAGAACGACGGCGCCGCGAACTTCACCAACGCGTTCGCGAACCTGAACGTCGCCGCGTTCAATGCGAAGATGGTCATCGCTGAGGACTTCGACGGTGACGGCGACCTCGACCTCATGTACGCGCCCGAGGGTGCGGCCAATCCGCCCACGCAGCTCCCGCGCATGCTGATCAATCAGGGTGGCGACCAGGGCGGCACGCTCGCGGTGTTCGCCGACGACTCGGCTGCTCGCCTGCCGAACCGCATGATGGCGTCCTTCTGCGTCTGCGCCGGTGACATCGACAACGACGGTGACCTGGACGTGGTCTTCACCGACGGTGCGACCTTCAGTGGTCTCGCGCGTCAGGTGATCCTGTACACCAACGACGGCAGCGGCAACTTCACCGACGTCACCGCGAGCCAGATGCCGGCCGACACCTACAACGCCCAGGACGTGACCCTGTTCGACTACGACGGCGACTTCGACATCGACATCGTTGTCTCGGGCAAGGGGCAGGGCGGCAAGCGCAGCCGGCTGTACCTGAACGACAGCGCCGGCAACTTCACCACCAGCACGATCCTGAACAACCTCGGCACCGGCGCGACGTACGAGATCGACTGGGGTGACCTGGACGGCGACAACGACTTCGACGGTGCCGTGCAGTCCATCTCCGGTCAGAACGAGGGCTGGACCCGCAACCTCGGGCCCACCACCGTGCCGACGAACACCACGTTCAGCGGCAGCAACGGCAACGATGACAACGAGATGGCCCTGTGCGACTACGACAACGACGGCGATCTCGACGTCTTCGTGGGTTCGCTGGCATCGACCGAGAAGGTCTACCGCAACACGGGCGCCGTGTTCACCCGCGTCAACGGCGTGATCCAGGCCCAGTCCGACTCGACGCTCGACTTCGGCATCGCCGACCTCGACGGCGACAACGACTACGACCTGGTCACCGGCCAGGGTGAGAGCGGTGGATTCCTCAACAAGGTCTACATCAACAGCGGGCCGGCCGACACGATCGCGCCGACCTACCTGAACGTCGAAACGCCCGGTTCGGTCTCGAACCCCGACACGGCCTTCCGCGTGCACGTGCAGGACGCCGTCCTGGACGACGGGCACGACAACATCACCATGACCTACGCCTACACGACGGTGGGTGGTGGTGGCACGGCAGGTGGCGGCACGGCCGAGCCCATGGGCGGCGGCATGTACCGCGCCTCGGTGCCCACGACCACGGACACCACCTCGGTCTCGCTGACCTGGACGGCCACGGACTTCGCCGGCAACAGCTCGAACTCCGGCCCGCTCGTGGTGACCGGCAGGGCGTTCGAGAACGGCGGCTTCGCCCAGGCTGGGGCGGGCGGCTCGCCGGCGTTCGTCGGTGTGGGAACGCTGCGTCCGGGCACCTCGGGGTCGCTCAACCTGAGCAACGCCGCGACGAGCGCGACCGCCGCTCTGTTCATCGGCTTCGCCTCGAACCCGACGCCCTTCAAGGGTGGCACCCTGGTTCCGGTCCCGTTCATCGATCCGCCGATCCTGCTCACCACGAGCGTCGGTGGGGCGATCAACCTCCCGTGGGGCAGCTGGCCCACCGGCCTGCCTTCGGGCTTCGAGATCTTCCTGCAGTGGGTGGTCGTCGATGCGACCGCCCCCGGCGGCCACGCGATGTCGAACGTGGTGGAGATCACCGCCCCGTAATCGGGCTCGGTTCGGGAACAAGCACGACCCCCGGGGGCAGTTCAGCCTCGGGACCCGGCGGGGCCGGCCGGTGTGGCGACACACCGGCCGGCCTCGCGCCCAATCCGGGGTGCGGTCACAAGAAGTGCCGCCGTCAGCTCCGGATCATGCATAATGCGTGAATATGCTCGAGCAGCCCCCTCCCCGGCTCGAGCCCATCCGTACGGAGACCCTCGGCCCATGAGCTACCTCCGCTCCCCGGTCGCGCCCGAGCGCCGGCGTATCTGTTTCGTGGTTCCCCCGGTCACCGCCGAGGATCGCTACGGACCCATGGCCTCCGCCGGCAACTCGCTGCCGCCGCACGCCTTCCTATACCTCGGTGCCGTCGCCCGGGCCCACGGTTGGGACGTGTCGATCGTGGACTGCCCGGCCCTGGCTCTGCCGCTCGGTGATTGCGCCGCTGCGATCGCGGAGCGGGAGCCGACCGTGGTGGGCTTCACCGTGACCACCATGAGCGTCGCCAAGGCGGCCAAGGTGGCCGAGCAAGTGCGCGCGCTGCGGCCCGACGCCCTGATCACGGTGGGTGGCCCGCACATGACCGCGCTGCCGGCCGAGACCTTCGAACGCATGCAGTGCTTCCACTTCGGCTGCGCCGGCGAAGGCGAGCCGGTGCTCGAGGAACTGCTCGATCGCCTGGAGCAGGGCCGCGACGTACGCGGCATCCCCGGCACCGTCAGTTACGAGGACGATGGGGCGGTGCGCTTCACCGAGCCGTCGCCCGACGAATACGACCTGACGACCCTGCCGCGCCTGGGCTGGGATCTGCTCGAGGACTTCCCGGCCCGTTACCACGCCGCGGCCACGTACCTCAACAAGACGCCCTTCACCGACCTGATCGTGTCGCGCGGCTGCCGCTACCGCTGCACCTTCTGCGACAACCAGACCTTCGGGCGCTCCATCCGTGCCCTGCCGCTCGAGGCGATCCTCGACAACATCGATCGGCTGGTGCAGGACTACGGCGTGAAGTCGCTGTTCTTCACCGACGACTCGCTGATGACGCTGCGACCGCAGTTCGAGGCCATGTGCGAGGCGCTGATCGAGCGCAACTACGACCTCGAGTGGAGCATCAACGCGCGCACGAGCGAGATCGACGCGGAGATCCTGGCGCTCATGAAGCGCGCGGGTTGCTGGCAGATCAGCTACGGCGTGGAGAGCGGCAGCTGGGAGATCCTCAAGCGCATCAAGAAGGCCGCCACCCCGCGCATGCAGGAGCGGGCCCTGCACCTCACGGCCGAAGCCGGGATCAAGGCCAACGCCTACATCATCATCGGCTTCCCCGGCGAGACGCACGAGACGCTGGCGGAGACCGAGGCGTTCCTCAAGCGCGTGCCCATCGACACCCTGCGCCTGACCTACTTCACGCCGTTCCCGAACACCGACATCACCGACGACATGTCGGCCCACGGCGAGATCATCGCCGACTGGACGCGGCTCAACTTCTACAACCTGGTCTACATCCCGCACGGCTTGACGAAGAAGGACCTGGAGCGCGCCTACAAGCGCATCATGCGCAACTTCTACCTGCGCCCGAAGGTCTTCGCATCGTTCCTGCCGCACCTGCTCGTGCCGCGCAAGGCACTCGCGCTGCTGCGCGGGACGGTCGGTCTCAGCAAGGTCCTCACCGCCGGTCCCAGTTGCCAAGAGTGATGGCGGCGGTCGGAGCGAGGAGACGGCGCGGAGCGCTCGAGCCGGTCAGGTGAAGACGCGCGCACTCATCCGCGCCGACTGGATCGTCGGGCTGCCGCTGTGCTCGCTGGTCTTCCTGGCCACGCTCCCGCTGCGCCTGTCCACCCGCCTGGCCTTCTGGAAGACCCGCCGGCGGCCGCTGGGCGTGCAGCGCATCCTGGTGATCAAGTTCCTCGGGCTCGGCTCGGTCTTGCTCGCCACCCCGGTGTTGCGCCGCCTGCGCCTGGCCTATCCCCACGCTCAGATCACGTTCCTGACCTTCGAGAGCAACGCCGAGCTCGTGCGCAGACTCTCCGCGGTGGACGAGGTGATGGTCGTCCCCAGCCGGATGGGGGCGTTGGCTGCCGGCGTGCCGGCGATCCTCTGGAGGCTGCGCCGCCGTCGGTTCGACCTGGCCATCGATCTGGAGTTCTACTCGCGGCTCTCGAACCTCGTGTCGTGGGGCAGCGGCGCGGCGCGGCGTGTGGGCTTCTTCGTGCGCGCGCGCTGGCGTGGATCGCTGCTCACCGACCCGGTGTACTTCAACGCGACGCTGCCGCTGGGCCGGGCCGTGCTGGCGCTGCTGCGTCCGCTAAGCCTGGCGCCCGAGACGCTGCTCGAGGATGCGCGGGACCGTCACGGCTCCCACGTGCTCGCGCAGCGGACGCCGGACGAAGCGCTCGACCTGGACCGGCTCGACGCACTCGACGCTCACGATCTGCTGGTGCCCGAAGTCGAGGCGAACGAGGCGCGCGCCGCGGGCCGCAGGCTGGCGCGGGCGGGTGTGCCCGACGGGGCCACGCTGGTGATCGTCAACGTGAACGCCTCGGACCTGTGTGTCGAGCGCCGCTGGCCCGCCCACCGCTTCGCGCGCCTGGTGGAGCGTTTCGGCGGTGAGATCGCCCGCGTGGACTGCTTCGTGTTCATCGGCAGCGCCGGCGAACAGGGTGCGGTGCGCAGCGTGCTGGACGAGATCGGTGACGAGGCCCGGCCCCGCTGCCTCGACCTGTCGGGGCGCACGAGCCTGAGCGACCTGATGGTGTTGCTGTCCCGGTCGGCCCTGTTGATCAGCAACGACAGCGGCCCGTTGCACCTCGGGGCGTCGCTGGGCGTTCCCACGGTCAGCTTCTTCGGGCCCGAGACCCCCGCGCTCTACGGGCCGGTCGGGGATCGCCACCTGGTGTTCTACGCGGGGCACTGGTGTTCACCCTGCCTCAGCGTCTACAACGCCAAGATCGCCATGTGCAACGGAAACAACGAGTGCATGCGTCGGATCACGCTGGATGACGTCGTGCGTCGGACTGCGGATTTCTGCCGCACGTCGGTCGGGCTGGCGCCCCCGCTGAGCGTCGCGGGGCAGGATCCACGCGAGGTCTTGCCCGCCGGCGAGCAGGGGGCCGGGCGCGTCAGCCCGGAGAGCCTCGGATGACGCGTCGCGCGCTGCTCCTCGTGCCGCCTTCGGACGACGTGGTCATCCGCGACTACTACTGCAGCAAGACGTCCCAGGCGCGCTACCTGCACCCGCCGCTGGACCTCGCCATCCAGGGCGGCTGGCTGCGCGACGCCGGCTGGTCCCTGGAGCTCGTAGACGCCACCGTCGACCGGCTCGCACCGGAGGTGGCGTTGGCACGAGCCGTCGACGCCCGGCCCGACCTCGTGCTGGCGCTGGCCGGCGCCGTGAGCTGGGAGGGTGACGGAGCGTTCCTCGAGCAGGTCGCGCGACGGACCGGCGCGCCCGTGTACGCATCCGGCGACCTGTTCATGGAGGACCCGGCGGGCATGTTGGAGCGCCACCCGTTCCTGGCCGGCGTCCTGACCGACTTCACCAGCGACGAGCTCGTACGACACGCGTCCGGCGACGAGCTGGAGTACGACGCCCTGGTACTCGCCCGCAGCGCGCCCCGGCCGTTCCAACGCACCCGCGGCTCGCGACCGATTCCGGTCCCGGCGCACGATCTCTTCGTCGACCACGACTACCGTTACCCGTTCGCGCGTCGCTACCCCATGGCGGGGGTCTACGTCGCCTACGGCTGTCCGTACACGTGTTCGTTCTGCATCACGGGTGAGCTGGGCACCTCGGTGCGACCGGTGGACAACGTGGTGGCCGAGTGGCGCCGGCTGGCCGAGTTGGGCGTGCGCGAGCTGTTCGTGCAGGACCAGTGCTTCGGGCAGCCGCGGCGCCCGTTCGACGAGGTGCTGGACGCACTCATCGAAGCCGATCTCGGTCTCGGCTGGTGGACTTTCAGCCGGGTCGACGTGATCGACGCCGAGTTGCTGCGCAAGATGCGTCGCGCGGGCTGCCACACGCTGATCCTGGGGGTCGAGTCGGCCTCCGAGGAGATCCTGGCCAACCACCGCAAGGGCTACGGGACCGACCTCGTGACCCGGGCCTTCGCCCTGTGCGAGGCGGAGGGCATGCGCACCGCCGCGACCTTCATCCTCGGCCTGCCCGAGGAGACGCCCGCGTCGATCCAGCGCACGATCGACTTCGCTTGCTCCTTGCCCGCGGACTACGCGTCGTTCAACGTGGCGGTGCCGCGGGCGGGGACACGCCTGCGCGAACAGGCCCTGGCGGACGGCCTCGTGGAGCGGGATGTGGAGATCATGGACCAGTCGGGCTTCGAGCCGGTGCTCGACACCCGCGGGCTCAGGGCCGAAGAGCTGGTGCGCTGGCGGCGCCGGGCCGTGTTGTCGTTCTACCTCCGACCGCGCTACCTGTGGCGCCGGCTGCGGCATGTGCGCACGGGGGCCGAGTTGCGGAGCCAGTTGCGCGAGGCGTGGATGTTGCTCCGCAACGTGACGCTGAGGTGAGCGCCTCGGCGGACTCCGAGCGGGCCGCCGCCGGAGACGTGCCGACGGGGCGGCGCGGCACCCCGTGGTGGGGAACCATCGCGGTGCTGCTGTTGGCACTCGTCGTCCGGCTCGTGGTGGCCGCGGACGTGCGCGCGGCGCCGGACACCTTCGCGCCGATCATCGACGGCGAGGCCTACCTGCTCCAGGCGCTGCGGGTCCCCGCGGGCGAGGACATCGCCGACGACGTCTACTTCCAGGCGCCGTTGTACCCCTGGCTGCTGGGGCTCGTGTTGCGCGCCGGCGGTGTCGAGGGGGTGCTGGACGCCGAGCGGGTGGGTGACGTCGCCCCGGCGCTCGTCGAGCAGGCGCTGGCCGCCGGCCGCGCGCTCAACCTGGCGTTGGGCCTGATCGCCGTGTGGCTCGTGATGCGCCTGGGCGGCGCGCTGTTCTCGTGGCGCGCGGCCCTCGGGGCCGGCGTGCTCGCGGCCCTCTACGGCCCGTTCGTGTTCTACGAGGGGCACCTGCTGAAGGCGGTGCTCTCGCTCGTGTTCCTGCCCTGGGCGGTGCTCGCCGCGGCACGGGCCCTGCGTCGCGGGACCCCGCGCGACTTCGCCTGGTGTGGGTTCGCCCTGGGAGCCGGCTCGCTGGTCCAGGGCCACGTGATGCCGCTCGTGCCGGCGGGCGTGCTCGTGTTGGGCTGGCGCGCGCTGCGTGGCGCCGGGCCGACGCGCCGGTTCAACGCGCGCTCCGCGGCCATGCTCGTGATCGGCGCGGCGCTCGCGTTGTCACCCGTCGCCTTGCGCAACTCGCTCGTGGCCGGCCGTCCCGTGCTGTCGACGGCACAGGGCGGCGCGGCGCTCTGGCTGTGCAACAACCCGGACAATCCGCTGGGCATCGCCGAGCACAACGCCGGGATCCGCCAGGTGCCGCGCCACGAGCGCGACGACTTCCACGCGGAGACCGAGCGCCTCACGGGGCGCAGCATGACGTCGGGAGAGATCTCCCGGTACTGGGCCGCCCGCTCGCTGGCCTGGATCGCCGAGCAGCCCACCGCGTGGCTCGCGGTCGAAGCGCGCAAGCTGGCCGCGCTGTGTTCGCGCTACGAGTCGCCGGACAACACCGGCTACTTCCTGGGGCAGGAGGTGTCTGCGTTCCTGCGCTACACGCCGGCGCGTTTCGGCGTCGTCTTCCCGCTGGCGTGCGGGGGGGCGTTGCTCGCGTGGCGCCGTCGGCGCTCGGGACCGGGAGGTGTGGGCGCCCTGGCCTGGGCCACGCTGCTCTACGGCGGCGTGGTGATCCTGTTCTGCGTCACGTCGCGCTACCGCCTGCCGTGGGTCCCGCTGCTGCTGACGTTTGCGGGGTACCTGCTCGGAGAGTGCCTGCGGCTCGGCGCCGGCCGGGAGCGCCTGCTGATCGGTGGCGCCCTCTTGCTGGGACTGGCAGGTGCGCGGGCGGGGGAAGCGAGCTTCGGTCCCTTTCCCGAGGCCGAGCGCAAGCAGCACGAGGCGGTGCGCTACCGCAACCGCGGCCTGGTCGCGCTGCGCCGCGGTGACCTGCCGGGTGCTCGACGGGATCTGGAGTACGCCCTGTCGGCGGCGCCCGGGGCGCTCATGGTCTACGCGGACCTTGCTCGCCTGGAGTGGGACGCGTCGGCGACGCGTCAGGCGGTTGCCGACGAGACCGGCGCCCGCGCGCACGCCGCGGCGGCCGAGGACTGGGTGCGACGCATGGTCGAGGTGGGCGGCGACCGGTGGACCACCTGGTACGACATGGCGACCCTGGCGCACGAACGGGGCGACCTCGTGGGTGTCGTGGATGCGCTGGAAGCCGGACGCCGGCGCAGCGATCACGGCGGCCGCGCCGACGAACCGTGGCGCCTGGCCCTGGCGGACCTCGAGGACGCCGGGCTGGCCGCCTACTTTCGGGGCGACGACGCCCAGGCGGTGCGCCTGCTCTCCCGCCACGTCGCCAGCGGCGCGGGCGACCGGGACGTGCGTCAGCACCTGTGCCTGGCACTGCTGGCCGTCGCCGGTGAGCGGTCCGACGCGGGGGCCGCGCGGGAACAGGCGCTGCAGCATGCCCAGTGGCTGATCGCCGACGAGCCGGAGCACGACGATGGCTACGGGCTGCTGGCGCTGAGCTCTCTGCGACAGGGCAACCTGGTCGGCGCGCGGGAGGCCGTGGCCGATTACGATCGCCTGTCCGCGGTGCGGGAGGCGACCGGCGTGCCGCGGCGCTTCCCCGATCAGCAGGAGTTCGAGAGCGTGCGAGGACAGCCATGAGAGCGGCGTGGCTCGGGGCCCTGTGGATCGCCTCGCTCGGCCTGGCCTGCGCGGACGGGTCGGGGGCTGACGGCCGGGAGCGAGAGCGCGACGGGCAGCCGTCGAGCGCCGGTGCGGGCGCGCTGTTCGAGGCCTGGCCCGCGTCGGCCATGGCCGCGCTGGCGCCGCTCACCTGCGGGCGTCCCGGTGGGCAGACGATCCTGGAAGTGAACGGCGGCGGCGTGGCCGTGTTCGACGGCGACGGCGACGGCGACATGGACCTGCTCGTGGTGTCGCCCGGGGACTACCCCGCGGGCGACGCTTCGTCCGCGGCGGGCAACCGGCTGTACCGCAACGACGGCGGTCGGTTCGTGGACGTCACCGCGGACAGCGGCGTGGCCGTGGGTGGCTACTGCAACGGCGTCGCCGTGAGCGACGTGGACGGTGACGGCCGGCGTGACCTCTACCTGACGCGGCTCGGTCCCAACGTCTTGTTGCGCGCCACGGGGCCGCTGTGCTTCGAACTCGTGCCGCAGGCCGGCGGCGCGGCGGGGGACGCCTGGAGCACCTCGGCCCTGTTCGTCGACCTCGACCGGGACGGCGACCTCGACCTGTACGTCACCAACTACCTGGCCTTCGATCCGAGCCGTCCTCCGATGCACGGCGTGGACGGGCGCACCTGCCTGTGGAAGGGCATGCCGGTCATGTGCGGCCCCCAGGGCTTGCCGGCCCAGGGCGATCGCTACTACGTGAACGAGGGTGGCCGCTTCCGCGACGCCACCGAGAGCGCGGGCTTCGACGTGACACCCGGCTACGGGTTGGGCGTGATCGAGGGCGACTTCGACGGCAACGGGTGGCCGGACCTCTACGTGTCGAACGACTCCACGGCCAACTACCTGTTCCTGAACGATGGCGACGGGCACGTCAGCGAGCGCGGTCGGCGCTCCGGCACGGCGTTGTCGGGCTTGGGCAAGGAGCAGGCGGGCATGGGCATCGCGGCGGGCGACATCGAGTCGGACGGCGACGAGGACCTGCTCGTCACCAACTTCTCGATGGACACCAACGCGCTGTACGTGAATCGAGGCGGGGGCTTCTTTCGCGATCAGGCCGACCCGGCGGGCATCGGCGGTCCATCCCGGACGTTGCTCGGCTGGGGCACGGTGTTCCTGGACGCCGACCTGGACGGCGACCTCGACACGCTGGCGGCCAACGGGCACGTGTACCCCCAGGCCGACGAGCCGGGCACGGACACCAGCTACGCGCAGCGCGACGTGCTGTGGTTGAACGACGGCGCCGGGCGTTTCGCCGAGGTCGACTGGCCGGGCCAGGCGCCGGCCGTGAGTCGCGCACTGGCCATCGGTGACCTCGACGACGACGGCGTGACCGACCTGGTGATCACGCAGCGCGCCGGCGTGCCCCTGGTGTGGCGCGGCACCGCGGACAGTCGCCGCTCGCTGCGCGTGCAGGTGCAGGGACCGCCCGGCAACCCCGACGGCGTGGGCTGCGTGCTGGCCTGGGTCGACGACGTCGGAGGTCAGCTGCGGCGGGTCCGCACGTCCGCCGGGTTCCAGGCAGCCAGTGACCCGCGGGTGGTCTTCGCCTATCGCGGCCCGGGCCGGCTCGAGATCACGTATCCGGACGGTCGTCGCCACGAGCAGACCGTCACCGCACCGGGCCCTGTGCGCGTGCCCTGGGACGGACCGTGAACTCCCCCGGCGGCGTGCTGTCCCACCTGCTGCTGGTCTGTCTGCTGCTGTGCGCCTGTGCGTGCAACGAGGGGAGCGGCGACGCGCCACGCGCCGATCGGCCGGCACCGGGCGAGGACGCGACGGACGCGCCCCCCGGACCGGACGCGGGCCGTGTGCCCGACGCGGCCGAACAACAGCTCATCGGCCGGGCGGTCCGCGCCATCCAGGAAGAGCGCTACCTGGAGGCCCGGCTGGCGCTCGAGGAGTTGCTGGCCTGGGACCCGCCGCTGCCGAGCGTGCAGTACATCGCCGGGCACGCGGCCTACGAACTCACGGCGTACGGCGAGGCGGCCGAGCGGCTGGCCGACGCCGTCGCCCGGGAGCCCTCGCTGTGGGGCTCGTCGTCCGCGCTCGGCTTCGCGCTGCACAAGCTCGGTCGCTACGACGCCGCGGCGACGGCGTTCGCCGGGGTCGTGGCGGCTGACGCCGAGGCCTACAAGGCGCACTACGGCCGGGGGCTCGTGGACCTGAGTCGCGGTGAGCCGGCCGTTGCGCGCATCCATCTCGAGCGGGCCCTCGCGATCGAGCCGTCGTACCTGAAGGCGCGCTACGCGTGGGGACGGTTGCTGGAACAGGAGGGGGACCTGCAACAGGCGCGCGTGGTCGTCAGCGCCGTGCTGGACGAGTGGCCGTCGCACGAACAGGCCTACTACCTGCTCGAGCGCATCCTGCTGCAGCTCGGGCTGGACGACGACGCCGACGAGGTCGAGGCGCGTCGGCAGCTCGTCTACGCCACGCGCGAACGGATCGACGGAATCACTCAGCGCCTGCGTGCAGGTGAGCAGCGACCGGAACTGCACCGGGCGATCGCCACGGCGTATGCGGACATGGGGGACGTGCGCATGGCATTGCAGGCGCTGCGAGCGGGCCTGGCGGTCTTCCCGGACGATCTCGGGCTCCAGGGGCTCGCACGTCGACTGCAGTCGGCGTCAGAGGACGACGGCGACGCGGGGAAGAGTGATTCCGCGCCGCGTTGAACCGCCCCCTGCCATTGCCTAAGTTTGCTCACAGCGTGACTGCGCTATGAACGTGGGGATCTCGCCCCGGTCCGACCCCTGGAGAATCCCATGACGACCCACGCCGTGACCTTGATCCGGGGCGACGGAACGGGGCCCGAACTGGCCGCCGTGACGCGCGAGGTGCTCGATGCCACCGGCGTCTCCTTCGCCTGGGACGTGGTCGATGCCGGCGTCGACGTGATGAAGACCGCAGGCACCCCGCTGCCCGACGACGTGCTGGCGTCGTTGCGCAAGAACAAGGTCGGCATCAAGGCGCCCATCACCACGCCCGTGGGGACCGGCTTCCGCTCCGTGAACGTCGCCTTGCGGAAGGAACTCGACCTGTATGCCTGCGTCCGCCCCTGCCGCACGTTCGCCGGCATCAAGTCGGCGCTGCACCGGGACATGGACGTGGTCATCGTGCGCGAGAACACCGAGGACCTCTACGCCGGGATCGAGTTCGAGCGCGGCAAGCAGGACACCCAGGGCCTGGTGGCGCTGCTGGGTGAGTATCGCCCCGCCAATCGCCTCGGGGACGACGTGGGCATCTCGATCAAGCCGATCAGCATCGCGGGGTCCCGGCGCGTCGTGCGCTTCGCGTTCGAGTACGCGCGTCTCCATGGCCGTCGCAAGGTGACCGCCGTGCACAAGGCGAACATCATGAAGTACTCCGACGGCCTCTTCCTCGAGGTCGCCCGGGAGGTGGCCAGCGGCTACCCGGACATCGAGTTCGACGATCGCATCGTCGACAACATGTGCATGCAGATCGTCCAGCGCCCGCTCGACTACGACGTGCTCGTGCTGCCGAACCTGTACGGCGACATCATGTCCGACCTGTGTGCCGCCCTGGTGGGTGGGCTGGGTGTGGCTCCCGGCGGCAACGTGGGTGACGAGTGCGCGCTGTTCGAGGCGGTGCACGGGAGCGCTCCCAAGTACGCCGGACAGAACAAGGTCAACCCGACCGCCATGATCCTCTCCGGCGTCATGCTGCTCGACTACCTCGGTGAGGCCGAGGCGGCGCAGCGCCTGCACCAGGCGGTGGCGGCGGTGGTGGCCGCGGGCGAAGAGGTCACCTACGACCTGCGGCCGGGACGCGCCAGCGAGGGCGCGGTGGGCACACGCGAGATGGGTGCGGCGATCATCCGCGCGATGGGAGCCTGAGCACATGGCTCGGCGTCGTGAGTCCTGTCGTACGCGCATCGTCGCCACCATCGGCCCGGCCTGCAGCTCGAAGGCGCGCTTGCGCGAACTGGTGCGCGCGGGTGTCGACGTCTTCCGGCTGAATTTCTCGCACGGCACGGCGGATCAACATCGCCAGTACGTGAAGGACATCCGCAGCATCTCGAAGGAGCTGGGCACGGGCGTTGCGATCCTGCAGGACCTGCCGGGCCCCAAGCTGCGCGTGGGTGCGATCGACGGCAGCGTGGCGCGCTTGCGCACCGGGTCGAAGGTCACCCTGTGCGAGGGTCGGCGCACGGGGGATGCCGAGCGGCTCTTCGTGCAGACGTCCGGCGCCCTGCGGCGAGTCGGTGTGGGCAAGATCGTCCGCCTGGCGGATGGGCACATCGACCTCAAGGTGCTCAGTCGTCGTGACGGCGAGCTGCTCTGTCGTGTGCTGAACGGTGGCACGCTGCGCGCCAGCCAGGGGCTCCACCTTCCGGGCGGCACGGCAGGCGTGCGCGCCTTCACCCGCCAGGACCGTGCGCACCTCGAGCTCGGCCTGGAACTGGGCGTGGATGCGGTGGCGATCTCGTTCGTGCGCGACGCCGAGGACATCCGGCGCGTGTGGAAGTTCACCCAGGCTCGGGGTGCGCGGCCCTTCGTGATCGCGAAGATCGAGCGTACCGAGGCCATGGCGAATCTCGACGAGATCCTCGACGTGTGCAGCGGCGTCATGGTGGCGCGTGGTGATCTGGGCATCGAGCTGGGCGTGGAGAGCGTGCCCCTGGCGCAGAAGCGCATCACCCGGGCGGCACTGCGTCGCCACCGCCCGGTGATCACCGCCACCCAGATGCTGGAGAGCATGATCGAACGTCCGCACCCGACCCGGGCGGAGGTCTCGGATATCGCCAACGCGGTCCTCGAGGGCACCGATGCGCTGATGCTGTCGGGCGAGACGGCGGTGGGCCGGTACCCCGGGAGTGCGGTGGCGACGCTCGTGCGCGTGGCGCGCGAATTGGAAGGCGCACCCAGTCAATCGCGGCTGGTGGACCAGCGCCTGGATCCCGCGGGGGGGCCTGAGCGGCCGGCCGAGGCGACGTCCCGGGCGGCCCGGGTCGCGGCTCGCTCGGTCCAGGCCGAGGCCATGGTGGCCTTCACCCACTCCGGACGCACGGTGCGCCTCGTTTCGAGCCAGCGCCCGCAACGCCGGCTGATCGGGGTCACACCCAACGTCGACACGTGGCGCCGCATGCGCTTCTTCTGGGGCGTGGAACCCATGCTGGTTCCCCGTTCGAAGTCGGTGACCGAGATGATCGCCGACGCCGAGCAGCGCATGCGGGAGAACCGGAAGGTGCGGCTCGGCGCGATGGTCGTGATCGTCTGCGGCGAGAGTGTCGTGAGCGGCGGCACCAACACCATGCGCATCCACCGCATGGGTCAGTTCACGAGCGGCCGCAAGACGTCCAAGCGCACGAGCGCGACCAAGTCCAAGTCGACCAAGGCCAAGTCGACCAAGGCCAAGCCGACCAAGGCCAGGTCCGCGAACACCGGGTCCGGCCGCTCGTAGACATCACGCTCGCGCGGCCCGGCCGTCTCAGTTCGGTGTGTGGAAGTAGCGCGCGAGGGCGAGGCCCTGGCCCTGGTAAGCGGAGCCGGCTTCGCCGTAGAGCCGGCGGCAGGGCTCCACGGTGCGCGAGAACTGCAGCCTGAAGATGGGCTGGCCGTGTTCGACCTGGAACGGGACGTCGTGCGGCCGCACCTCCAGCACGGCGCGGGCGCCGTGCTCCGTCCAGCCGAAGCCGCTGTCGAAGAAGCCGGCGTAGTTGGTGCGCAGCTCGCCCATGCCGACATCCCAGGCGAGCATCTCCGCCGCGAGGTCGGGGGGCACGCGCAGCCGCTGGGCCGACGCCAGGATGTAGAAGGACTCCGGATGGAGGACCAGCGCGCCGTCGGCATCGGGCTGGACCGCGTCGAAGAACTCGAGCGGCGCGTGGCCCGCGGCCTGGGCCAGGTCGAGGACGGGGGCGTCGTCGCGCGCGCGCCAGCCGATGGGGGCACCGGGGCGCTCCGGGCGGAGCGAGAGGCCCAGCAGCAGCGAGGATGCGTGCACGCTCAGAGCGTCCTCGGGCAACGGGGAGCCGGGCTCGTCGGACAACACGAGGCGGTCGTCCCGCAGGCGGCGCCGCAGGTCCTCGTCGCTGAGCAGCACCGCCTGCGCGGTGCCGCGGACGAAGCGGACCTGGTTGAGTCGCTGTCCGGTGGTCACGCGGATGTCGAACGAGCGGGGGACCACCTCGAGCCAGATCGCCCCGTGGTAGCCGGCCGGGATGTCGTCGAATCGACCGTGGCCGTCCACGACGGTGCGGGTGAAGACGTCGATGCGCCCGGTGGAGGAGCGCGGGTTGGCGCGGGCGGAGACCTGGTCGGGCAGCCGCAGTTCCTCCAGCAGTCGCACGAGGTAGACGCAGCCCCGCGTCAGGAGCGCACCGCCGCGGAGGTCGAGGCGCTCGATGATCAGCGGGTCCGCACGGTCGGCCACGGAACCGGCTCCGGGCAGGAATCCGGCGCGGATTGCAAGGGCCTCCGTGCCCAGGCGCAGGTCGAGGCTGGCCGGTTGGCGCTGGACGTCGTCCCACGGGCGCTGGGCGTGGACTGCCCCGCTCTCGAGCAGCTCGTCGATCTGGAGGTGGGTGAGAATGCCGGCGTTCACTGCGTCCTGGTTCCGTCCTGTCCTTGACCCCCCGGTGGGGCACCAGTAAACCTCCCCGGATGAAGATTCACGAGTACCAGGCGAAGGAGCTCTTCCGGCAGGCCGGCGTCCCCGTCCCCAGGGGCGTGTTGGCCGTGACACCGGACGAGGCGGCGGCAGCCTACGCAGAGCTCGGTGGTGAGCTGGCGGTCGTCAAGGCCCAGATCCACGCGGGCGGTCGCGGCAAGGGCGGCGGCGTGAAACTCGTGCGCTCGGCGGACGAAGCGCGCGAGGCGGCGGCGGCCATGATCGGCGCCCCGTTGATCACGCCTCAGACCGGGCCGGAGGGGCAGGTCGTCAAGCGCGTGCTGGTGGAGGCGGGGACCGACATCGCCCACGAGTACTACGCCGGCATCACGGTCGATCGCGCCTGCGGACGTCCCACCCTCATGGTGAGCACCGAGGGCGGGATGGACATCGAGAAGGTCGCGGCCGAGACCCCCGAGAAGATCCTCACCGAGGCGCTCGACCCGGAGATCGGCCTGCGCTCGTACCAGGCGCGACGCCTGGCGTACTCGCTGGGGCTGCCGGGCGGCAGCATCCGTGCGGCCGCCGGGGTGATGCAGGCGATGGGCCGGTTGTTCCTGGCCACCGACGCGTCGCTGATGGAGATCAACCCGCTGGTGCTCGACAACGCGGGAGAGATCATCGCGCTCGACGCCAAGATGAACTTCGACGACAACGCCCTCTTCCGGCATCCCGAGATCGTCGAGCTGCGCGACCGGGACGAAGAGGATGCGCGCGAGGCCGAGGCCGAGGAGGCCGGGCTCAACTACATCGCGTTGGACGGCAGCATCGGCTGCATGGTGAACGGCGCGGGCCTGGCCATGGGCACCATGGACACGATCCAGCTCGCGGGTGGGAAACCAGCCAACTTCCTCGACGTGGGTGGCGGGGCCACCGCCGAGCAGGTCACGGCGGCCTTCAAGATCATCCTCAGCGATCCCCATGTGGAGGCGATCCTGGTCAACATCTTCGGCGGGATCATGAAGTGCGACGTGATCGCCGAAGGCATCCTGGCCGCGGCCAAGGAAGTGGACATCTCCGTGCCGCTGGTGGTGCGCCTGGAGGGCACCAACGTGGAGCGGGGTCGCGATCTGCTCGAGGGTTCGGGCATCGACATCATCACGGCGTCCGATCTGGCCGACGCCGCCGCCAAGGCCGTGGAAGCGGCGGGAGCAGAGGCATGAGCATCCTGGTCGACAAGGACACGCGTGTCCTCACGCAGGGCATGACCGGGAAGACCGGCATGTTCCACACGCGCCAGGCGATCGAGTACGGCACCAAGGTGGTGGCCGGCGTGACGCCCAACAAGGGTGGCGGGACCGAGCTGGGTGTGCCGCTGTTCGACACCGTGGCCGAGGCCGTCTCGGAGACGGGGGCCAACGCGTCGGTGATCTACGTCCCGCCGCCGTTCGCTGCCGACGCGATCCTGGAGGCCGCGGGAGCGGGCGTGCCCCTGGTGGTGTGCATCACCGAGGGCATCCCGGTGGTGGACATGATGCGCGTCATGCGTGAACTGGAACGCTCCGACACGCGCCTGGTGGGTCCCAACTGTCCCGGCGTGATCACGCCCGGCGAGTGCAAGATCGGCATCATGCCCGGCTACATCCACCGGCACGGCAAGGTGGGGGTGCTGAGTCGCAGCGGCACGCTCACCTACGAGGCGGTGTGGCAGCTCACGACGCTGGGTCTCGGGCAGAGCACGTGCGTGGGCATCGGCGGCGACCCGGTGGCGGGCACCGACTTCATCGACGTGCTGGCCCTGTTCCAGGCCGACCCGGACACGGATGCCGTGGTCATGATCGGGGAGATCGGGGGCACGGCCGAAGAGCAGGCCGCCGAGTACATCCGCGATCACATGACCAAGCCGGTGGCGGGCTTCATCGCGGGCATCACCGCGCCCCCGGGCAAACGCATGGGCCATGCCGGGGCGATCATCTCGGGTGGTTCCGGGACGGCCCAGGACAAGATCGCCGCCCTGGTCGAGGCCGGAGTGACCATGGCCGAGACGCCGGCGGGCATCGGAGCGGCCATGGCCGAGGCGCTCCAGGAGGCGGGCATGATGGCCCGCGCATCGGAGTAGGGCCCGGGCAGGTCGGGCCCCGGGGAGGGCCGCGCAGGCTCGGTCCCGGGCCGGGGAGGGCCGCAGGAGCCCGGGTCGACGGGCTCGGGGTCCATCGCTCCGCATGCGACCAGGCTCAGGTCGTGGTGCAATTGTGTCGACGGAGCCGCAGGGCGTGGGAGAATCGGCCGCAGGCTTGGTTCCCCGGGTGCCGCCGGCCCCGCCGTCCTATACCGTATGGGTTCCTGACCGCCTCGGAGGCACGCCGTGTCCACTCCCAACGTCGTCCTGGTGCTCGGTCTCCCGGGCGGGATGGAGATGCTGGTCATCCTGCTGGTCGTCCTGATCTTCTTCGGACACCGCATCCCCGGCCTCGCTCGCTCGCTCGGCTCGGGCATCACCGAGTTCAAATCGGGTCTGAAGGACGGCGAGAAGCAACTGCAGGACGGTGTGGACGAGGCGTCTCGCGACGAGTCGCCTTCACAGAGCGCCTGAGATCCTCCCGCCGTCTGCCGGGCCCCGCCCGGCGACCTGAGCCGAGGGGGCACGGAGCATGAGCGGCCCCCCTCTGCCGCCGATCACGGTGCTCGTGCTGGCCGGCGGCGCTGCTCGGCGCATGGGCGGCAGCAAGGCGGACCTGCGGATCGGGGCGCGAACGCTCCTCGAACACGCCTTGGCCCTGGCGGCAGGGGTTTCCCGGCACACGCTCTTGCTGCCCGGCCAGCGGCCTCTCACGCCCCCTGATGGGGTCCCCGTGGTGGCCGACTGGGGAGCGGGAGACAACGGGCCGCTCGGGGCGCTGGCGGCGGGCCTTGCCGCGGCGCCCACCGAATGGGTGCTGCTGCTGCCCTGCGACATGCCCTTCATGAGCGTTGCGGTCGTCGAGGTGCTACGTTGCCGGGCAGCCGTCACCGACCGCAGGGTCGTGGCGTTCCGGACCCGTGGCGGGCTCGAGCCCTTCGCGGGCCTGTATCACCAGGCCCTGACCCCGGCCGTGCTGTCCCTGCTGGAGTCCGGACGGCGGTCCCTGAAGGGCCTGCTCGACGGCCAGGACGTGGAAACCATCGACGCGAACGAGTTGCTCCCCCTGGACCCGGGGCTGCGCTTTCTGCACAACGTGAACACACCGGGCGACCTCGAAGCCGCCCGCGCCGAGGAGTGAGCGCATGAGCCTGGCGGAAGCCGCCGACATCGTCGAACCGATCCGGGCCTCGATGGCCGAGACCGAGCAGGAACTGGCCCAGCTGTTCGATGCCGACACACCGGCCATCGAAGCGCTGAGCGAGCACGTCCAGCGCTTCTCCGGCAAGCGCCTGCGGCCGATGCTGGTGCACCTGTGCGGCGGCATGGTCGGCGAACGCAGCCACGAGCACGCCAAGATCGGGGCCTTCATCGAGACCCTGCACATGGCCTCGCTGATGCACGACGACGTGCTCGACGAGGCCGACACCCGCCGCCAGGTCACGACCCTCAACTCGCTCTACGGCAACCAGGTGCCGATCCTGATGGGGGACCTGGTCTTCGCGCGGGCGTTCTCGTTGTCGCTGGCGCTGAGCCGCCCCGAGGGCGCGCGCACCCTGGCCCACGCGTCCGAGGCGATCTGCCTGGGCGAGATCGAGCAGTCGTTCCTGCGCTACACGCGCGAGTACGACGAGGGTGCGTACTTCAAGGTCATCCAGCTCAAGACCGCGGTGCTGTTCGGCGCGGCTTGCAAGCTCGGGGCGCTGTACGCCGGTGGCAACGACGAACAGGTCGAAGCGTTGAAGGAGTTCGGTGAGAACCTGGGCATGGCGTTCCAGATCATCGACGACTGTCTCGACGTGGTCGGCGACGAACGCATCGTGGGCAAGTCGCTTGGGACCGACCTCGAGACGGGGAAGGTGACCCTGCCCATCATCCGTCTGGCCGACACGCTCGACGAGGCGGACCAGGATCGCCTGCGCGACGTGCTCTACGGTGAGGTCGCTGGCCGCCGCCGGGACGTGCTGGCCGAGACCTTCGAGATCGCCCCGATCGTCGAGCGCTGCCAGGCCGAGGCGGACGCGTACCTGCAGCGCTGCCGTGACATCCTCGACGGTTTCGACGACTGCGCGGAGCACCAGAGCCTCGCCGGTCTGCTCGGCTTCGTCATCGCGCGCCGCCACTAGGCAGGACCCCCGTGGCGTTTCGACCGAATTGGTACGACGACGAGTCCCGTCCGCGCCGTGGAGGCGGATGGCCGGGAGCGATGCGGTCATGGTCGGGTGTGAAGACCGTGCTGGTCTTCACGGCGGTGGCCTTCGTCCTCGATCAGTTGCTGCGCGTGTCGTCACGCGACGTGTGGTCCATGACCGATTGGTTCGGGTTGCGGGCGCGCTGGCCCGGCGACGGCTTCACGTTCAACCTGTTCTTCGTGCCGCAGCTCGTCACCTACGGCCTGGTACACGCCGACTTCGGGCACATCTTCTGGAACATGATCGGCCTGTGGATCTTCGGGGCCGAGACCGATGCCACGCAGGGTCGCGCCTCGTTCCTGCGCTTCTACATCGGGGCCGTCGTCTTCGCGGGCCTCGTGTACTGGCTGTTGGGGATCACCGGTGTGCTCAGCCCGTTCACGCCCGTGGTGGGTGCGTCGGGCGGCGTCTCGGCGTTGCTGGTCTACTTCGTGCTGCGTGATCCGCACCGGATGATCATGCTGATCTTTCCGCCGGTGCCGATCCCGGCCTGGCTGCTGGGCGGTGTCTTCCTGTTCCCGGACATGATCGGCTTCGCGCGACAGCTCCAGACGGGGGGAGCGGGCGGCGGGTCCGCGCACCAGGCGCACCTGGCCGGCGCCGTGTTCGGCTACCTGTGGTTCCGGCATGGCGATTTCATCGCCCGTTGGGGTACGCGCCGGAAGATCGAGAAGCAGGTCGTCAACCTGGAGAAGGTGGACGACAACCGGCGCGAGATGGATCGCATCCTGGCCAAGATCCAGGCCTCGGGATTATCGTCCCTGGACAAGAAGGAGAAGTCCTTCCTCGAGCAGCGCAGCCAGGAGTTCCGGAAAGGGAAGCGTTCGTGACCCTCCGGGCTCGAAGGTCTTCGCTCCGCAACACGGGAACACGCGAGTCATGACGAGAACGCTCCTGCGCCAGGCGATCCTGGTCCTGTTGGTGGCCGCTGGTCTCAACGCCGCCGCCGCCGCCCAGTCCGACTACGGCATGCCCGAGGCACTGCTGCCCTTCTGGGATGACTACAAGGCAGCCCGGGCCGAGGATGACGAGAAGGCCATGGACGGCGCCGCCCGGCGCCAGTCCAACCTGGCCGACCGCACGCTCAACTACTTGATCGAACGCTTCTGCCTGTCCACGTCGGAGGACTACGAACTCGAGGGCGAGCTGCGCCAGCTCGGGTGGAGCCTCGACCGGGTGCTCGGCGGCGAGGAGAAGTACATCGAGCGCGTGCGCCTGGTGGTCAACCTCGACGTCCCGGCACGCCGCCGCAGGGTGGTGGCCATGAACCAGTTCTTCGAGGGCATCGCGAAGTTCCGCGAGGCGCGCTTCAGTCGCGATGCCGCGGGGTTGGCCGCGGCCGAGAAGCTGTTCCTCGGCGCCGGCCGGGCGCTGCGCGAACTGCCCGACCGCGAGTACTCGATCTACTGCTTCTACAACCTGGGTGAGATCGCGCGGTTGCAGGAGCACTTCGACGACGCCGAGGGCCACTACAAGACGGTCGTGGAGATCGGCGCGGACCTCGCGTACACCGAGCCCCTGGTCGACACGTCCGAGGGCTACCTCAGTGACATCGATCGCATGCGCACCGGCGAACCGGACGTCAGCGGCGGCGCCGGTGCTGACGGCGGCGGCGAGGCCGGGGGGGCCGCGGGCGGCGGTGGCGGGCTGAACAGCTTCGCCGAGGGGTCGACCGACCAGCAGTTCGAGCTGGCCTACGTGATCCCCAAGCGCGGGATGCCGACCACGGACCTGCCGACCTTCTCGCCGCCCGACCAGTACTTCAACTGGGCCTTCACGACCATCGAGAACGAGGGGCCGGTCGAGTTCGACACCATGCGCGGGCGCTTCACGCCGTTCGGCAAGTCCGTGCTGTTGACGCGCGACGGAACCGACTTCGCGATCGACTCCGACGGAGACGGGGAAGCGGACGTGGAGTTCGCACCCACGTCACAGCCGACGCGCATCGACATCCCGAACGCCGAGGGAGGCGATCCGTACGCCCTGATGGTGGCGATCCCCTCGGACCGTGAGATCCAGTTCGGTGTCGAGGTGAACTACTCACCGCAGATGAACTTCGCCTACCTGCGCTTCCACATCGGCGGGTACCTGGAAGGCAAGGTGCTGGGCCAGACCTGGCGCCTGTTCGACACGAACCTCACCGGCAACTACGGCGACGTGTGGGGGAGCTACGCCGAGCACGTCACGTCGACCGGTGAATCGGACGAGATGAACTTCTACGAGGCGGACGCCGTGCACATCGGCAAAGCCAAGAAGGCTCGTCCGTGGTCCTCGGTGCTCGACATCGACGGCACGTTCTATCGGACCGCGCTCGAGGCCAACGGCACCCAGCTCAAGCTGCGCGAGATGGACGTCGAGACCGGGTTCATCAAGCTCGACATGGACTCCGCGGTGGCCCCCAACTACCTCCTGGTGCGGGAGACGGGCGAGTTGTTCGACGCGGTCTTCGACGTCGTGCCGGCCAAGCGCAACGGCGTGGTCGAGGTGCCGGTGGGGACCTACCAGGTCTGCTTCGGCCGCCTCCAACAGGGCAAGAAGACGAGCATGAAGATCGTGCGCGTCTACGAGGGTGACGCGCAGCCGTTCGCGGTCACCGCGGGCGAGACCCACGTCCTCGAGCTGGGAGCGCCGTACCGGGTCACGTTCAACGCGCCCTTCCATGCCGATGACGAGACCGTGCTCGACACCCGCTCGATGCGGGTCTTCGGTCGCGGCGGAGAAGAGTACGCGATGTTCTACGACACGCCGCTCCAACCCACCGTCGAGGTGCGCACGGTGGCCGGCAAGAAGTTGGCCAAGGCCCAGAAGACGCGCACCGCCGGCATCGAGGAGTGGCAGAACAACACGGGCCAGGACAACGTCCTGTGGTTCCCGGTGGAGTACCGCGTGGAGAACCCGCGCCAGGAGGAGCTCCAGTTCCGCATCGAGCAGGGCTCGCACAAGATCCTCGGCGGCCCGTTCGACAGTGGCTGGTCGCCCGAGGTCGCGCCCGAATCGGCTCGCTAGCCCCGCGGCTGTCCGCCGACTGTTCCCGGCCGACCGGGAGCCTGCCCCCTTTTCCGGTCCCTTGACCCACCTGGTGTTCACGTGCTCGACATCAAGACCGTTCGTGACCGGCTCGACGACGTGCGAGCCGGCGCCGCCCTGAAGCGCATCTCCTGCGACCTCGACGCCCTGGTGGATGTCGACGAGCAGCGGCGCCAGCTGATCCGTGCCGTCGAGGACGCCAAGGCCGAGCAGCGTCGGCGCAGCAAGGCCCTGGGCACGCTGTCACCGGAGGAGCGGCAGGCGGAAGTGGCCGCCCTGGGGCAACTCAAAGCGACGATGAAGGCCGAGGAGGCCCGGCTCGACGAGGTGCTCGAGCGCTGGCACGGTCTGATGCTCACCGTGCCCAACATCCCCGCAGCCGAGGTGCCGGCCGGCGCCACCGATGCGGAGAACGTCGAACTGCGGCGGGTCGGCGAGCCGACCCCTTTCTCCTTCGAGCCGAAGGACCACGTGGAGTTGGGACAGTCGCTGGGACTGCTCGACATCGAACGCGGCGTGAAGCTGTCCGGCACGCGCTTCTACGTCCTGCGCGGCGCCGGCGCGCTGTTGCACCGCGCGGTGCTGTCGCTGGCCTTCGACCACATGGTGGCCCAGGGCTTCGTGCCCATGGAGGTCCCGGTGCTGGTGCGCGACCCGGCCATGGTGGGCACGGCGTACTTCCCGGGCGGGGAGGAGCAGGCCTATCGCCTGGACCGGGATCAGCTCAACCTCGTGGGCACGGCAGAGGTCCCGCTGACCTCGTTCCGCAGTGAGGAGATCCTCGACCTGGAGGAGCTGCCGCTGCGCATGGTCGCCCAGTCGGCCTGCTTCCGGCGTGAGGCCGGTGCAGGGGGCAAGGACACGCGCGGCCTGTATCGCATCCACCAGTTCCAGAAGGTGGAGCAGGTCGTCGTGCTGCCGGCGGACGAAGAGGCGTCGCGGGTCGAACACGAGGCCATCGTGGGACACGCCGAGGCCGTGCTGCAGAAGCTGGAGCTGCCCTACCGGGTGGTGAACGTGTGCGGCGGCGACCTGGGTGTGCCCCAGGTCCAGAAGTTCGACATCGAGACCTGGATGCCGTCACGCGGAGCCTTCTGCGAGACGCACTCCGCATCGCGCTTCCACGACTTCCAGGCCCGGCGACTCAACCTGCGCTACCGCGACGAGAACGGCCGCATCCGCTTCTGCTACACGCTCAACAACACGGTGGTGGCCAGTCCGCGGGTGCTGATCCCGATCCTCGAGATCTACCAGCAGGCCGACGGCAGCGTCGTCGTGCCCACCGCCCTGCGTCCCTACATGGGCGGCCTGCAGGTCATCGAGCCCGGCGCCTGAACGGGCGGGCCGGGAGAGATCAACCGCCGCCGGGCGTGTCGAAGAGCCCGGGGAACGGGTTGCCTCCGCCACCGCCACCGCCGCCGGGGAACGGGAAACCCGGATCACCACCCGATCCGGAGCCGCCGCCGCCCTCCTCGCCCCCGTTCTCGAGTTGCTCGGCCAGATCGTCGTTGTCCTGGCCGGACCCTGCACCCGCGCCGCCGCCGGGCAGGTTCGCCGCGCTGAAGGTCGGCACGAGCGGGCGCACGCGCATGCACAGATCGCTGTCGGGGAGCAGGGGGATCACGCGCCGGTAGCTGATGGTGCGATCGCTACCCTCGGAGAGTTCGATGGTGCGTGGCACGACCTCCAGCCGGAGATCGATCTCGACCGCTGCGGGGAGCGCGTGCCGCTCCTCGGCGTCCCACTCCGAGAGGCGCTCGGCGTACTCGTCGAACTCCTCGAGGTAGCGCAGCTTGAACGAGACCACGCGGTCGTGCAGCAACTCGTAGCCGCCGTCTTCGAGGGGCTCTTCGTCCACGTGGAAGCTCTGTCGACGGTAGAGCTCCATCACGTCGGGAAGTTGCGGGTTGCGCCGCAGGCGGTAGCCCGACTCGCACAGGTCCGACACCACCTCCCGTTCGTCGATGCGCCGGCTGGTGGAGCTGTCGACGGTGGTGATGAAGAGGATCGAGTCGGCGTGCTCCCCGTTGATCGTGCGCTCCTCGCCCTTGAACACGAGGTCGTCCTTGATGTTCATCAACCACAGGCGCTTCAGGTCGGACTGGATCACGTCGAGGATCTCAGGCCCGACGCGCGCGACGCGCGCCTCGTTCTCGAGCTGATCGCGTGCCCGCAGGGTCGCGTTGAGCACCGAGTACATGGCCACCATGACCAGCGAAGTGATCGCCAGGGCGACCATGATCTCCATCAGGGTCATGCCGTCGCGACCGCCGCCGCGCCTGCGCGGTGCGGGGACGGAGTGCTGGGAGGACGCTGTGCTCGTCTTCACTTGAGGTTGCTCTGTTGCTCTTCGTCGAGGATCGCTGGGATGAACGTCTCCAGCGTGAGTTCCTCGTCCTGGTCGCCCAGGAGGCTGGGGTAGTGCATCACGATCTTGAAGCGGCGCACGGCGTGGGGATCGAACTCGGGTTCCTCGTTGGTGGCCGCGTCACCCGGGACGAAGGCCGTCTCGAACTCGCCGAAGCCGCCCGACACGTTCAGTTCGTCGTCCTCGTCCGAGGCCCGACCGGTGGAGAGGTTGAACTCCTCGACCGTCAGTGTGTAGCGGTAGACCGGGTCGTCCTCGATCACGCTCTCGTACTCGTTCCAGGTGTCGGTGCTGAGCATCGACCGGGCCAGGATCTGCTCGGCGTACTGCAACGCCTGGATCTGCTTGCCCGCCTTGAACGCCAGGTTCGAGCTCACCTCCCGGGCCTGGAGGATCTGTGCCGAAGCCCAGCCCACCACAAGCAGGGCGAACATGACCTCGAGCAGCGTGAAACCGGCCTGGGCCGGGCCGGGTCGCGACGGGTCGGCCCCGGGGCGGCCGGGCGTGGGCCCCAGCGGCGTGGCCGGGTGCGCTCCGGGTTGGTCAACGGAACGAGGCATCGGTGATCTCCTCGAGTTCTTCGGTGCTGCCTTCGATGATGTCGTAGCCCGTGCCGAGCCCGCGGACCCGGATGGTGAGCACCTCGGTGTCGGGGAACTCGGGGTTGTGCAGCACGACCTGGTGGGGGCCGATGTGCCCCAGGGCCGAGATCGGGAACTCCACCACGCCATCCTCCCGGGTCTCCCCGTCGGCCAGCCGGACCTCTCGGATCTGCACGTTGGGATTCGTGCGACGCAGGTCCTGGACGGGCGTCTTGCCCGGACCCTTGGGGACCCCTTCGTCGTCCATCAGGTAGGGGAAGTAGGCTTCGCAGCCCTGGCGATCGATGTCGTAGGAGAAGACCAACGGGCGGTGGTTCAACAGCGCGTAGATGCGCATCTGTTCCACCGCGGCACCGAAGACCTTGGCCGTGGCCTTGAGTCGCGACTGGGGCAGCAGCGCCTCGTTGCGAAAGACGATCGTGGTCATCGCCAGACCGAGGATCGTGACCACGACCATCAACTCGATCAGCGTGAAGCCGCGTGGCTCGGCGCCACGAACGCGGCACCGGGCGCAGGTCGACGTGACCGGCAACGGCCGGCGTGGGCCGTCCCGGCGTGCGTCCAGCCCGGCGTGGCGTGCGCCGGGGGACCTGCTCTCGATCTCAGACGTCGTCGAAGTCATCCGGGTAGGTGATGTCCTGCTCGTCGAATTCGCCGCCCTCGATGCCGTCGGCACCCAGCGAGGTGATCTTGAACTTGGAGTTCGACAGGCGCGTGTACTGCAGCTCGAACTTCCAGGCGTCCTTCAGGTCGGCGGGCTTGGCGTAGGGGTCGCCCATGTTCTTGTCGCTCTCCTGCAGCAACTCGTCGAGGCTGTCGGGGAGCTTGCTGAAGTGCCGGCGGTAGTCCTGCAGTGCACCCAGCGCGAGCTTGTTGATCTGCGCGCGGGTCGCCGTGACCTGGGCCTCACGCAGGTTGTTGTAGACCGAGCGACCCACGACGGTGAGCAGCAGGCCGAGGATCGTGATCACGACCATGATCTCGATCAGCGTGAAGCCGGCGTGGCCGGTGCGGCCTGCGGGGCGGGGGGAGGGGTTCTTGGTGGACATCGAGAGGGACTCCGATCAGGTGCTTCCGAGTTCGAGCATGGGCAGCACGATCGCCATGACGATGAAACCCACCGCGGTCGCCATGAGGACGATCAGGATCGGTTCCAGCGCCGCGGTGAGCTTCTCGGTGGAGAGTTCGACTTCCTGCTCGTAACTCTCCGAGAGTCGATCGAGCACGGTCTCGAGCTCGCCGCTCTGCTCGCCGACGGCGATCATGTAGCCTACGGCAGGGGGGAAGATCCCGCTGCGCTTGAGGGGTGTGGAAATGTCGGCGCCCTCGAGGATGGCGCTGTGGAGGTTGTCGAGCACGCGCGCCAGCACGGCGTTGCCGACGATCTCGCGCACGATCTTGATGGCTTCGAGGATCGGCACGCCGGTCTTGAGCAGCGTGGAGAGCGTCACGGCGAAACGCGAGATGGCCTGCTTCTTGAACAGGTCGCCGAACAGCGGGAGCGAGAGCGTGAGCCGGTCGGTCTGCATGCGCCCCTTGGGTGTCCGCCGCAGGGCGCCCCAGGCCATGTTGAGCAGGATCACGCCGAGCAGCATCAGGTACCAGTAGCTCACGAAGAACTCGCTGGTGCTCTTCAGGATCAGCGTGGGCAGAGGCAGCTCGCCGCCCTTGCTCTCGACCAACACGATCAGCTTGGGCACGACGGCGGTCATCAGCACCGACACGACGATGGCACCCATCACCAGCATGATGATCGGGTACATCAGCGCGGCCACGACGCGGTTCTTCATGCGCGACTGTTTGAGCATGAAGCTCGCCAGCCGTTCGAGGACCACGTCCAGGTTGCCGGCGGCCTCACCCGCACGGACCATGCTGATGTAGAGCGGCGGGAACACGCCGGGGTGTCCCTCGAGCGCCTCGGCGTACGAGAGCCCCTGGTTGATCTGCTCGCGCACGTTGCGAATGACCGCCTCGAGCTGGCGCGTCTCGATCTGGTCGATGATCGCCTTGAGGGCGTCGTTCAGCTGGATGCCGGAACGCATCAGCGTGGCCAGCTGGCGCGTGACCTGGGGCAGCTCGCCCTGCGTGCGCCGCCGCAGACGCCCCTGCGCGAAGCGCGAGGTCTTCTTCTTGGCGACCGACTCGATCTCGTTGATGTCCGTGACCAGCAGGCCGTCGCGTCGCAGCTTCAAGCGCGCGTCGCGCACGGTGTCGGCATCCGCGATGCCGGTCTTGACCTGCCCGGCCCCATTGAATGCCTTGTAGCTGTAGACGGGCACCTAGATGTCGTCCTTCTGCGTGACTCGCAGGACCTCTTCGATCGTGGTAGTGCCGGCCAGGACCTTGTTCAGTCCGTCCATGCGCAGCGTGCGCAACGCATTCCGCTGGATCGCCTCGCGCTTGATGATGCTGGCGCCCGAACGATCCATCACGCGCACGCGCACGTGTTCGTCGACGGGCAGCATCTCGTACAGCGCCGTGCGATCCACGTAGCCCGAATCGAAGCAGTAGTCACAGCCGCGGCCGATGGCCACACGTCGATCGGGGAACTGGTCGAGTTCCAGCCCCACGGACTGGATGCTCTTGAGCAGCTCCAGTTCAGGGTCGACCAGCTCCTTGCACTTGGGGCAGATCACGCGCACCAGGCGCTGGGCAATGCAGAGCAGCACCGACGATGCCACGAGGTAGGGTTCGACGCCGATGTCGAGCATGCGCGTCACCGCGCTGGCCGCATCGTTCGTGTGCAGGGTGGACAGCACGAGGTGACCGGTGAGTGCCGCGCGGATGGCGATGTCGGCGGTCTCGCCGTCGCGGACCTCGCCGATCATCATGATGTCGGGGTCCTGGCGCAGGAAGGACCGCAGGCCGGCCGCGAAGGTCAGCCCCTTCTTGGCATTGACCTGCACCTGGCTGATGCCGCTCAGGTTGTATTCGACCGGATCCTCGATGGTGAGCACGTTCTTGTCGCTCGAGTTCATCTCGGTCAGGGCGCCGTAGAGCGTGGTCGTCTTGCCGCTACCGGTCGGCCCGGTAACGAAGATCACGCCGTGCGTGTACTGCACGTAGGTGCGCAGGATGTCTTCGTTGAACTTGTCCAGGCCGATCTCGCCGAGGCGGTACACGCGGGCGCTCTTGTCGAGCAGACGCATGACGATGCGCTCGCCGTAGGTCGTGGGGATGGACGAGATGCGCACGTCCACGTCGTTCTCGCCGATGCGCAGGGTGGCGCGGCCGTCCTGGGGCAGCCGGCGCTCCGCGATGTCCATCTTGCCCATGACCTTGATGCGGCTGACGAACGCGTCCTGGTACTTCTTCGGCGGGGCCTCCATGTCGTACAGCACACCGTCGATGCGGTAGCGCACCTGGAGCTTGTCGACGTAGGGTTGGATGTGGACGTCCGAGGCGCGCATCTTCAACGCCTGGAACAGGATCATGTTCACCAGCTTGATCAGCGGCGCCTTGTTCGACGTGTCGAGGAGGTCTTCGCCCTCCTCCATGTTGTCGTCGACACGGATCAGGTCGTCCATGTCGAGGCCGCTGAGCGTCTCCTCCACCACGTCGGCCTTGGTCTTGTAGGCGCGGTTGATGAGCGATGTGATCTCGGCCTTGGGCGCCAGGACCACGTCGACCTCCATGCCCAGCGTGGTGGCCACATCGTCCACCGGGTGCAGATCGAACGGGGCGCAGGTGGCGACCATCATGGTGCCGTCGACCTGCTCCACGCCGACCAGGTTGAACGTGCGTGCCATGTGCACCGGCACACGGTCGACGAAGTTGGTCGGGACGTCGGCGTCACGCAGATCGGGATGGAACGGGTAGGCCAGGTACTTGGCCATGAGCTTGAGCATCTCGGGCTCGCTCAGGAAACCCTTGGTCACCAGCAGGCGGTCGAGGCCCTGGTCGGAGTCGAGCGCCAGCGCGCCGCACTCCTTCACGTCCTCGGGGATCATGCCCCCTTCCTGGACCAGCAGTTCGCTCAGGGTGGAATCCACGGCTAGCCTCCGCCGTCGCCGCCGAAGCCGAAGACATCGTCGAAGCTGGGCGAGTTGTTCTGCTGCGGCGGGGCCGCCGGCGGAACGAAGGGCCGCGGATCGATCACGTCGAGGGCCGCGGGCGACACCTGCTCGACGCTCGCGCCGCTGGTGGGGATGGCCGCACTGGGCATGTCGAAGGCCGTGTCGATGCGCGAGTCCAGCGGACGCAGGTCCGCGTCGGTGCCGGCCACGCCATAGGCCGCCGTGAGCTGGCTGACGTTGCCGCCCAGGCGCTCATAGTCGAGCTTGCGTGCCTCGCTGATCTCGTCCAGCAGAGCGAAGTCTGTGTCGATGATGTGGGGCGTGATGAACACGTACAGGTAGCGGTCGGTGACGCGCTCCGAGGTCGACTGGAACAGGAAGCCGATGATCGGCAGGTCGGACAGCCACGGGATGCCGGAGCGGTTGTCGCTGTTCTCGTTGCTGACCAGACCGCCGAGCACGACGGTGTGGCCGTCGGGCAGCGTGACCGGTGTCTCGATCTCGCGACGGATGACGTCCGGTGGCGCGCCTTCGAGTCCCGAACTCGGGTCCTGGAAGTTGCTCACCTCGATGCGCACGTGGAGGCTGAGGTAGTTGCCGGCGGAGATGGTGGGGGAGATCCGCAGCAGGATGCCCGCCTCGACCGTCTCGAAGTCGAAGTCCTGCGCCCCGCTCTGCAGCACGGTCGACGTGCGGTAGGCCGTCTCCTGCTGGGTCTGGATGAACGCTTCCTGGTTGTCGTTGGTGAGCAGCGAGGGGCGTGACAGCACGCGGTTGCGCACGTCCGTCTCGAGCGCCTGGATGATCACCGGGATCGGGAAGTCCGAGCCGCTGAAGATGGCGAAGTTGCCGCCCGCGCCCTGGACCGATGCGGGCAGGTCGATCGTGCCGTCGTCGGTGAAGCCGAGCGTCGTCCCGAAGTTGGAGACGAACGCGCCGTCGTCGAAGTCGCCGAAGGCCACACCCACGTCCAGCGCCTCGTTGATCGTGCGCCCGGTCTCCACGATGGCGGCCTCGATCAACACCTGCGGGCGGCGCACGTCCAGCTCGCGGATGATGTCCACCAGCTCGGCGTACTTGCGGTCGCTGGCGGTGATGATCACGGAGTTGCTGGCCGGGTCGGCCACCACGCTGGCCTGGATCTCCAGCCCGCTGGTGGCCGTCACGCCTGCGGCCGAGCCGGCGCCGCTGCCGCGGCCCGCCTGCGACGCCTGCTGCTCTTCCTCGAGCACGCGTTGCAACGTCTCCACGAGTTCGCCGGCGCGCATGTTCTTGAGCCGGTAGACGTGGATGTTGCCGCGCGGTTCCACTTCGACGTCGAGCACGTCGATCCAGCGATCGATGCGCTCGACCATGTCGTCGTCGCCGGCGATCAGGAACGAGTTGCCCCGGGGTTCGGGGATGATGCGCGGTTCGAGTTCGGCGGTGCCGCCGGTGACCGCCTGGGCGTTCTGGGCCGTCTGGCCCGGCCGCAACCCGCGCGACGCGGCGAGCAGGTCGTTGAGCACCGTCTCGACCTCCTCGACCGAGGCGTGCTTCAGCTCGCGATTGCGGATCGTCGGCTGGGGCTTGAAGGGCGGCACGTCGATCAACTGGATCAGCTGGTAGGCGTACCAGACGTTGCTGCCGAAGGCGGTGATCACCAGGCTGTTGCTGTTCTCGACGTTGCGCACCTGCTCGAGCTGCTGGTCGAACATCGTGCTGAAAGTCGACATCGTCTCCCGCGCCGGGATGTACTTCAGCGGGATCGACGTGGTGACCAGCGTGGCCGGGTTGTCCCGGAACTCGTCGAGCCGTTCGACCGGCACGACCGGGGCACCCGAGCGCGCGGCGCTGAAGCCGCCGCCTCGCGGCCCGCCGGCCGTCACGCGCTGGATCGACAGGAAGCTGCTGCCCTCGGGCCCGTAGTTCACGACGATGAACTCGTAGGCCTTCAGCACCGCCTGGAAGTACTTGTAGAAGTCGTCCGGGTGCACCCGTTGGGGACCGAGGATGCGGATGCGCACATCGCCGACTTCGGCGGGGTTGTACTTGATCGGCTGGTGCAGGATGTTCCGCGCCAGGTCGATGAAGTCCTCGAGCTTCTCGCCCTCCATCTCGTCGAATTGGATCGAGAAGTAGTTGTCCTCGGTGAACTCGATGTCCTGTGCCGACGCGGGCGGCGCGCCCAGCAGGACGAGTGCCGCGGAGAGGACGATGGCGAGCAGGGCCCGGGGGCCCTGGGACGTGGGAACGTGGTGCATGGACGCACGGCCTCCGGCCGGCCCGTGGGTCGGCGGTAGGAGATTGCGAGACTTACCCCGGAAGACGGCGATCATCGGGCCTTGGACGAGGACGATCAACGCCCTATTCCCCGCTGTTCGGGCCGTTCAGAGGGGGCTGCCGTCTTGATCGCCGGTGGACCCGGGACTACCCTCGGCCGATTCGACCGAGGCTTCGGATCCGGCCCGTCGCGTCCGCCCCCCGTGGGTTGACCGCTGCGGGGCTGACCGGTCCGGACGCGGGAGGCTGGTGCCCCCCGGCCGCGGTCGACCGATCACGTGCAATGCGGGCGGCCCAGCGATCTGCGCTGGAACCGCCAGGGAGACACCGACCCAGTGAAGTTCTTCGAGGCCACTCCGTGAAGCTGTCCGAGGTTCTCGACGAAGCCGCCGTGATGCTGGACCTCGATGGCCGCACCAAGTGGGAGGCGATCGAGGTGCTCACCGACCGGCTCGTGTCGATCGGGCAGGTGGATGGTGGGCACAGGGATCCGGTGATGGCGGCCCTGGTGGCGCGCGAGAAGTCGATGTCCACCGGCATGGAGCAGGGGATCGCGATTCCCCACGCGTCGGTGGACCAGGTTCCGGCCACGGCCGTCGCCCTCGGAGTGGCCCGCCAGGGCATCGAGTTCGAGTCCATCGACGGCCGTCCCACGCAGCTCGTGATCTTGCTGGTGAACCCCAGCAACCAGACCAAGGCCCACATCCGCACCCTGGCCGAGATCGCCCGCCTGCTGTCCAGCGCCGAGCTGCGAACGGCCCTGGTGGCGGCGGATTCAGCTCGTACGGTGCTGCAGACGATCAGGGACGCGGAGGCCGCTGTGGCCTGAAGGGGAGGCAGAGGCGCGCGACCCACGGACAGGCGGTCTACCCGCCCTGTCGCCCGCCAGCCGAGAAGTCGAGTATCCTGTCCGTGTTCGAATTCACCGGCAAAGAGATAGGCAAACCAAGGAGCACAAGTTGGTCATCCGAGTCCAGACGCGCGATAACGAGCCCGTCGACAAGGCGCTGAGGCGCCTGCGCAAGCTGTGCAACAACGAAGGCCTGACCCGCACGAGCAAGGCCAAGGCCTACTTCGAGAAGCCCAGCGAGCGCCGTCGCCGCGAGGCACGTGAGCGCCAGAAGTCGATCCGGCTGGCTGGACGCGCGCGCCGTCAGGACATCGAGAAGTTGCTCCAGCGTCGCCGCAAGGCGCGCAAGAACGCTCGTGCGGCTGCCCGTGCCGCCGAGATCGAGAGCCAGGCGACCGAAGGGTCGGCGATCCCGCTCGAGGGTGTGATCGCTGCTGCCGCGCCCGCCGCCGGCACTGCTCCCGCTACCGCTGCTCCGGCTACTGCTGCACCCGCTACCGCTGCACCGGCTCCTGCTGCTCCGGCTCCTGCTGCACCCGCCGCTGCGGCCCCGGCCACTCCTCCAGCCGCTCCGGTGGCGACGCCCGAGGTCCCGGCCGCGACGACCCCGACCAGCCAGCCGAGCGACGGCTGAGTCGTCGTCAGCGGTCCACGTCCAGGATCGCTGCGGCGCGCGCCCCGGCCATCGACTGCAATTGGGTCGCGCACGCCTCGTAGACCGCCTGCGATCCTCCGAAGGGGTCGCTCACGTCTCCGCCGTCGGGATCGAAGGTCTCGATCACGGGCGGAGGCGCCGACGGCAGCATGTCTTGCAGGGCAGCGACATGGCCATAGGTCATGCCCAGCACGAGGTCCGCGCTCGCTGCCTGCGGGTGATCCAGCGGGCGGCTGAGATGGTCGTCGAGATTCAGGCCGCGGCGCTCCATGGCGGCCACGGCCTCGGACGATGCGCTGCGGCTTCCCGCGGTCGCGAGCCCCGCTGAGTCGATCCGCGGCAGCAGCCAGCTGGGATCGCCACGGGTCTGGGCGCTCAAGGCGGCGCCCAACAGGCGTGCGGCCATGGGGCTGCGGCAGGTGTTGCCCGAGCACACGATCAGCACCCGGCACCCGGCGTGTTGGCGCAGGTCCTGACGGCTCACCACCCCCTCGCGCAGGACGCGGTGCGCAAGCTGCCCCGGCGCCACCACGGTCGAGGCATCGCCGAGTGCGGAGGGCCCGCCGTCGATCACGACCGAGACGAGTTCGAGCACGTGCGGATCCACCGCTCCGAGATCCAGGGGGGCGGGGTGCCCGGGCGGGTTGGCGCTGGGCAGCAGGAGCGGGACGCCCACCCGGGCGAGCAGGTCGCGGGTCCAGGCGTGGCCGGGGATGCGGACTCCGAGCGTCCCTCCCGCGCGCTCGCGCAGGACGAGGGTCACGGGCCCCGGCCACCAGCGGGCGGCCATGCGGGCCGCCGCGGCCGGGAGCGGCGCCAGCCGCTCCCCGAGAGCCTCCAATGACGGGACAGCACGGCTGAAGGGGGCGTCCCGGTCGGGCTTGAGCGCGGCCATGCGCTCCCGGGCCTCGGGCCGGTCCTCCCGGGCGGCGACGCCGTAGACCGTCTCGGTCGGGAGCAACACGAGCTCGCCCGCGTCCAGCGCAGCCGCTGCGGCCTCGAGGGCGGCCCCGGGATCATCCTGGTCGAGTCGGAACACGCGCGGGGCAGTCATGCTCGGATTCTAGAGGGATCGTGGCGGCCGTTCAGGGGGGCATTCCGTCGGCCATGCGTGCAGGGCATACTGCCGTCTCGGCAGGTCGCCGGCGCGGCCCGCTGCGGTCCTCGCCCCGACTGCCCCTGGAGAACTCGCCCGGTGACCCGCTCGTCCAAGCGCCCGCGGCGCCTCGAGTACATGGGCGCCATGGCAGCCGGCCTGGCCCACGAGGTCAAGAACCCGCTCAGCACCATGACGGTCAACCTGCAACTCCTGGCAGAGGACTTCGCCACCCCCCAGTCGCAGGTGGAGGAACGCACGCTGCGCCGCGCGCACCTGTTGCTGGGGGAGGTCAAGCGCCTCGACGGCATCGTCAACGACTTCCTCGAACTCGCACGAGGCTACGAGATCCAGCCGGAGACGGTCGACCTCGAGCTGTTGATCACCGACCTGTTGCGTTTCGTCGAGCCGGAGAACGAGCGCCTGGGCATTCGCGCTCGGAGCCTGCTGGCGGCCGACGCGCGGCTGGTGCTGGCCGACCCGAAGTTCCTGCGGGTGGCGCTCAACAACCTGGTGGTGAACGCCCAGCAGGCCATGGCCGAGGAGGGTGGCGAGCTGCTGCTCGAGACGCGGGTGCGCGGGCGCCTGGTGGAGGTGCGCGTGACCGATACCGGGCCCGGCATCCCGCCGGACAAGCTGGAGCAGATCTTCATGCCGTTCTGGTCGAACAAGCAGGGCGGGACGGGTCTGGGCTTGCCGATGACGCGCCGCATCGTCGAGGAGCTGGGCGGTGAGATCCTGGTGCAGTCCGAACTGGGGCGCGGCACGCGCTTCGTGCTCAGCGTGCCCAAGCTCCCGGATCAGCTGCCACCGGCCACGCCCGATCCCACGGCGGAGGGCCCCGGCGCTGCGGAGCGCAACGGGGGCAACCCGGCATGAGCGCCACACCCGTCTCGATCCTGATCATCGACGATGACGCGGCCCACGCGCAGAGCCTGGCCGACGGCCTCGAGACCCTCGGCTACGAGGCGACCGTGGTGACGTCCGGGCAGGCGGGGCTGGTCGCCGTCGAGCAGGGCACCTGGGACCTCGTGCTGACCGACCTGCGCATGGCCGACGTGGACGGCATGGACGTGCTCGCGGGTGCGCGCCGACGAGGCGACACCGAGGTGATCATGATCACCGGCCACGGCTCGGTGGAGAGCGCGGTGGAGGCCATGCGTGCCGGAGCCGCGCACTACATCACCAAGCCCGTCAACATCATGGAGCTGCGCGAACTCGCCAAGCGGACGGTCGAGAAGCAGCTGCTGAAGCGCCGCAACACCGAGCTCGAAGCGCAGCTCGACGAGCGCTACGCCTTCGACAAGATCATCGGCCGCAGCGAGGCCATGCAGGCGGTCTTCCGGGTCATGCGCCAGGTTGCGCGCACCGACGTCACGGTGCTGGTCATGGGTGACAGCGGCACGGGCAAGGAACTCGTGGCCCGGGCGATCCACCAGAACAGTCCGCGACGGAACGCGCCCTTCATCGCGCTGAACTGCGCGGCGCTGCCCGAGGGCCTGCTCGAGAGCGAGTTGTTCGGGCACGAGCGGGGCGCTTTCACCGGCGCGACCAACCGCAAGATCGGCCACATCGAGAACGCCCAGGGCGGCACCCTGTTCCTCGATGAAGTGGGGGACATGCCGCTCAGCACCCAGGTCAAGATGCTGCGCGTCCTCGAGCAGCGGGAGATCGTGCGCGTGGGGTCGAGCACGCCGATCCCGGTCGACATCCGGGTGTTGGCCGCGACCAACAAGAACCTGACCGAGGAGGTGGCCGAGCGGCGCTTCCGCGAGGACCTCTACTTCCGGCTCAAGGTCGTCTCGATCGAGCTGCCGCAGTTGCGTGAGCGCGTGGTCGACATCCCCTTCCTGGTGGATGCGTTCCTGCGCGAACTCGTCGAGCAGCACGGCACCGACGTGCGCGGCGTCTCGGCCGATGTGATGCGTGTGCTGGAGGCCCAGCCCTGGCCCGGCAACGTGCGCGAGTTGCGCAACGTGATCGAGAACATGGTCGTGACCGGCAGCCACGAAGTGCTGCAGCTCTCCGATCTGCCGACATCGGTGGGCGGTGAACCGAGCGTCGCGCCGCTCAAGACCGCCTCCGGCTCGCTGGCGGGGCGCACTGCGGCGGACGTGGAGCGCGAGCACATCAGCGCCACGCTCGAACTGGTCGGCGGCAATCGGGCCAAGGCGGCGCGCATGATGGGCATCGGCGAGCGCACGCTGTATCGCAAGATCAAGGAGTACGACCTGCGCTAGCAGCGGTGCTCCCGCGAGCGCCGCCCTGTCATTGTGGCAGGGTGCGGACCGCCCGGTGCCACTTTGGCCCGGCCTGGAGCCGCCCTGAACCGGCCCGGAGGGCCTGGATCGCGGTGCTTCATGCTCCCCGGCCGTTTGGCACGCGGTTTGTTTGCCTCCGATGCAGCGGTTCGGCCTGCCCGGGAGCGGCAGAGCACCCCGGTGGACCGACAAGGAGATCTCATGAGTGACCACATCATCGGCATCGACCTCGGCACCACGAACTCCGTCGTGGCCGTCATGGAGGGCGGACAGCCCCAGGTGATCACCAACCCCGAGGGGCACCGTGTGACCCCGTCGGTGGTGGCGTTCACGACGGACGGCGAGCGGCTCGTGGGCCAGCCCGCCCGGCGCCAGGCGATCACGAACCCGCAGCGCACGATCTACTCGATCAAGCGCTTCATGGGTCGTCGTCACCACGAGGTCAGCTCCGAGGAGAAGCTGGTCACCTACGACGTGACGGGCGGCCAGAACGATCCGGTCAAGGTCCTGATCGACGGCAAGGAATACACGCCGCAGGAGATCTCGGCGATGATCCTCGCCGACCTCAAGGGCACTGCCGAGGCGTACCTCGGCACGAAGGTCACGCGCGCCGTGATCACGGTGCCGGCGTACTTCAACGACAGCCAGCGCCAGGCCACCAAGGAGGCGGGCGAGATCGCCGGCCTCACGGTGGAGCGCATCGTCAACGAGCCCACCGCCGCCTGCCTCGCCTATGGTCTGGAGAAGGACAAGAGCGGCAAGCTGGCCGTGTTCGACCTGGGCGGCGGGACCTTCGACATCTCGATCCTCGACGTCGGCGACGGCGTGTTCGAGGTCAACGCCACGAACGGTGACACGCACCTCGGCGGCGACAACTTCGACGACGTGCTGATCGACTTCGTGGCCGACGACTTCCAGCGCGACAACGGCGTCGACCTGCGCAAGGACGTGATGGCCCTGCAGCGCCTCAAGGAGGCCTGCGAGAAGGCCAAGTGCGAGTTGTCCTCCACGCCCCAGACCAACATCAACCTGCCCTTCGTGACGGCCGACCAGAGCGGGCCGAAGCACCTCAACGTGAACATCAGCCGGGCCAAGTTCGAGGAACTGGTCGAGCCGCTGGTGGAGCGTTGCCGCAAGCCGTGTCTCGACGCCATGGCGGACGCCGGCCTCAGCCCCAGCGAGGTGGACGAGGTGATCCTCGTCGGCGGCAGCACGCGCATCCCCGCCGTGCAGGCGCTGGTGAAGGAGGTCTTCCAGAAGGAGCCCGGCCGCAACGTGAACCCGGACGAAGTCGTGGCCATGGGGGCCGCCGTCCAGGGCGCGGTGCTCGCCGGCAAGGTCGACGACGTGGTGCTGCTCGACGTGACCCCGCTGTCGCTCGGCATCGAGACGCTGGGTGGCGTCATGACCCGGCTGATCGACCGCAACACGACCATTCCCACCTCCAAGAAGGAGGTCTTCTCCACCGCCGCCGACAACCAGCCGAGCGTGGACATCCACGTCCTGCAGGGTGAGCGCGAGATGGCCAACGGCAACCGCACGCTGGGTCGCTTCCGCCTCGAAGGGCTGCCGCCGGCGGCCCGCGGGGTGCCCCAGGTCGAGGTCACGTTCGACATCGATGCCAACGGCATCCTGGCCGTGAGCGCCAAGGACCTCGGCACGGGCAAGGAACAGAAGATCACCATCGAGGCCAGCTCGGGCCTGTCCGACGCCGACATCGATCGGATGAAGCAGGAGGCCGAGGAGCACGCCGATGAAGACAAGAGCGCGCGCGAGCTGATCGACCTGCGCAACCAGGCCGAACAGACCATCTACCAGACCGAGAAGTCACTCGACGAGCACAAGGACAAGCTCGAGGAGGAGACGGTGCTGGCCATCGCGAGCGCTCGGGAGAAGCTCGAGCAGGTTGCGAAGGAAGATGACGCGGAGGCGATTCGTCAGGGTCTCGACGAGTACACTCGCGCGGCACAGAAGCTGGCCGAGGTGCTCTACGCCCAGCAGGCCGAAGCGGGTGCTCAGCCCGGCGGCCCGGGCGGGCCCGCAGGCGACGGCGCGCCCGGTGGTGAATCGGAGACGAAGGAAGACATCATCGATGCCGACTTCGAGGTCAAGAGCTGACGCGTGCCGAGCGACCGCCATGTCCGGCGGCCGCCTCACCCGACGCCTGACCGCTCCGATCCCGGCTGCGTGCGGGTGACTCCGAGTTGATTCGCGTCGAGCACCTCTCCCGCCGCTTCCACGACCTACTGGCCGTGGACGACGTGTGCCTGCACGTACCGCGGGGCGAGATCCTCGGCTTCCTGGGTCCCAACGGGGCGGGCAAGACCACCACGATCCGCATCCTCACGGGCTTCCTGCCGGCGACGTCCGGGCGCGCGCAGGTGGCCGGGCACGACGTGGCGCTCGACAGCCTGAAGGTCCGGCGCCAGATCGGGTACCTGCCCGAGAACGTGCCGGTGCCCCTCGATGCCCGGGTCGACGAGTACATCGACTTCCGGGCCCGCCTCAAGGGCGTCCCCGCTCGTGAGCGCAAGCAGCGACGGGAGCAGGTGCTCGAGCGCTGCGGGCTCATCCACATGCGTCGCCGCATCCTGGGCCAGCTCTCCCGCGGCTATCGGCAGCGGGTCGGCCTGGCTGATGCGCTGGTGGGCGACCCGCCCCTGCTGATCCTGGACGAGCCCACGGGCGGCCTCGACCCGGGCCAGCGGCAGGACATCCTCGACCTCGTCACGGCCATGCGCGGGCGCCGCACGGTGCTGCTCTCGAGCCACGTGCTGGCCGAGGTGGAGCACGTCTGCACGCGCATCGCGATCATCAAGAGCGGCCGCATCGTGGCCGACGGCACCAAGGAGGAGGTCGTGTCGCGAGCCGGCCGTCGGGGCGAGGTGCGCATCGGTCTCAAGGGCGAGTCGCCCGGGCGCGCCGGTGACGAGTCGCAACCGCGCCCCGCCCTGCGCAAGCTCGTCCGCTGGCTTGGCGAACACGACATGCACGCCACCATCGACGAGGCGCGCGGGACCTGCGACGCGCGCATCGCCGCGGACGACCAGGCGTCGGCCCTGCTGCGCGCGGTGGTCGAAGCGGGTTTCGCGGTGGATCGCTTCGAGCCGCTCACGCGCTCGCTGCACGAGATCTTCCTCGAGCTCACGCGGGCCGAAGCGTCGTGATGCGCCGCCTGACGACGTTGCTGTGGCGCGAGTTGGAGAGCCTCTTCTTCTCACCTCTCGCGTACATCGTGCTGACCGTCTTCCTGGTGTTGAGCGGTTTCTCCTTTGCGTACGCCCTGGCCGCCTCCGCCGGTTCGGTGCACGTGACCGTGACCACGTTCCTGGGTGACGGGCCGCTGTTCTGGGTGTGCCTGGTCATGGTGCCCCCGCTGATCACCATGCGCCTGGTGTCGGAGGAGCGGCGTTCCGGGACCCTGGAGGTGCTGCTCACGGCGCCGGTGCGCGACGGCGAGGTGATCACGGCCAAGTTCCTCGGCGCCCTGCTGTTCCAGGCGTTCCTCTGGGTGCCGACGCTGCTCTACCTGGCGATCATCCGGCGCTACGGGGCCGTGCCGGACGGCGGCCAACTGTTCACGTCGTACCTCGGCATCGCCCTGACGAGCGGTCTGCTGACTTCCGTCGGGGTGCTGTTCTCGACCCGCACGGGCAACCAGATCGTGGCCGCGGTCTCGGCCCTCACCTTCAACCTGTTGTTCATCCTGCTGCCGGCGGTGGTCAGTCAGTCGCCGGGGCTGGGCGTGCTCGAGCGGGGCGTGTCGGGCATCTCCATGACGCGTCACTTCAGCGAGTCCTTCAGTCAGGGCCTGGTCGACAGCGGCCTGCTGGTCTGGTACCTGAGCGCCACCGCGGGGGTGCTGGTCATGGCGACGCGCAGCCTGGAGGCCCGGCGATGGCGTTGAAGGGCGGCTTCTCACGCTGGTGGCGCTGGACCGGAGCGGCTCAGGGTCTGGCGACGGCGCTGGTGATCGTGATCGTGGTCGCGGCCGTCTCCTATGCGGCCTCCGTGCCGAAGGTGCGGGTGCGCTGGGACCTCACCGCCGACCAGGGCTTCACGCTCAGCGATCAGACGCGGCAGGTGCTGCGCAGTCTCGAGGAGCCGGTGCGCTTCATCTCGCTGATGCAGCCCGAGCCGGTGTCGGTCACGCGTCTCGACGAGGTGCAGGCCCTGGCGGGCGAGTACGTCAACACGCTGCTCGGACAGTACGCGCTGGCCTCGGGCGGTCAGCTCACGGTGGAGACGCTGCACCCGCACCGCGACCGGCTGCGGACCGAGACGCTGCGCGGCGAACGTCACCTCAGTCGCTACAACCTCGTGCTCGTCGAGGGGGTGACACGCAGCAAGCAGGTGTTCCTCGAGGATCTTGTGACCATCGATCGCGGGCGTGCCGACGCCCAGAGCATCACCAACGCGCGCATCCGTGCCTACCATGCGGAGGGCCCGCTCACGTCGGCGCTGCTGTCGGTCGCCGACGAGGTCGCGCCTCGCGTGGGCTTCCTCTCGGGCTTCGGCGGTCCGCGCCTCGACGGCTTCGAGTTGTTCGACCTGGGGCTGTTCTTCTCGGCCGTGGCGGGCCAGGGGCTCGACGTCGAGCGCATCGACATGTCGTCGGAAGTGCCGGGCACGGCGCTCACCGGCTACGACGTCGTCGTGCTGTGCGGCCCCGACCTGCCCCTGTCGCGCGGTGCCCGCGAAGCGCTCGCAGCGTTCCACGCGGAGGGTGGCGGGTTGCTGCTGGCCGCCGACCCCGACTACGTGTCCCCGGAGTACGACACGCTGCTGCGACAACTGGGCCTGGAGCGGGACCGCGCGATCCTGTGCCGGGACGATGATCCGTTCCTGGTGGGACTGGACCGGGCCCTGGTGACCATCGGCAACTTCGATCCGACCCACGTGGTGACCACACCCATCGCGGCCCAGCGCACCTTCGCGCGCTTCTTCGGCAGCGGGGCGCTGGGCCGCTCGCCGAGCGCCGACGCCCGGGTCATCAGCACGCCTCTGGCCACCACCGGCACCCACGTGTTCGGGGACCTGCCCAGCGCGGCCGGTGCGCGCGGCGACTTCGTCTTCACCCCCGGCGAGGGCGAACTGCGCGGTGCGCGCCACGTGGCCTTCGCCCTGGAGCGCGACGCATCCGATGCGTCGTCGCGCGCGGTGGTCCTCGCCTGCGCCAGTCCGCTGATCAACAGCTTCCTGACCTCCCGCGACGGTGGGCCGGCGAACATGGACCTGGGCCTGAATGCCGTCAACTGGCTGGTGGATCGCCCCGAAGCCGTGGCGGCGCGCCCGCGAGAGGTGTTCGAGAGCAAGGTCGACCTGATGGAGGGCGAGCTCGAGACGATCCACCTGTACGTGCTGCTGCTGATGCCGCTCGGTGGAGTGCTCATGGGGCTCGCCGTCTGGTTCACCCGGAGGCGTTGACGTGAATCGGGCCGTGATCTCGCGACTGGTGACGTTCGCCCTGCTGGCCTTGCTGCTGTACGGCGCATGGCAGCTCTATCGCTGGGCCGTGCGGGAGGAGTTCGCCGGCGTCCCGCGCGCCGTGTCCGGGGCGCTGTACCCGGGCGTCGCCCCCGAAGCGATCGACTACGTGTACCTGCACCTCGCCCAGGGCCAGGATCTCGAGCTGCAGCGGGAACCCAGCGGGGTCTGGCGCATCACCGCGCCGACCGAGGAGATCGCGCGCGAGGGTTGGGTGCGTGTGTTCCTCGAAGAGCTGACCCAGGCCCAGGCCCAGCTGATCGAGAACCGCGGTGACGTCGTGCCGGCCACCGTCGCCGGGCTCGAACCGCCGCGCTTTCGCATCACCGTGGGCATCGGGGAGCGGCGCGACACGCTGCTGCTCGGCGAGCGCGACCCGTTGGGCAAGTGGGTCTACGCCCGCCGACCCGGCGGGGACGTCTTCCTGGCCACGGTGAACGTCACCACGCGCTTGCGCTCCCACGCCGAGGAGTGGGTCGAGAAGCGCCTGCTGCGGGGCCTGCGCGGACGCATCACCAAGGTGCGCGTGGAGAAGCCCGACGGTGTGCTGATCGATGCTGTGCGTCAGGGCGAACGCTGGACGCTGCACGAACCCGTCGCGGCGCTGGCCGACAGCGAACGCATCTCCCAGCTCGTGCGCAGCCTCGAGTTCGTCGAACAGGAGGAGGTGCTGGCGGGGGTGCCGACCGAGGCGCACTTCGTCGACCACGACCTGCCCACCGCGGCGCAAGCGGCGCGGGGCGAGCTCGAGGGCGCCACCCGGATCGAGATCGGGGCGCAGGGCGAGGGCACCGTGAGCGCGCTGTTCGCCGCGGGCTGGGAGCAGCGGCCGGATTGGGTTCCCGCGGTGCGCGAGGACCATGCCAAGTTGCTCGTGGTCGCGCGCGGCAGCCTGAACCTGCTGACCAACGACGCCGCCTTCTTCCGCGAGCACCGGCTGTTGCCGCCGATCGCCGAGCGGGCCGTCTCGCTGCGCATCGAGCGCGGCGACGAGGTCCTGCTCGACGTGGCCCAGGCTGCGTCCGGCGCGTGGATCTTCGCCGCACCGGAACGCCTGCGCGGCCAACGGGTCGAATCCGAGCGGGTCTTCGGTCGCTCGGCCCTGGGCGACCTGCTGGCCCGGGTGGACGGGACCGAGGCGCTCGGGTTCCTCCCGGCGCCCGAAGGCGAACCGCTGGGGCGCGTCTTCGTGGGCTGGGAGCTGGCGGGCAGCGTGCGTCGTGACCGGGTGGACCTGTACGCGCCCGGTGAGATCGTGCCGGCCCGCACCACCGAACGGCCCCAGGAGGGGCTCGCGTTGCCGCTCGAGATCCTCGAGTTGTTCGATGAGCAGCAGGCCGACCTGCTGCGCAGCCTGTCCCCCCTGCGCATCGACGACGAGCGCTGGGCGCGCCTGGAGATCAGCTCTCCCGAGGTCGAGCAGCCGTTCGTGCTCGAGCGCACGCTCCACGTCGGCGGCCTGCCGTCACCCTGGACGGGGGACGACGAGTGGGGCCGCCGCTACGGTCTCGCGCACGACATGTTGCGTGGCTTCCGCGGCCTCTCCTGGCGTGCGGCCGCGGACGGCGCCGAGTACCCGTACCGCATCACCTTCCTGGACGGCGACGGCACACGCCTGGCGGACATCGCCCTGCGCCGTCCCGGTCCGGACGAAGCCGCCGAGGTGCTCGGCACGGCCGCGGCCTACGCGGCGGTGGAGAGCGCCCCGGGTGTGGAGCTGGCCTTGCGCCTCGATCTGCTCGAACGCTTCGACGAACTCGCCCGGCCGTTCGGCCGCAAGCCCTAGCCCGGAGTGCTCACCAGCAGGAGCTGGTGAGAAGTCCGGAGTGCTCCGGTGCCGCCGGCGGCCCAGGCGTGCCGGATCAAGGCGCCGAACCGCTCAGTCCCGCAGCAGGCGCGCCCCGTACTCGGCGATCACCCGCGGATAGGTCCGGCACTCCGCCTCGAAGACCCGCGCCGCGAGACGCTCCACGTCGTCGTCCGGCAGGACCGGCACGCGCGTCTGGGCCAGGATCGGCCCGTGGTCGTACTCGTCGTCGACGACGTGCACCGTGCAGCCGCTTTCGCTGTCCCCGGCGTCGAGGACCGCGGCGTGCACGCGATCGCCGAAGCAGCCTCGGCCTCCGTGCCGTGGCAGCAGCGAGGGGTGGATGTTGAGCATGCGCCCCTCGAGCGCCCCCGGCACCGGGTAGTGCACCAGGTAGCCGGCCATGATCACCAGGTCGGGGGCATGGGCCAGGATGCGCGCGGTCTGGTGCGCAGCGAAGGCAGCCTTGTCGGGGAAGTCCCGGGCGCGGATGACCTCTACCTCCAGGCCCGCATCCCGGGCGCGCTGCACCCCGGCGGCCGTGCGTCGGGAGGAGATGACCAGCGGGACCTCGGCCACGAGCCGCCCCTGCTCAACGGCATCGAGCAGGTTGAGCAACGTGCGCCCGCCACCCGAGAGCAGCACGACGAGCCGCAGGGGCGTCTCCCGTTCCGCCGCGGCGCTCGGGTGCTCGGTGCTCATGACGGGTCGAGCACCCGGGCGAGGCGCTCGCGCACGTGGCCCACCGAAGCGTCCGCCACGGCGAACAGCTTCTGCCGGCTCGTGGCTCCCGAGATGCAGCGCACGCGCGACGGGGCCAGCTCCAGGGCGACCGCCAGGACACGACCGATGCGGTCGGTGGCCTTGCCGCCCTCGGCGCCCACGGTGGTGGCGATCTTGAGCCGGCCGGCGTGCAGGCCCTGGATGCCCTCCCGGCGCGCACCGGGATGAGCGCGTACCGGGACCAGCACGTCCGCGCCACGGTCGCTCAACTCGTCGAGCCAGTCGCCCACTTCGCTCACGCCGGGATGATCTCAGCTCGACCGGGACCAGACCAGCGCTGCTCCCGATGTTTCCCGTCCGGACCCGGGCCCGTGGGCTGCACGGGCCGCGCCATCACAGCCCGGCGTTGTCGTGCTCCGCTCAGTCCTCGCCCTCGAGCGGGATCACCGTGAAGCTGTCGACGTTGGAGACGATTCCCAGGCCGGAGCTGTAGAACGAGACGGCCTGGACGAAGATCTCGATGCCCGCCGCCGTGGGGGGGAACGGTCCCAGGGCCACGCCACTGATCCCGGCGCCGGGCGCGGTGCCCTGCACGATCTGCACCAGCGATCCGAGGTCCAGGCCGAACGTGCCCTGGATGATGGGCAGGTCGAGCGAACCGGTGCCGGGGGACGCGAAGGCGAACAGCGACGTGGTCGGGTAGGCGAAGATGTTGACCACCGCTTCGCCCGGGATGTTGACGACCGAGATGATCGGGCCCAGGGCCAGGCCGCTCGCACCCGAGCCGACGCGCGCCCGTCCCTGGCCGCCGAGGGCGAACTCACGCCGCCCGTCGCCGTCACCATCGTTCAGGCCGGCCGTGGCGACGTAGCGGCCGCGCCCGTTGGACACCGCCATGTACTGCCCCAGGTTGCCGCCCAGCACGTAGATCTGGAAGTCGACCGAAGCGGCCACCATGTCGACGAAACCGTCGCCGTCGATGTCGCCGATGTTGGACACGGAGAACATGTGGCCGCCGTTGACGGTCGAACCCTCGCGGCGCCACTCCAGGATGCCCTGACGGGTCAGCACCCCGTTGATCGCGTTGTCGAACGAGCCCACGGCGAGGTCGTCGATGCCGTCGCCGTCGTTGTCGCCCAAGAGCGTCAGGGAGGTGACCGCGTCTTCGACCCCGAAGGCCGACCAGAGCTGGTCGCCGTCCACGCCCGACACCGCGATCAGGCTGGACTCGGGCGCCGAGAACAGGCCGATGACGGCGTCCGGGATCAGGTCGCCGTCGATGTCGGCCACCGGTTGCACCGTGGTGCCCGGACCGGGCAGGGCGATGCTCCAGAGCACGCTCCCGTCCGCACCATCCAGCAGCCGGGCGAACGGCGACTGGTCGCCGCCCACGGCCAGCACCTCGCGCCGACCGTCGTTGTCGAAGTCGGCCAGCGGGACCGCGTCGTAGGTCACGTCGCCCGCGGGGTGCATCCAGACCAGGCTGCCGTCGCTGCCGTCCAGCAGCGCCACGCGGTCGGCACCGGCACCGGCAGACACCAACACCGCCGGCGGTGCTCCGTCCGTGACGGGCTCCACCATGCGCACGGCGTGGACCGCCACGCTCACGCCCGGTTGCAGGTCGACGCTCCAGGCGAGCGTCCCGTCGGAGGCGTCACGCACTTCGACCGAACCGCCCATGTCGGTCACGCCCGCGGCCAGTCGGCCCTCGGCGGCGTCCAGGCAGCGCAACGAACGCAGGCCCCGACCGCCATCGCCCGCCACGACGGACCAGACCACGGCACCGCTGCGGCTGTCGAGCACTTCGAGCGTCGGCAGCGCACCGTGCGTCGTGTAGCCGAAGGCGGGGTCGGACGCACCGTCGCCGGTGACGTCGCCCACGTCCACCACGTCCCACGCGGTGCGGGTGCTCGGCGCGGCGAAGAGGAACTCGATCGGGGCGCCGATCGGCAGCGCGAAGATGTCCTCGTCGAGGGGCTGGTGCAGCACCGCTTCGATCGACGCGGTGACGAGGTCGTCGTCCCCCCCGGGGATGCCGGGCAGGACGGAGAGGGTCAGCAGGAGGGGCAGCAGCATGGGCGGTGGGGAGGGGAGGGAGCCTCGTCGGCGACACGGGCTCGCAGGGCTTCCGCCTGCTCGCGTCGCAAGTGAGCGACACGTCGGGGCAGCGGGCGGCGAGGGGCCGTTCTAGTGTACAGCGAAGTCGGGATCCACGAGGCGACGTCCCACCCGCACCAGGGTGGCGCCCTCCTCGACGGCGATCGCGAAGTCGTTGCTCATGCCCATGGAGAGCTCCGGGAGGGCGATTCCGACCTCGGCGGCGATGCGCTCGCGCAGCGCCGCCAGGCGGGCGAACACCGGTCGTGTCGCCTGCACCTCATCGACCTGCGGCGCCATGGTCATGAGCCCCACGAGCCGCAAGTGCTGCCGGCCGGCGGCCCGTTCGGCCGCGTCCAGGGCGGTGGTGGGCGTCAGGCCGGACTTGGAGGCCTCACCCGAGACGTTGACCTGCAACAGGACGGCGGGCCGGCGACCCTCCTCCCCCGCGATGCGATCGATGCGGTCGATCAGCCCGGGTGAGTCGACCGAGTGGATCACGTCGAAGTGCTTCACCGCGGTGCGCACCTTGTTGCGCTGCAGGTGTCCCACGAGGTGCCAGCGGAAGGCATCGGCATGGCCCTGCATGCGCTCCCGGACGGCCTGCACGCGGCTCTCACCCACATCCTCGAGCCCTGCGGCCCGGGCCTCGGAGAAGATCGTCGGCGGCGCCGACTTGGTGATCGCCACGAGGGTCACGTCGCTCCCCCGGCGGCCGGCGCGGGCGGCCGCGGCGTCGATCAGCTCACGCACTGCAGCCATGCGTCCGGCGAGGTCCATCGGGCCCAAGATAGCGTGGCGGAGCCGTCAGCGAGCATGCGCGTCCGGCACAGCCCCGAGCTTCGGGGCCGCTCGGCCTTGACCGGCTTTCCGGCCCGCAGCTAACGTCCCTCGCATGAATCTCATGGCCGCCGTGCTCCTGCTCGCGATCCGTCTCGCCGAGCCCCTGCCCCTCGCTGCGCCCGAGGCGCGTCTGGTGCCTGCCTGGCAGGCGGGTGTGGGCGACGCGCGTTCCGCCACGCTGGTGGCGCTGCACCGGGTGGAGCCGCTGCTGTTGGTGGAGGACAGCCTGTACGGGGTGACGGCGTTCGATCCGCGCACCGGCAAGGTGCGTTGGTTCGTGCAGCACGACGGCCCCCTGGATCTGCCGCCGGTGGCCTCCGCCGAGGGCGTGCTCACGCTCGCATCCCTGACGCATCTCATCGTGGTGGAGCTGGCCACCGGTCGAAAGCTGTACGACGGACGGGTGACCGCCGTGCCCGCTCTGAGTCCGCTGTCGGACGGGCGCGCGCTCTACATCCCGTCGCTCGTGCGTCATCGCGTCGTGACGCTGGACCTGAGGAACGGTCTCGAGAGCTGGCACATCGCCATGCCGCAAGCGTTCACGGGGACCAGTCTCCAGGTGGGCGACGGGCTGGTCGTGGGTTGCGCGGACGGGACCGTGCGTTCGATCAGCATGCAGCTGCTGGGCGGCTCGCAGCGCTGGCGGGTGCACACCGGTCGCACGACCGGCGCGCTCGTGGCCCACCGCGGTCGCGTGCTGCTCAGCGCCGGGCACAGCGTGCTGGCATTGGAGGGGGAGAGCGGTCGTGCCCTCTGGCGACGGACCATGCCGTCGGCCCTGACCAGTGGCCCAGTGGTCGTGACGACGCTCGGCGCCGCGGACCCCTCTGCCGCCGATGCCGTCATCGCGGTTGCCGGAGGCTCCGAGCTGTACGGCCTCGCGGCGGCCAGCGGCGAGCCGCTCTGGACCGTCGAGGAAGCCGCACCGCGCGGCGCCGCCTTCGGCCTGTTGCTCACGGCCGAACCCGACGGGAGCTGCGCCCTGCGCGAGCCGCTCACGGGCGCGAAGGTCGCGGCGGCGTTGCCGGGCGACCTGCGCGCAGCCGGGCCGGTGCTGGTGCACATACCCGATGGGCGCAGCGTCACGGCCTGGCAACTCTCCCGCTGAGCTCGCGCCGGGACGGGTCGAGCGCCGGCGAACGGCGCTCCGGGACCGTCAGGGATCGGTGGCGTCAGAGATAGAGCGGCGTGCGCGCCAGGGCGGCGAGCACACGCGCCGCGGGCGGTCGCGGATCGAGCGCATCGTGGGGCATGTGCAGGCCGTGTGCCGTGACCCGTGCCTCGATCGGGCGCGGGCTCGCGGGCAGGCTCCAGTTCCCCGCCCGGGTCCCCTGGAGTTCACGGATCAGGGCGCGGCGGACGTGCACCCGGCGACGCTCGCACAGGCACGGACCGAGCAGGCGCAGCACCTCGGCCAGATGACCGCTCCAGGCATCCTCGTCCGCCGGGCAAGGCGCGTTCCCCGGGGCGCCGCCGGGGGCTGACAGGGCGGCCGGGTCGAGGCGGCTGCCCAGACCCTCGGCGTGCAAGTGGCGTTCGAGCGCGCAGCACGCCCCCCGGACGCGCCGGGCCAGGCGCCGGCGAGCGTTGGCGCGCAGGCTCAGCAACTGCTGCCGCTCGCCGCGCAGGTCGGCCAGCAGTGCGCGCACGCGGTTGCGCGGGATGGTCGCGTCCCGGTTGCTCTCGTCTTCGCGGTGGGGCAGGTCACGCGCGAGCCGGTAGTGCTCGAGGTCCTGCCGGGTCAGCGGGGTGGGGCCGCTCGAGAACGGGCGGGCCAGCACGACCCGATCGTCGAGGGGACGCAGGTTGGGGATGCCGCAGCGGGCCCGGTCGCCTGTGTGGCCCCTGGCCAGGTGCAGCAGCAGGGTCTCGAGATCGTCGTCGAGGTGGTGGGCCAGCAGCACGGCGCTGGCCCCGGTCGACTGGGCGGCGCGCGCGAAGGCCGCCATGCGCCGGCGGCGGGCCGACGTCTCGCTGTGGGCCCCGTCGTCCGGGCCCGGCAGGGCCTGCTCCAACAGGAACGGCAGTCCGGCCGCCTGGGCCTGTTCGCGTACGAAGTCCGCCGTGCGGGCGCTCGCCGCCTGGAGCCCGTGGTCGACGTGGAGCACCACGGGGCTCGGCTCGAGCACGTGTCGAGCTGCCTCCAGCAGGGCCATGGAGTCCGAGCCCCCGGACACGGCGAGCAGGGTCGGGGCCCCCTCAGGGAGCGCCGCCCGGGCGAAGCAGCGGAGCCGGGTCTCGGCGGCGTGATCCATGGTCCGGCGCACTCCCACGGCCGGGCCGCTTGCTGCGGTCGGGCTCACCGCTAGAATGCGCCCCGTTTGGCCCCGGGCTCAAGATCCCTCTTCCACGGCACCTCTCGCAGGGAGTTTCGCATGACCATCAGGATCGGAATCAACGGTTTCGGCCGCATCGGCCGCACGGTCATGCGCATCGCGGAGCGTCGCCCGGACACCGAGGTCGTGGTCATCAACGACCTCTCCTCGCCCACGGCTCTCGCGCACCTGTTCAAATACGACTCGGTCATGGGTCCGTTCGACGGAACCGTAACGGGTCGCGAGGGCGCCCTCACGGTCAACGGCCGCGAGGTCAAGGTGACCGCCGAGCGGGATCCCAAGGCCCTGCCGTGGAAGAGCGAGAAGATCGACTTCGTGGTGGAGGCCACCGGCGTCTTCCGCACGCGCGAGGCGATCGCCGGTCACCTCGCCGCGGGCGCACCCAAGGTGCTGCTCACCGTGCCGCCCAAGGACGCGATCGACGCCATGATCGTGATGGGCGTCAACGAGGACGACCTGCGCCCCGAACACCAGATCATCTCCAACGCGTCGTGCACCACGAACTGCCTGGCGCCGGTGGCCAAGGTGCTGGTGGACTCGTTCGGCGTGCGCTCCGGACTGATGACGACGGTCCACGCATACACCAACGACCAGAAGATCGCCGACCAGATCCACTCGGACCTGCGCCGCTCGCGGGCCGCCGCCCAGAACATCATCCCCACCACCACCGGTGCGGCGAAGGCGGTGGGCAAGATCATCCCGGCCCTGGCCGGCAAGATGGACGGCATGGCCATGCGCGTGCCGGTCATCGACGGCTCGGTGATCGACCTGGTGGCGGTGCTGGAGAAGAGGGTCACGCGGGACGACATCAACGCCGCCGTGAAGGCCGCCGCCGAGGGCCCCATGAGCCACGTGCTCGAGTACACCGAGGACCCGATCGTCAGCAGCGACATCATCGGCAACAAGCACTCGTCGATCTTCGACGCGCTCTCGACGATGGTGATCGACGACAACATCGTGAAGGTCATCTCCTGGTACGACAACGAGTGGGGCTACAGCGAGCGCGTGGTGGACCTGCTCGAGAAGGCGCACGGGCTCGGCTGAACCGTTCGGCCCGGCAAGGCCTGACCCGCGGGCCGGGTGGGGCGCGGGTCTCGACGTGGAACGAGCAGGAAATCGCGAGGGCACCCGGCCACGGGCCCGGGCCTGGGGGCGCACGGGCTGGAGGAGGTGAACGCATGAGCTGGCGCACGGTCGATCAATTGGCAGTCGAGGGCCGGCGGGTCCTGATCCGCCTCGACCTGAACGTGCCCCTGTCCGAGGGGCGCATCACGGACGACCTGCGCATCCGCGCGGCGCTGCCCACGGTGGTGTCCGTGGTGGAGCGCGGCGGCACGGCGATCTGCATGAGCCATCTCGGGCGCCCCAAGGGTGTCGACGACGCGCTGCGCATGACGCCCGTGGCGGCGCGCATGGCCGACCTGCTCGACCGGCAGGTCAGGGCCATCCCGGCGGTCGTGGGTGACGTCGCCACGAAGATGGTGGCCGAGTTGCCCACCGCTTCCGTGGGGCTGCTCGACAACCTGCGCTTCGATCCGGGCGAGAAGGCGAACGACCCGGACTTCGCCCGACAGCTTGCCGCCCTGGGCGACGCCTACGTCAACGACGCCTTCGGGACGGCGCACCGGGCCCATGCGTCGGTGGTGGGCGTGCCGATGCTGCTGGGCAGTGAGCACTGCGCGGCGGGATTCCTGCTGGGCAAGGAGCTGCAAGCCTTCGGGCGCGTGCTCGAGGATCCCGCGCGACCACTGCTGGCGATCCTGGGGGGCGCCAAGGTCTCCGACAAGCTGGCGGTGGTGCGCAACCTGCTCGCCCGCGTGGACGGCATCCTGGTGGGCGGGGCCATGGCCTACACCTTCCTCGCCGCCCGGGGCGACGGGGTCGGTGCGTCGCGCGTGGAGCAGGACTTCCTGACGGAGTGTCGCGAGGTGCTGGCCGACGCCGAACGGCGCGGGGTGGAGATCCTGTTGCCGGTGGACCATCGCTGTGCGCCCGCGTTCGATTCGGACGCCGCCACGGTGCTGACGGGTGCGATCCCCGACGGCCAGATGGGACTCGACATCGGTCCCGACACGGAGGGCCAGTACCGCGATCGCATCGCCTCGGCGGGCACGGTCGTCTGGAACGGACCGATGGGTGTGTTCGAGCGCGAGGCGTACGCGTCGGGCACGCGGGCCGTGGCCCAGGCCGTGGCCGACGCCGGGGCCTACACCGTGGTGGGCGGGGGTGACAGCGCGGCGGCGATCAAGGCCTTCGGCCTGGCCGACCGCGTCGACCACGTCTCGACCGGGGGCGGCGCGTCCCTCGAACTGCTGGAGGGCAAGCGCCTGCCCGGCATCGCTGCCCTGGAGCGCTGAGGGGCCGCTGCTCGGGCCGCGCGACGGGCTTCCCGAAACCCGCGTGGGGCGCCTCAGGGGCGTTCGACCAGCCTGCACCGGCTCGGCCGGTGGCAATGACCGGTTCCCGGTGCGAGGATGGGGCCATGACGATTCCCTCGGTGAAGATCGCGCCCTCGCTCCTGTCGGCGGACTTCGTGCGGCTCGCGCAGGACGTGGCGGCGGTCGAGGATGCCGGCGCCGACTGGTTGCACGTGGACGTCATGGACGGCCACTTCGTGCCCAACCTCACCATCGGCCTGCCCGTGGTGAAGGCACTCAAGGCCACCGCCCGGCGGCCGCTCGACGTGCACATCATGATCAGCAACCCGGTCGAGTACGCCGAGCGCTACGTGGAGGCGGGGGCCGACATCCTCACCTGCCACGTCGAGACCGAGCCGGAGGCGCTGGACGCGATCCGGGCAGCGGGCGGGCGGGCCGGCCTGGCCGTGAACCCCGAGACGCCCATCGATCCCGTGCGCGAACTGCTCGACCGACTCGACATGGTGCTCGTCATGAGCGTGCACCCCGGCTTCGGCGGGCAGTCGTTCATGCCCGAGGTGCTGCCCAAGATCGAGCAACTGCGCAACTGGGGTTACGAGGGCGACGTGGAGATCGACGGGGGCATCTCGCCCAAGACCATCGGTGATGCCGCGGCGGCGGGCGCGAACGTCTTCGTGTCGGGCTCGGGTGTGTTCGGCGCCGACGACTGGGCCGCCACCATCGCGAGCATGCGCCGGACCGCCGAGCAGCGCCTGGGGGTCAACGTCTGATGGCCTCCCTGCCCTGGCGCCGGCACCGCAAGAAGGACATCCCGGGCGAAGTCTTCGCTCGTTGTCCGAGCTGCGACGACACGATCTACGCCAAGGACCTGGACGACCGCATGAAGGTCTGTCCCAAGTGTGATCATCACTTCGCGATCTCCTCCCACCTGCGCATCGCCTACACCGTCGACCCGGCGACCTTCCGCGAACTCGACCTGGGCATGACCAGCGTCGACGCGCTGGACTTCGTGGACAACGGCAAGCCGTACGATCAGAAGCTCGTGGACTCGGCCGCCAAGACGGGCGTGCGCGAGGCCATGCGCTACGGCGTGGGACACATCGAGGGGCACGAGGTGGTCTTCGGCACGCTCGAGTTCCGCTTCATGGGCGGCAGCATGGGCGTGGTCGTGGGGGAGAAAGTCACCCGCGCGATCGAACTGGCCACCGATCGACGCCTGCCGCTGATCCTGGTGGCTGCTTCCGGCGGCGCGCGCATGCACGAGGGCATCCTCTCGTTGATGCAGATGGCCAAGACCTGCTCGGCCCTGGCGCGCTTCCGCGAGGAGGGCGGCTTCAACATCTCGATCTGCACCCATCCCACCACCGGCGGCGTGACCGCCTCGTGGGCCATGACGGCTGACGTGATCATCGCCGAACCCGGCGCGCTGATCGGCTTCGCCGGACCGCGCGTGATCGAGGGCACGATCAAGAAGAAGCTGCCGGCCGACTTCCAGACGGCGGAGTTCCTGCTCGAGAAGGGCCAGGTCGACATGATCGTGCCGCGCATGGAGATGCGTACCACGCTGGCTCAGCTCCTGGCGTACACACGTGTCGAGCGCCACGGCCAGCCGCAGGAGCCGGGTGCCACCGGTGGCGGGTCGCAGCGCCCCACGTCCGGCGACGATCCGTCAGCCGAGCGCGGGTCGGGGCCGCGCGATGCGGCCCACACCAACGGCGGGCCCCGCACCAACCTCGGCCGACCGCCGGCCTGACGCGCCGACCTCGGGGCGGGGCCGGACGGGGGCGGGATCCGGATCACCGGTGCGTCTGCGAGGAGCGCCGGCACTCCCGGGTTGCGCCGGCCCCCGGGCCTGCCTAGACTCCCTCGCTGCTGACCCGGATCCCCAGTAGCTCAGTTGGTTAGAGCATCTGACTGTTAATCAGAGGGTCGTTGGTTCGAGTCCAACCTGGGGAGCCATCGCCCGCCGTTCCGGCGGTGCGCGCGGGGCAGGCAGCGCCACGCAGGCGTGCGCGGGAGGCGGACCGGATGGCGCGAGCAGACGACGACCGCGGCTTCGTGGACCCGGCTCGGCACCTGCGCGACGAGGACAGCGCCTACGGGTTCGCGGGTGGTGACATCCTGCATCCGTCCGACCTCAACGTCGACGAGGGGCGGGCCTTCGCGCACGCGCTGGCGATCGCCGTGCGCCTGCAGTCGCGACTGACCCTGCTGCACGCCGGCCCGCGCTCGCAGGCCATCGATGGCCGGGCTTTCCCCCACGTCCGCGAGACCCTGACGCGCTGGGGCCTGCTCGACCGGGGAAGCTCCCCGGAGGACGTCTACGACGAGCTCGGCCTGGACGTGAAGAAGCTGTCCAAGCGCAGCAAGGGCCCGATGGCAGCGATCCAGGAGCAGATCGACACCCGACCCGTGGACATGCTGGTACTGGCGACGCGCGGAGCCCAGGGTCTGCCGCCGTGGCTGAAGCACTCCGTATCAGACCAACTGGCGAAGCGCGCCATGGCGCGAACGCTGTTCGTGCCCCGGGACGTTCCGGGCTTCGTGTCGCTGAGTGACGGCTCGATCAACCTGCGGCGCGTGCTCGTCCCGCTTGCGCCCGACATCGATCCGCGCTTCGCGACCTTCGCCGCCCCGCGCTTTCCCCAGGTGCTGGGTCAGGCGGACGTGGAGTTCCTGGCGCTCCAGGTGACCGAGGGCGACGACGAACCACCCGCCGTCGAGCTGCCGCCGACGAGTCCGGCGGGGACCTGGTCACAGCAGACCCGTCGGGGCCAGCCCGCGGCCGAGATCATCGCGGCCGCCCGTGAGTGGCAGGCCGACGTGATCGTGATGATCACCGAGGGCGCCCATGGGGTGCTGGATGCGCTGCGCGGGAGCACCACGACCCAGGTACTGCACCGCGCACCGTGCCCGCTGATGGCGGTCCCCGCGAACCTGTTCCAGCCCGCGTCGCGCTGAGCGAGGTCGCTGCGGTCACGCGACGTGCCTGCGCGCATGTTGGAGCCGTCGTCGCGAGCCGAGCCGCCCTGACCCGGCGCGAGCCGCTGCGGATGTGAGATCGGGCCCACCGCACGCGCGGCAGACCCGATCTCGAACGGCGTCTTGCCCGACCGATCAGGGCCGGGCGAGGTCGCGCACGGGGCTCAGCCCTCGTCGGCCATGGCGCGCTTGCCCTTGAGCATGTTGGCCAGGCCGCCCTTCATCTGGGCGATCATGGGGTCGCTGCCGTCGTCCAGTTCCTCGAGCCTCTCGAGGCACGCGTCGGCCTGCTCCAGCTCGTCGGTCATGCCGTACGCGAAGCCAAGCCAGAGGTGGAACTCGGCGACCTTGTCGATCGACGGGCGTGTGGTGCGCAGCTTGGCGGCATCGGCCTTCATGGCGTCCCAGTCCGGCTCGGCGCCCTTGAGGTAGCGCTCCTTCCACTCACCCAGGGACTCGCGTGCCAGGACCAGGTGCGAGTCCTGCGGATCGAGCGAACGCACGGTGTCGAGGACCTGCGTGCGCAGGTCGCCGGCGACGTTGCCGTAGAGCTCGTAGGCGGCTTCCAGGCGCTCGCCCTGAGCGGCCTCGCCGCGGGTGCGCAGGCGCTTCACGGCGGCCGTGAGCATCGTGCGCTCGTCGCCCGTGCGGAACTCGTCGAGGTGCTCGTTGTAGGCCTCGGGACCGCCGGGCTGGTAGCCGGTGCGCCCGTAGGCCACGCCTTCAGCCGTCATCAGCAGGATGGTCGGGAAGCCCTGGATGTTGAAGGCCGCCTGGTGTTCGCTGTTCCTGGCGTGCAGGTCCTCGGGCATCGCCTTCCAGGTCTCCCCGTCCTGGGTGGGGAAGTCGAGCGCCACGAGCACGAAGTGCTCGTCGGCGTAGGCCCGGAACTCGTCCTTGGCGAAGACCTCCTCGTCGAGCTTGATGCACCAGCCGCACCAGTCGGAGCCGGTGAAGTCCACCAGCAGGTCCTTGTTCTCCGCCTTGGCCTTCTCGAGGGCGGGGAGCAGATCGGGGTGCCAGCTGCTGTCGCCGGCCGTGGCCAGCGGTGCGAGGGCGAGGGCCGCGAGCGCGGCCGCAAGAGAGGGGCGGAGGAGGTTCATGCGTGTTCCGTTCAATGGGTGCCGGCCACTGTTCCGGGCCGGTCCGGGGGGCAAGGGCGCCTCAGGCGCAGGAGTGGCAGGTCGCTGACGCTCCCGGCTTCGACTGTCTGTTCGCGGATGATGTTCCAGGGCTGCGACGATGATCGCAATGAATGAGTCGTTCAGATGCGCGAATCGCAGGGCCCGTTCGAGGAGAAAGTGCATGTTCGTGGGGCACAAGCGAGGATTCGGCCCGGATCGGGGCGCCGGGCGCCGGCTCGTGGCGGCATGCTGGCTCGCCGGCATCCTGGCCCTCGGCTGCCGACAGGCGGTGCCGGAAGCGGTGCAGGACGCGGCTTCGGCGGGCGCTGACTTCGTCGCCCTGCGGGAGCCGGTCCTGGACCACGTGGTGGAGCGGCAGGGCGATGGGGACCTGTATCGGGTCCGGCGCTGGGCGTCTGGAGCGGACCCCGGGACGGCGCCGGGCGAGGTCTTCTGCACGGGCTCGCTCGACGTCTGCGAGCGGGCCCTGGTGGCCAGCCTGGAAGAGCGCCACGGCACGGGGCTGCTCAATCTCCCGGTGGCCACCCTGGGCGCGAAGCAGTTCTGGGCCGACGTGTTCTGGTGGTCGGACTGGCGCATCCAGGAGAACGTCTACACCGGTCACGCGCGCCTGCTCGACCCCGGGGACGTGCGTCGGGCATGGGGCACGTCCGAGGCCTGCCGCACCGCGTTCGAGCGCCAACGGGTGCAGCACGGCGTGCCCGCGCCCCGTGAGGAACTCGTGCTGCTGCTCCACGGCCTGGGGCGTTCGCGCACCGCCCTCGCGCCGTTGGTCGAGGGGTTGCGCGCAGGTGGACGAGACGTCGTCAACGTGAGCTACCCGAGCACGCGACGCTCGCTGGCCGAACACGCGGCCCAGGTGTCGCGCCTGCTCGACGCCATGCCCGAAGCACGGCGCGTGTCGTTCGTGACCCACAGTCTGGGCGGACTCGTGGCACGCCAGGTGCTCGGGGACGGTGGCGACTGGAGTGAGCGCCACAGCGTGGGCCGTCTGGTCATGCTCGCGCCGCCCAGTCGAGGCTCCGCGTTGGCCGACGGGCTGGCGGAGTGGTTGCCGTTCCGGATCATCGCCGGTCCCTCGGGCCAGGACGTCACCTCCGCCGGCGCGGCCAACGTGCCGCTGCCGACCTGCGAGTTCGCCGTGATCGCTGCCAGCGGTCCGTTCGAGGACGGCTGGAATCCGGTCGTGCCCGGCGACGACGACGCCGTGGTGTCCGTGGAGGAGACCTGGCTGCAGGGTGTCGACGCCTTCCTCGTCGTCGAGAGCACGCACACCTTCATCATGCAGGAGCCGGAGGTCGGGCGGGCGGTGCAGCGCTTCCTCGACACCGGCAGCTTCGACGACGCGTCCGAACCCAGCGGCGACGAGCCCGAACTCAGCGACGACGCACGGTGAGTCCGCGGCGCACGGCCTCCGACGGGTAGAAGGTGCCGCGCCAGCGGATGCCTCCGCGCCAGGTCCCGATGATCGCGCCCCGCAGCAACACGTAGGCGAACAGCAGCGTGCCCAGGGGGCTGAGCAGCGTGGGCAGGAGCGGTCGTCGCGCCCAACGGGCCATGCCCCAACCGGTGGCCAGGCCCACCAGCAGGGTGCAGGCGCCGAGCACGCGCAGCCAGCCGGCGTCGCCCGCGAGTGCAACCCACGGCGCAGCCTCCACGCCGAGCAGCACGACGACGGCGCACAGGGCCCGCAGCAAGCTGCACTCCAGCACCGCGAACGTGTTCTTCTCGAGGCCGCGGGCCAGTTCGGGGAACGAGTGGTACCAATCGACGCTCACGAGACCCGTGGCCGAGACCAGCATCGGTCGCGCCCCGGCACGTTTGAGCAGTCGTCCCAGCGCAAAGTCGTCCGCGACGTCGAACCGGATCGCTTCGAAGCCCGGCGTGCGCTCGAGCGCGGTGCGGCGGACCAGGTTGAATGCGCCCACCCCGGCGAAGGCATCCGACGCCGGATCGCTGACGGCCCACAAGCGCCCCCCCAGGGCCAGCATGCGCGAGAAGGTGGCGACCACGCTGTCGAGCAACAAGCCCTGCGTGCCGACGTCGGGGAAACCGACGACGTGGTCGGCGCCCCGGGCTTCGGCGATCTCCACGGCACGGCGCATGGTGCCCGCCTCGATGTGCACGTCCGCATCGGTGAACAGCAACCAGTCGCCCCGTGCGCGGGTCGCGCCGCAGTGCAGGGCGTGGGGCTTGCCCATCCATCCGTCGGGCAGGCTCTCGATGTGCACGGCCGTGATGCGTGGCTCGGCGGCGGCGAGGCGATCGACCAGCGCGGGTGTGTCGTCGTCGGAGCGGTCGTCGACCAGGACGATCTCGAGCTGCGGGTCGTCGTCGGCCAGCCAGCTCGCGGCCGCGTTCGGCAGCGTCGCGGCCTCGTTGCGTGCCGGCACGATCAGGGAGATCCGCGCGGGGACACGGGCCGCCGGAGCGGGCGGTCGCGGCATGTCGGCCAGGCGCGGAATGGCCCGCGCGGTCCGGAGCCCGAACCAGGCGCCCACGAACCACGCGCAACACCCCGCGGCGGCCAGGCAGGCGATCACGGTCGTGGCGGTCACTCCGACTCGGCCTCGCTCTCGAGTTCCACCTGCCCGCCGGCCCCGACGCGCACCCGGATCAGATGCGGCCGACAACACACCGGGCAGTCCTCGACGTACTCCTGCATCGAACCCGCCGACAGGTCCACGCTGACCACGATCTCCTCACCGCAATGGGCGCACACATAGCTCGCCTCGGTGAGCACGGCGAGTCAGCTCGGCGCCTGGGAACGACGGCGCCGGCGCTCGTGGAACGCCCGGGCCTCGGCGCACTCGTCGGCCAGCAGGTCGTCCAGTCGTCCCGTGATCGCGCTGTTGTCGCCGCGCGGGTAGTCCTCCAGGCGCTGGGCGTAGTCGGGGACGCGGTAGAGGAAGTCACCCAGCACATCGCGCCCGGCGTCGCCCCCGTTGCGGCCGTATCCCAGCTCGTCGAGCAGCAGGGCGTTGAGCTCCTGCTCGAACTGGCCGCGCATGGGCAGGGCCAGGTACGGCTTGCCCAGGTGCAGCGCCTCGGTCATCAGGGTGAAGCCGGCGGTCGCCACCACGGCCTTCGCGGAAGCCAGGTCGTCCAGGAATCCCTGGCGGCTGAACGGCTTGAACTCGAGGTTGCCCTGGCGACCCTCCCGCGGCGCGCCGTAGACGACGAAGTGTTCCCGCGGTGCATCGCGCAGGGACTCCAGGAAGCCCTCGAAGGCCTGGGTGAAGTAGACCAGGACGTGGTCGCCCGTGCTCGGGCGCAGCTCGTGCACCGCACGGCGCAGGATCGGTGGGAACAGGAAGGTGCGCTCGTTGGTCACGTCCCCGAACCAGAAGGTCGTCACCAGGGAGACATCGGGGCGCGGGACGAGGGCGCGGATCACGGTCTCGGTGACGAGGGCGTCCTTCTTGAGCCGGCTTGGAACCGGGTAGCGCATGTAGCGCATGCGGTGCTGGTTGTCGAGGCTCACCAGCGGCAGGTCGTGGTGTTGTGCGAGGTAGGCGGTCATCGGCTCGAAGTCGGTGATGACCAGCTGCGGCGCGAAGTCGTCGAACAACTGCGCGCGCAGTTCGCGCAACTTGCGCACGCCGTCGGAGAGCCGCCGCAGATTGTCGGTGAAGGTCTTCACGACCGAGACCCGGTTCTCGACGCTGGTGATGTGCAACCCCTCGGTCTCGAAGACGTCGAAGTCGGCAGCGAGGTTGCGGTAACCCCTGTCGTAGCTCACGCCGCGGACCGTGTGGCCCGCCGCGATCAGGTGCGTGAACATCTCCCGGGCCCTCGAGGAGTGTCCCGACCCCTCACCCGAGAATCCGTACACGATGCGCGCCATGGCGGCGACCGTACGTGAGCGCGGGGCGGGTCACAACCAGGACCGGCGCGGAGTTGGCCGTGACGGGCCGGCTGGTCGTGGCCGGATCGGCAGGGGGGGGGGCTCGCGGCCGCGCCAGGGCCGGACAGCGCCGTGACGCTGCCGGACCACCCTGGTACCGTCTGCGCTTCCCCGAGACGCGCGACGTCGCCGAGTGCAGCATTGTGGGATCCCGCCCGCGGCCACGCGACCACGCCTTCCCGACCCGGAGTGCCTGTGATGCTGTCACCCGCGATGCCCGTCTCCCGACGCCCGCTGCTCGGGCTCGGCTGCGCGATCGGCGCCCTGTTGCTCGCGCTGGCCACGGACGCCGGTGCCCAGGCCCGACCCGAGCGGGGCCTGCGCCACGTCGATCCGCGCTGGCACGCGCTGACCGATGCCACCGTGGTCGTGCGGCCCGGAGAGGTCCTGGAGCAGGCCACGGTCGTCGTGCGCGACGGTGTGATCGTCGCCGTGGGCACGGATGTCGTCGCACCGGACGGCGCGCGCATCTGGGACTGCACCGGGCTGACGATCTACGCGGGCCTGGTCGAGGCGTACCTCGAGGTCGACGCCCCCGAACCGGACCCGGAACTGCCGGGACGTCACTGGAACAACCTCGTCGTCCCGCAACGCTCGGCACTCGACGGCGAAGGGGCCTCCGCGAAGTTGCGCAAGGAACTGCGCAAGCTCGGTTTCACCGCGGCCGCGATCAGCCCGGCGGGCGGTCTCTTCCGCGGCAAGGGAGCGGTCGTGGCCCTGTCCGACGGTGTGGACGCGGTCCACGGAGCGACGGCCGAGGTGCTCGTCCGCGACGTCTACCAGACCGGTGGCTTCGACACCCAGGCGTTCAACTGGGGCTCCAACTCGAGTGGTGCGCGTTACCCCACCTCGGAGATGGGGGCGATCGCGCTCATGCGTCAGACGCTGGCCGACGCGGACTGGCACGCCGCCTGCGAAGCGGTGTACGCGGCCCATCCCACCCGGCACGAACCGCCGGTGCCGGACGACGCGTTGTCGGCCCTGGCGCGCGGCGGCGCCGCGTTGCTGTTCGACGCGCGCAACGAGTTGCAGGCACTGCGCGCGATCGACATCGCGGGTGAGTTCAAGCGCCCGCTCGTGCTCCTGGGCAGCGGGACCTCCTTCCGCCGACTGGATGCGATTGCTGCTGCTGACGTGACCGTCGTGGCGCCGGTGGACTTCCCCGAGGCACCCAAGGTCGCCACGCTCGCCGAAGCCGAACGGGTCAGCCTGCGCGCCCTGATGACCTGGGAACAGGCGCCCACCAACCCGCGGCGCCTGGCCGCAGCCGGTGTGGACGTGGTGCTCACGACGCACCGCCTGGAGAAGCGCGCGGACTTCCACGGGAAGCTGCGCAAGGCGATCGAGCACGGGCTGGACGCCGATGCCGCCCTGGCCATGGTCACCACCCGGCCCGCCGCCATGCTGGGTCTCGACGACCGCCTGGGCCAGGTCGCGCCCGGGATGCTGGCCCACCTGGTCGTGGTGGACGGTGAGCTGTTCGACGAGGAGAGCGAGATTCGCGACGTGTGGGTGGGGGGACGGCGCTACGAGATCAAGGCCGGGTCGGGCGCGGACCACGACGGGGCCTGGACCATCTCCGTCTCGCGGCTCGGCACGCAGCTGGACGTCGAGACCACGCTGACCATCGACGCCGGCAAGACGATCTCGTTCGAAGCGCGCGACGACGCGGCCAAGGCGCGCCAGGTGAAGCTGGGCGAACAGGAGATCAGCTTCCTGCTCGACGGCGAGGACCTGGGTGAGCAGGGCGTGTTCGCCTTCTCCGGAGTGATCGAGGGCGACAGCATGTCGGGACTCGTGTTCGGCACGCACGGACGTTGGGGTTGGAGTGCGGTCCGTCAGCCCGCCGAACCCGCTGACGACGAGCCGACCGACGAGCCGGACGACGACGGGGACGACGACGGGGACGGCGAAACGGAGTCGTCGGACGTCCCCGGCGAGTTGGTCACGCCGCTCGGCGCCTACGGCCAGAGCGCCATGCCGCCCCAGGAGAGCGTGCTGATCGAGCACGCCACCGTGTGGACGGCGAGCGACGCGGGCATCATCGAGGACGGCGCCGTGCTCGTGCGGGACGGCAAGATCGCGTACGTCGGCCCCAGCCGGGGGGCGTTGCACGCCCGCGCGGATCGCGTCATCGACGGCAGCGGCATGCACGTCACGCCCGGCCTGATCGACTGCCACAGCCACACCGGCATGAGCGCGGTGAACGAGGCGGGCCAACGGGTCACCGCCGAAGTGCGCGCGCGCGACGTGATCGATCCGGACGACATCAACTGGTACCGGCAACTGGCGGGGGGGCTCACCGCCGCCAACCAGCTGCACGGTTCGGCCAACGCCGTCGGCGGCCAGAACTCGGTCGTCAAGCTGCGCTGGGGTGCCCGTCATCCGCGTGACATGCTGCTGGACGGAGCGCCCGAGGGGATCAAGTTCGCCCTCGGCGAGAACCCCAAGCGGGTCGCGGCGAACATGAACGTCTCCGACGAGTACCCGCAGACGCGCATGGGCGTGGCCACGCTGATCCGCGACCGCCTCAGCGCCGGCCGGGACTACGCGGCCGAATGGGCTCGCTACGAGCAGCTCCGCCCGGCCGAGATGGCCGCCGTGATGCCGCCCCGACGCGACCTGGAACTCGAGGCCATGGGTGAGATCGTGGACGGCACGCGGCTGATCCACAGCCACAGCTACCGCCAGGACGAGATCCTGAGCCTGTGCCGCATCGCCCAGGAGTTCGGGGTCACGATCGGCACCTTCCAGCACGTGCTCGAGGGCTACAAGGTGGCCGAGACGATTGCCGAGACCGCGCTCGGGGGCTCGACCTTCTCCGACTGGTGGGCCTACAAGTTCGAGGTCATCGACGCGATCCCGTTCAACGCGGCGATCATGCAGGAGGTCGGCGTCACCGTCTCGATCAACTCCGATTCTTCCGAGCACGCCCGTCGGCTCAACACCGAGGCGGCCAAGTCGGTGAAGTACGGCGGGATGGCGCCGCACGACGCGCTCAAGCTGGTCACGCTCAACCCCGCCATCCAACTCGCCGTCGCCGACCGGATCGGCTCGCTCGAGGACGGCAAGGATGGCGACGTGGTGCTGTGGTCGGGTTCGCCGCTGAGCTACACCAGTCGCTGCGAGGCGACCTTCGTGGACGGGCGGCAACTCTTCTCCCGGGAACGTGATCGTGAACTGCGCGACGCCGCCGCGGCCGAGCGTTCGCGCATCATCCAGAAGCTGATCGCGAACAAGAAGTCCAAGAAGTCCAAGGACGACGAGGCCGCAGACGCCGCTGTCGCGTCCGGCGACCCCGAGGATGCCGACCAGCCCCTGGCCGGGCGCGACCGCTGGAGCGACATGGAGTGGTCGTCCGGTGCGATGGATCCCGGCGATTGCGGTTGCGACGTCCTGTTCCAGGGGGCCGGCTCCGCGGGCACAGGCCGGACCGACGCCCACGACCACGCCTCCGACCGCTGAACCGAGACCGGGAACCAAGAGACCATGAAGCACGACATCACGCTGTTCCTGATCGCGGCCGTGGCACTGACGGCGGCCTCCCTCGGGGCCCAGGACCTGCTGCCCAAGGCAGCACCTCAGCAGGGGCCGATCGCCGTCGTCGGCGGCACGATCCACACCGTCTCCAACGGCACGCTCGAGAACGGCACGTTGCTGTTCGAAGGGGGCGTGATCACGGCCGTGCTGCCGGGCGCCATGGACACCGCGGCGCTCCCGGCGGGGACCGAGGTGATCGATGCCCGCGACAAGCACCTGTTCCCGGGCTTCGTCTGTGCCGCATCGATCCTGGGTCTGACGGAGGTGGGCGCGGTCGACATGACCCTCGACCACAACGAGGCCGGGAGCTTCACGCCCGAGGTGGTGGCGGCCGTGGCCGTCAACCCCGACTCGTGGCTGATCCCGGTCACGCGTCGCAACGGCGTGCTCACCTGCGGCGTCATGCCCACCGGCGGGCGAGTCTCGGGGCGCGCGTCGGTGCTGCAGCTCGACGGCTGGACCACCGAGCAGATGGCGGTGGAGTGGGACGCGGGCCTGGTCGTGTCGTGGCCGCGTATCCGCCAGCCCGGTGACGACGACAAGACGACGCTGACCGAACAACTGCAACCGCTCGACGACCTGTTCGACGGGGCGGCGGCCTACCTGGCGGCGCGGCGACACGACCCGGATCTGCCCACCGACCTGCGCTACGAAGCCATGTCCACCGTGCTCGCCGGCGAGCGCCCGCTGTTCATCAACGCCTCACGTGTGCGCCAGATCGAGACGGCGGTGCTGTGGGCCGTCGAGCGCGAGATGCGTCCCGTGATCATCGGTGGCCACGGCGCGGCCGCTTGCCTCGACCTGCTGCGCCGGCACGACGTGGGAGTGGCGGTGACGTCCGCGCACCGGCTGCCCTCGCGCCGCGACCTCTCGTTCGCCGAACCGTACGAGCTGCCGGGCCTGCTCGAGCAGGCGGGCGTGCGCTGGTGCCTCTCGATGTCGACCTACGGCACGTCCAATGCGCGCAACCTGCCGTACGAGGCGGCGGCCTGCATCGGGTACGGGCTGGCCCCCGACGTCGCGCTGCGTTCGGTCACGCTGGCCGCCGCCGAGGTGCTCGGCGTGGACGATCGCCTCGGGTCGCTGGACGCCGGCAAGCTGGCGACGTTCTTCGTGGCCGACGGCGATCCGTTCGAACTGTCGACCACGATCGAGCGGGCCTACATCGGCGGTCGCGCCATCGCCTTGCGGGACAAGCAGACCGAACTCGACGCCAAGTACCGTGAGAAGTACCGGCAGCTCGGCTTGATCTCCGGCACGCGTTGACGCCGGTCGGGCGGCGTTCCCGGCGGACGGAGACGCGCACGACCGCGACCGGCGGCGAATCAAGTCGCCCGTCGGGTGGCGCCTGCGACACAATCACTCGGAAATCACTTTGCGTCGCTCCGAGCGTCTGTTAACAATGCTGCGCTGAATCAGGCGGGTGAGTTTCCCCGCGTGCCGGACGAACGCATTCGTTCGCCGGCCGCCGAGCGGCCCCACGGGGCCCATCCTCCTGTTTCGAGCAGAATCCCCCCGTGCGCCCCGTCCTCGATCGAGGACGGGTTTGCTCTCGAGGCGATCACCGCGCCCGGTCTCGACGAAAGGACTCCACATGAACCTGAAGGCAATCGACACCCAGACCCTCGCCGCTGAGTTGCGGCGGCGTGAGAAGAGTCAGAAGAAGCTTCTCAACAAGCGCACGCGACTGCTCAAGGAACTGGCCGAAGTGGAAGCGGAGCTGGCCGCCTTCGGGAGTCTGCCCAGCGCCGGTCGCTCAGTCGCCGTGGGTCGCACGGCCACCGGCACGCCTCGACGCCGGGCACAGAACGACGTGACCCTGGGCGACGCCCTGGCCCAGGCCATGGAGATCCGCGCCATCGTGACGCCCAGCGAGGCTGCCAAGCTGGTCATGGCCAACGGCTACAAGACGACCTCGAAGAACTTCGCCATGATGGTCAGCAACACGCTGGCGAAGGACAAGCGCTTCAAGCGCATCTCACGTGGCCAGTACGAGCGCATCGGCTGAGGCCCCCGGGCGGCGCCCCGGCCGGCAGGCCGCTCCGGCCCCGCGGCCAGGGAGTCGCCGCTGTGCCTCGCGACGATCTCCGGTCCCGACGCCCGCCCCCTCGACACAGGATCCACGCGACCGATGGTGAAGCTGAATCGGATCTACACACGCTCGGGTGACGCGGGCGACACGAGTCTGGGCGACGGCGCGCGCGTGCCCAAGTGCGACGAACGCATCGAGGCCTACGGCACGGTCGACGAGTTGAACGCCGTGCTCGGTTCCTGCGTCGACGCGTGCGAGCAAGCCTCCGGCCCGGCCCGCGTGGACGCGGAGCGCCTGCGGCAACTGCAGAACGATCTGTTCGACGTGGGCGCCGACCTCTGCGTGCCCCTGGTCGAAGCGGCGGAGCAGGACGAGGTGCCGCGCATCCGCATCAGCGCGCGGCGCACCGAACGCATCGAACGCTGGATCGACGAGGTCAACGAACCGCTCCCCCCGCTGACCAGCTTCATCCTTCCCGGTGGCAACGCCATCGTCTCGTCGCTGCACCTCGCGCGCACCGTGTGCCGGCGGGCCGAGCGACGGGTCTACGCGCTGTCGCGTGTCGACTCCGCTGTGAACCCGGAGTGCGGCGTATTCCTCAACCGTCTCTCGGACCTGTTCTTCGTCCTGGCCCGGGCGGCCTCGGAGGGCCGCGAGCGACTCTGGGAGCCGACGCTCGACGAGCCGCCGAGCGACGCGGGCGGGCCGGCATGAGCGGCCTGGTGGCGGGAGCGTTGTTCGGGGCTCTGGGCGTGGGCGCGGGCGCCTTCGGCGCGCACGCACTGGCCGACCGGCTCGAACCGGACCGGCTGGAGGTCTTCCAGGTCGCCGTGCGTTACCAGATGTACCACGCGCTGGCGCTGCTGCTCGTGGGCTACGCCACGCGACAGGGCTGGGTGGGACTGCGCACCACCGAGCTGCTGTGGATCGGCGGAGTGGTGTTGTTCAGCGGCTCGCTGTACGGGCTCGCGCTCGGTGGACCGCGCTGGCTCGGCCCGGTCACACCGCTCGGCGGCACGCTGCTGATCGCCGGTTGGGTCGCCCTCGCCTGGGCGGCGCGCGGACCCGTGCCGGGCGCGCCGTGAGCGCCGACGCCGAACGCGGGCGCCGGTCGGGCCGTCGATCCCCGGGAGACGCTCAGCGGCCCGCGGCGGACCTGCACTTCGAACTGCTGGCCACGGATCCGACCGGAGCTCGTCGGGCCCGCTTCCGCACCGACCACGGGACCGTGGAGTGCCCGGCCTTCATGCCGGTGGGCACGCAGGGCGCCGTCAAGGGCGTGCTGTCCCGCGACGTGGCGGAGACCGGAGCCGAGGTCGTCCTGGCGAACACCTACCACCTGAGCCTCGAGGATCGCACCGAGCTGGTGGAGCGCGCGGGCGGTCTGCACGCGTTCATGAACTGGGATCGAACGATCCTGACCGACTCCGGGGGCTTCCAGGTCTTCAGCCTGCCGGGCAAGGAGGTCAGCGAGGACGGCGTGTCCTTCCCGGGTGGCAAGGGGCGACCGCGGCTGTTCCTCGACGCCGAGGGTGCGCTCGAGATCCAGCGCCGCCGCGGTGCCGACTTCGTCATGGCTTTCGACGAGTGCTGCGACTTCG
>JAJDEQ010000063.1 GCA_029259695.1 Planctomycetota bacterium
CCGCCGATGCGCGTGTACGACGTCGTGAAGCGCGCCCGGGTGATGCGCTCGATGATGCTGTAGATCGCCTCGCGCTCGCGGAAGGTCCACAGGAACACCGTCATCGCGCCGAGGTCCATGGCGTAGGCGCCCAGGCCCAGCAGGTGGCTGCTGATGCGCGCGAGTTCGGCGCACAGGACGCGGATCGCCTGGGCCCGGGCGGGCACCTCGATGCCCACCAGCTTCTCGCACGCCGTCGCGTAGGCGACGTTGTTCGCCAGCGGCGCGAGGTAGTCCATGCGGTCGGTGTAGGGGATGTTCTGGTGGAGCGTCAGCGTCTCGCCGTGCTTCTCCTTGCCGCGGTGCAGGTACCCGATCACGGGTTCGCAGCCCAGGACCTCTTCGCCGTCGAGCTCGATGATCAGCCGCAGCACACCGTGGGTCGACGGGTGCTGGGGTCCCATGTTGAGCATGATCGACTCGTCGTGCCGATCCTCCCGGACCTCGACGTCGAGTGTGCGTGCGTCGTTCATGAGTCGCCGTCCTCCGACTGCGGGGCGCCGCCCTGACGCAGCTCGCGCGGATCGAGACTGGGACGCTCACCTTCGCGCTGCGCCCGCGCCCGCTCCGGCACCGCGATGCGCCCGTCGGTTCCGTCCACGTTGCCGCCCAACGCGCGCCGCGGCGCCGAGAACTCGCCGCGTCCCTCGAGCGGGTAGTCCTTGCGCAACGGGTGGTCGGGGAAGTGGTCGGGCAGCAGGATCCGCCGCAGATCGGGATGATCGCGGAAGGTCAGGCCGAACATGTCGTAGATCTCGCGCTCGAACCAGTCCGCTCCGCGGAAGACGGGGACCAGCGAGTCGACCTCGGCCACGTCCTCGCTCACCTTGGTGCGCAGGTGCAGGCGCTTGTCGGTCTCGAGGTTGTAGAGCACGGTGAGCACGGCGAAGCGCGGCTCGGCGTCCTCGCCCAGGTCGTCACCGAAGCGATCGATGAACAGCGTGTACCCCAGCGTGTCCCGGGCGTGCTGGATCGCCGCCCGTTCGTGCTGCGGGTCCACATCGACGGTGACGTCGCCGCGGAACACCTCGGCCACGCTCGTGGCGTCGGGGAACGCCGCGTGCAGGGCGGCGGCGGCGGCCGGGTCGCCGAGGGGCCCCGGGCTCACATGGCTCGGCAGCGTGTTCATGAACTCAGCGGCCTCTCGTGCTCGATCTTCTTCTGCAGCTTCATCAGGGCGTTGAGGACGTTCTCGGGCCGCGGCGGACAGCCCGACACGTAGAAGTCGACGGGCAGGAAGGTGTCGATGCCCTGGCACACCGCGTAGCTGCGGTACATCCCGCCGCTGCTGGCGCAGGCGCCCATGGAGATGACCCACTTGGGCTCCGCCATCTGGTCGAAGACGCGTCGCGCGGCCTCGGCCATCTTGTAGGTACAGGTGCCGGCCACGACCATCACGTCGGCCTGGCGCGGGCTGAAGCGCGCCACCTCGGCGCCGAAGCGCGCCATGTCGAACTTGCTCGACGCGGTCGCCATGAACTCGATCGCGCAGCACGACAGCCCGAGCGGCAACGGCCAGAGCGAGTTCTTGCGCGCCCAGTCGATCAGCGACTCGGCCTTGGTGACGAAGAAGCCGCCGTCGTCGTTGAGCCCGGTGTCGGTCTGCTTCTCGGCCACGTCGTACTCGACGGTGGTCTTCCCGACCTTGACCTTGGAGTCGAGGGAGTAGGGGTTGTTCTTCTCACTCATGCCAGGCGCTCCTGATGGGTGACCGCAGGAACCGCCGCGAGGGCGCGCCCCGCAGCTTCGATCCGACCGACCGACGCGCTCACGACGCCTGCTCGCTGGGCGCCGCGCTCTGCACGGACACCGCCGGGCGGCGCGGGCCCCAGTCGAGGGCGCCCTTGGCCACCACATACCACCAGCCGATGATCAGCACGGCGATGAACAGGACCATCTCGATGAACCCGAACATGCCCAGCGACTTGTAGGTCACGGCCCACGGGTAGAGGAAGACGATCTCGATGTCGAACAGGATGAAGAGCATGGCCACGAGATAGAACTTCACGCTGAAGCGACGTCGTTCGGGCGTGAGCGGCTTCATGCCGCACTCGAAGGCCGACTCCTTGTCGGGGTTCGTCCCGCCGCGCTTGCCGAGCAACCACGAGACGATCAGGTTGAGGCTCGCGAAACTGACCGCGAAGCCCGCCAGCAGCAGGATCGGGATGTAGTCGTTGAGGGCCTGGTCTGGCACGGGGGCGCTCGTCTCGGGGGGGAGAAGGATTGCCGGCGGTCGTGGTCGGGAAAGGGCCTCGGGGGCTGTCGTCGCGCCGCCCCGTCGCCCGGGGGAGCCGGCCGCAACCCAAGGGCCGCGGCCGCGGGGGAGCCCGCGCGCCGCCCCGTCGGGGGCTGCCAACTCACCGCGTGGTGAGCAGAGGGTGGTCGCATCGGGATCGTACCGGTTCGGCCCCGCCTGGGGGAAGACGGCACGCCCACATCCGACGGCGCGGCTCGGCGCTTTCCCCGGGAACCTGCCGGAGCCGGCTCGGCACCGAGGAGGCCGGCCTGCCGCGGCCCCCGGGAGGCGGTCACCCGAGCGGCGGGTCGAAGCGTTCGGCGCCGGCGTAGACGTTGAAGCGGTCGTCCCGGAGGAAGCCCACCAGCGTCTGGCCTCCGTCCCGGGCCAGATCGACGGCCAGCGTGGACGGGGCCGACACCGCGCACAACACCGGGATCCCGGCCCGGCGCGCCGTCTGCACGATCTCGAAGCCGGCGCGCCCCGAGATCATCAGGATCGTGTCGTGGAGCGGGAGCCGGCCAAACCGCATCGCATCGCCGATGACCTTGTCGACCGCGTTGTGCCGGCCCACGTCCTCCCGCACCACCAGCAGCCGCCCATCCGCGGCGAACAGCCCCGCGCCGTGGAGTCCGCCGGTGCGGTCGAAAACCGCCTGGCGCGACCGCAGGGCCTGCGGCAGGGACTGGAGCAGGTCGCGGTGCAGCCGAGGACCGGGACCGACCCGGGGCGCCGCCACGCGCACGGCTTCCAGGGTCTGCTTGCCGCAGACGCCGCACGAGGCGGACATGACCCCGACGCGCGGCGTGCGGGCCTCGTCCAGGCCGACGCCGGCCCGCAGGGTCACGGTCACCACGTTGCCGCGCGCCTGGGGCTCGACGTCCCGGCAGTGGCTCACGGCGACCACATCCGCCGCTCCCGGCACCAGCCCCTCGGTGAAGAGCAGCCCCCGGGCGAGGTCGTAGTCGTCACCCGGAGTCCGCATGGTGACCACCAGCCGGCGCTCGCCGACCCGGATCTCGAGCGGCTCCTCGACGGCCAGTTCGTCCTCCGCTGCCTCCCCCGAGGCCGTTCCCGCCACGCGTGTGACCCGGACCCGGCCCGGGGGGTCCTCCGCCGGCCTTCGCGCGGGACTCATGCGCTGCCCGCTCGGGGCGGATTGGGCGCCCCCCCCGAGGCCCCGGCGGGGAGCCTTCGAGCCGGGCCGCGGAACAGGGCGGAGCCGCTGGGTGACATGACGTGAGATCTCGCGATCAGGGGTCCAGACGGCAGAATCGCCGTCAGAAACCAGGAGCGAAACGGTACCGTAGTTCTCAAGTCGACTACCACGACGAGGCGATGGGACAGGAGGCGTACGCCTCCGCACTGGCCGCAGCCCGAGTCCGCAGGCGACCCCCCCAGTCCTCCCCCGTCGTGCGGTCGAGTCCGGAGCCGAGTCCCCACCCGACGCCCGCGATGAACGTCAAAGCCACCCTGACGATCCTGCTGCTCGCCGCCGTGAACTCGGCGGCCGTGCTGGTCCAGCCCGACGAGCCCTTCCCGGCCAACCGGCTCTACGTGGCATCGGCCGACGGCAACCGGGTGATCGAGATCTTCCTGCGCGAGCTGCCCGAGCCGGTCACCGGCCTGCCCCTGCCACCGGGCACGATCACGGGCCTGCCGCTCCCGACCTTCGTCACCGGGCTGTTGCTGCCCCAGGATCTGGCCTTCGGCCCGGACGGCCTGCTGTACGTCTCCGACTCGGACGACGACGTCGTGCTCGTGTTCGACGGGGCCGGCAACTCCCAGGGCACCATCGCCGCCCCCAACCTGCAGACCCCGACCGGCCTGGCATTCGGCCCGCAGGGCGACCTGTACGTGGCCTCCCAGGCCAGCGACACGATCGTGCAGTTCGACCGCGCGGGCCAGTCGGTCGGTGAGCTGGGCTCCGCCTCGGGCCTCGACGACCCCGCCGGCATCGCCTTCGGTCCCAACGGGCACCTCTTCGTGGCGTCGCACGCCACCGATGAGGTGCTGGTGTTCGATCCCACCGGAGTGCAGGTGGGCTCGGTGGACGACCCCGCCCTGGCGGGCCCCTGGGGCCTGGCCTTCGGCCGCGGCGGTCGCCTCTACGTCGCGTCGTCGGCGACCAACCGCGTGCTCGCGTTCAACAAGAGCGGCGACCTGGTCGACACACTCGGCACCGACGCGCTGCTCGACACCCCGATCG
>JAJDEQ010000064.1 GCA_029259695.1 Planctomycetota bacterium
GTCGAGCTGCGCAACAAGGCGATCAACCTGATCGAAGGCACACGTCGTGTGTTGAAGATGCCGGAGATGCCCTTCACCGACACCCAGCGGGCCGAACTCGAGGCGGACATCACCCAGCTCGAGCAGCTCTCGCGCGGGGAAGACGTCGCGGCACTCAAGCAGATCTGCGAGAGTTTCGGCGAGAAGACCCAGGCACTGGCCGACGACGTCATCGGCGAAGCGATCAAGGCCGAGCTGACCCGCGGACAATCCCTCTCCTGAAGCCGGACGCCCGCCGGGAACCGCCGCAGAGCGCCCACCCCCGCGGCCAACGCCGGCCGGCTCGCAAGGAAGCGCCATGGACGAGATCAACTGGACCGACGTGGACGAGATCGGCTACCGACTCCTCGAAGCCCACCCGGACGTGGCTCCGCTGGGCGTACGCTTCACCGACCTGCACCGCTGGGTGACCGAACTGCCCGGCTTCGTCGGTGACCCGAAGCAGAGCAACGAGAAGATCCTCGAAGCGATCCAGATGGCTTGGCTCGACGAGAAGGAAGACTGAGGCCGCCGGCCACGGAGAACGACATGGGTTGCTTCGAGACCACACTCCCGGTGCGCTTCGGCCAGGTGGACTACGCGGGGATCATGTTCTACCCGCGCTTCTACGAGAACTTCCACACGGCCTTCGAGGACATGTTCACGCGGCGCCTGGGTGTGCCCTACATGTCGATCCTCGAGGATCGACGCATCGGCTTCCCGATGGTGCACATGGAGACCGACTTCCGCCGGGCGTTCCGGTTCGGTGACCCGATGCGCCTCGTGGTCGACGTGACGCGCATCGGCAACAGTTCGATCGAGGTCCGTTACCGCGGATACCACGGGAGCGACGACGACAAGCCGTCCGTCGAGGCCCGCAGCACGGTCGTCGTCATCGATCTCGACAGCTTCGAGACCCTGACGATCCCCGACGACATCCGCGCCATGCTGCAAGACCTGCAGTCGTGACGCCCCGGCGCCGGGGCGCGCCACGCGGGGCCGGTCGACGCAGGACCGGCCTGCTCGGCGCCTGGCTCCTGCTGGCTGCCGCGGGTTGCGGCTCGTCCGAGCAGCACACGCCACCGCAACGGGTGGTGTTGCTCGTGATCGACGCGACCCATGCGGCACAGCTCGGCTGCTACGGCGGCCCGGCCGACCTCACCCCGCGCATCGACGCGCTCGCCGAGCGGGGTCGTCGCTTCACCCGAGCGATGTCCAACGCCACCTGGACCCTGCCCTCCACCGCGTCGTTGATGACCGGTCGACTGCCTGCGGGGCACGGTGTCGTCTCCCGCGAGCAACCGCTGCCCGATGATGCGGTGACGCTCGCCGAGTTGTTCGCCGCGACGGGTTGGCGCACCGCGTCGTTCGTGCAGATGGTGTACGCGTCGTCGGTCTACGGCTTCGGCCAGGGCTTCGAGGAGTCGGGCGCGTACTACGAACTCAAGGGTTCGATCTCCGATCGCAAGATCGTCGGAGACGTGATCGACTGGTTGCGCGCGGCGAATGGCGAGCGCGCGTTCGCCTACGTGCACCTCAGACGGCCCCACTCGCCCTACGACCCGGGCCCCCTGGAACGCCACGCGCAGTGCGCCACCTGCCCGCTGGCCGACGGCGCGCGGGACGAGATCCTGGCTCACGCCGACTCGCGCGTGCGCGACCCCGACGCGCTCACCCCGGAAGAGCGCGAACACATCGTGCACCTCTACCGCGCCAATCTCGCGGCCATCGACGACTCGCTGCACGAACTGTTCGAGTACGCGCGCAACGAACCGGACCTGCTGCTGGTGCTCACCTCCGATCACGGCGAGGGCCTGGGGCAGCACGGACACTATGGCCACGGGCCGCGCCTGTACGCCGAGCACATCGACATCCCGTTGATCGTGGCGGGGAGCGGCGTCGAGCCCGGCACCGAAGAGACGCTTGCCAGCACGATCGACCTGCTGCCGACGCTGGCGGAGTGGTGTCAGTTGCGGGCCGCGCCGGCCGACGTGGACGGGCACTCGCTGGCCGGACCGCTGCGCGGCGAACCCGGCGACCGGGATCGCAACATCGTGCTGATCTCGAAGATCGACGCCGAGGGTGTCCCCGGCGTGGGCATCCGCACGGGGAACCTGAAGCTCACGCTCGGCTCCGGGGGCACACAACGCCTGTTCGATCTCGACGCCGACCCGGGCGAGCGGACGGACATCGCGGCCCGGCGGCCCGACCTGGCACGTCACCTGGGCCAGCTCGCCCGCACGGAGCGGGATCGTCATCGAGCCACGCCGGGCGGTGACGCGCCGGTCCTCAGCCCCGAGGAGAGCCGCCACCTGGAGGCCCTCGGTTACGTCGGCGGCGACCGTTGATCGCGCGCCGCATCCGCCGTTAGAGTCCCCGTCGCCATGACCCCGACCTCGACGTTGCTGCTGCTCGTGCTCGCCGTGATCCCCGCGGTCGGGCCCGGCCCCGGTCCCACCACAAAGACCGTGGGCAGCAGCACCACCCCCTCCCAGGCTCGAGACCCCATGATCCGCTTCCACGTCGGCCTCCCCCAGCGTCAGGCACACCGCGTCCAGGTGCGCATGACCGTCGACGGCCTGATCGGCGACGAGTTCGAGATCTCCATGCCGGTGTGGACCCCGGGCAGCTACCTGGTGCGCGAGTTCGCCCGCAACGTGCTCGACCTCGAGGCCCGGGATCCGGAGGGCGAGCCGCTCCCGGTGAGCAAGACGAACAAGAACACCTGGCGGATCGCCAGCGGCGGACGCGAGACGGTCACCGTCGAGTACACGCTGTACGCGAACGAACTCTCGGTGCGCACCAACCACGTCGACGACGCGCACGCGTTCCTCTCGCCCGCGGCGACGTTCTTCTACGTCCGCGAGCGGCAACACGAGCCCTACCAGGTCACCGTCGACACACCCGAAGACTGGTACGTCTACACCGGACTGCCCACCGGCGGCGGGGGCTGGGTCGCCGAGGACTACGACACGCTCGTGGACAGCCCGCTCGAGATCGGCCCGCACCGCGTGCTGTCCTTCACCGTGCGCGACGTCCCCCACCGCGTCATCGTTTCGGGCCACGGGAAGATCGACGCGCCCCAGCTCACCGAGGACACGCAGAAGATCTGCGAGGAAGTCGCATCGATCTTCGACCAGATGCCCTTCGACGACTACACCTTCATCCTGCTGCTCGTCGATGCGGGCGGCGGCGGGCTGGAGCACAAGAACTCGAGCGTGAACATGATGTCGCGCTGGGCGCTGAGCGACACGAAGCGCTACCGCGGCCTGCTGTCGCTGCTGGCCCACGAGTACTTCCACGCGTGGAACGTGAAGCGCTTCCGCCCGGCGTCGCTCGGCCCGTTCGACTACGACGTCGAGAACTACACCACCGACCTCTGGGTGGCCGAAGGGCTGACCAGCTACTACGACGACCTGGTCCCGGTGCGCGCCGGCTTCGCCGACAAGGTCGAGGACTACCTGAGCGACGTGGCCGCCGCCTTCCGCGCGATCCACGACCGGCCGGGCGCCATGCGCACGAGCCTCGCATCGTCGTCGTGGGACACCTGGATCAAGCAGTACCGCCCCGACGAGAACTCGGTCAACAGCACCGTCTCGTACTACTCCAAGGGGGCGCTCGTGGGGCTCATGCTCGACCTGCGCATCCGACGCGCGACCGCCGGCGAGAGCAGCCTCGCCCATGCCCTGCGGCTCGGTTGGGAGCGCTACACGAGCCGCGGCGTCGGCTACCCCGACGGCGAGCTGCAGCAACTCGCGGCGGACGTCGCTGACGGAAGCCTGAACGACTTCTTCGCCGACTACGTGGACGGGACCCGCGCGCTGGACCCGAACCCGGAGCTGGCCTGGGTCGGCCTGGAGCTGAAGGTCTCACCCGAGGAGACCAAGCGAGAGCTGCCCGCCGACGAGGACGGGTACAAGCTCGAGGTCGACCTGGGCCTGAGCACACGTGACAAGGACGGCCTGTGTCGCGTGTCCTCCGTCGTCGAGGGGGGCGCCGCGTTCCATGCGGGGCTCAACGTCGACGACCTGATCCTCGCGGTGGACGGCATGCGCGTCACGGCGAGCAACCTGGACGAGCGCATCGACGTGGTCGGCAGCGAGCAGTTCACGATCACCTACTTCCGCGGCGAGTCCTTGCGGCAGGTCGAGCTGACGGCGTCGCGCAAGCGCCTCGAGGCGTGGAGACTCGCTCCGCTGGAAGACCCGACCGAGGAGCAGCAGGCCGCTTTCGAGGCCTGGACCGGCTGGGACTTCCCCGCCGCGACGGGCGACGAGGACGACGAGGAAGAAGGCGACGAGTCGAGCTGAGCTCAGCGCGGAGCCGCGAGGTGTGCGCGGAGAAGACAACAACACTCCGACGCACACGGACACGGCGACGAGCGGACGCGAGGCCCCTCAGACGCTGACTTCGTCCTTTTGCTGCCGCGTCATCAGATCCTGCACGGCGCGTAGCGGGTCCTTGCCCTGGTACAGCACCTTGTGGACCTCGTTGCAGATCGGCAGCTCGAGGTCGTGATCCTGGGCCAGCTCGAACACAGCCTTGGCCGTCAGCACGCCCTCGGGCACACCGGGCACGCCGTCCAGTGCGGTCTCCAGCGAGTCGCCGCGCCCGATCGCCTCGCCCACGGCGCGGTTGCGGCCGTGCCGCGACACGCACGAGACGACCAGGTCACCGATCCCCGAGAGCCCACGGAACGTCTCAGCGGTCCCGCCGAGAGCCGTCCCCAGGCGCGTCATCTCGGTCAGCCCGCGGGTGAGCAGGGCCGCCTTCGTGTTGTCACCGAAGCCGAGTCCGTCGACCATGCCGCCCGCGATGGACAGCACGTTCTTGAGCGCCCCGCCGATCTCCACGCCGATCGGATCGCTCGATGTGTACACGCGGAAGCGCTCGGTGCCGAACAGGTCCTGGACTCTCAGTGACAGTCCCGGATCCGTCGACGCGGCCACCACCGCCGTGGGCATGCGTTCGGCAACCTCCTCGGCGTGCGAGGGGCCCGAGAGCACGGCGAGCGGGCGAGCGCCGATCGTGTCGGCGATGATCTCGGTGGCGCGGCGACGCGTCGAGATCTCCAGCCCCTTGGTCGCCGAGATGAACGGGCGCCCGCGACCGAAGTGCTCCTTCATCGACTCGAGCACCTCCGCCAGGTAGCGACTGGGCACGGCGCACACGATCAGGTCGGCATGCTCGAACGCATCGGGCTGTGTGGTGACGGTCACCCCCTCGGGCAGCGTCAGGCCCGGGAGGTAGCGCGGGTTCTGGCGCGTGGCAGCGAGGGTGTGGGCCGTGTCCTGGGAGTGGCTCCACAGGATCACCGACGCGCCACGCTCCACGAGCACCGCCGAGAGCGCGGTGCCCCAGGCTCCGTCACCGAGTATCGCGACCTTCTCCATCCGTCTCCGTCTCTTCCTGAACGCGCGTACGAGCCGAGACCCCGCCGGCATCGGCCCCTGGGGGCGCCTCGGCGGAGCGGGCAGCACCCTCGTCCGGCGCCACCGGCCGAGCATCGTACCGGTCCTCCGTTCCGGCGCGAATCCTCTGGAAGTTGGCGGCGTGCCGCAGGGTGATCAACAGGGCGAGGCCGACGAGCGCCAGGGTGCCTTCGAGGAAGCGCCCCGACCCGGCGCCGGCGGCGCGCAGCGCGAGCTGTTCGACCGGGAAGGCCCAGGCCAGGCCCACGCTGGCCAGAGCCACGAAGCCGGTGAGGCGACGGACGGCGAAGTGGATCAGCACCGCGATCACGCCGAGCAGCGGGTCGAGCGCCAGGAACGCCCCCACCGTGGTGGCCACGCCCTTGCCGCCGCGAAACCCGAGCTGGACCGGGAACACGTGCCCCAGCACGGCCGCGACCGCCAGGGGCACCCGGCCGGTGGGATCGAGAGCCGTGACAGGACCGTCCAGGAGCACCACCGGCAGGTAGCCCTTGGCGACGTCGAGCAGCAGCACCGCGACACCCCAGGGCCGCCCCAGCAGGCGCCCGACATTCGTGGCGCCGGGATTGCCGCTGCCCTGGGCGCGGATGTCGATGCCTCGCAGCCGCGCCGCCAGGAGCGCGAACGAGACGCAGCCGAGGGCGTAGGCGAGGACAACGGACAACCAGGGGTGCATGGCGGCGATTGTAGGCACCACGCAGCCCTGCCCCAGCACCAAGCCGGCGCGGCCGGGCAAGGCCCGGCGAGGCTCCCCGCACGAGCGGCGGGAACGGGGGCTCACAGCCCGGCCGTGTGCTGCGTTCCTCAGCGCACGGGTGATCCACTATCATGGGTCGCCCTCACCGGCCCCTCGGGCCGGCCCGGCCCCCCGCGTCCCCCCGATCGACGCGTCGCGGCCGCGATCCCCGGTCTCGGAGCCGCCCCATGCGCCCCATGCGCCCCATGCGCGCCCTGCTCGCCCTGCTCATCCTCTCCTCCGCGGTCAGCGCCCAGAAGCAGTGGGTCGACCGGGACTTCAGCTTCCGCTTCAACCCGCCCGCCGACATGCGCGAGGTCTCCAAGCAGGAGAAGGTCCAGAGCCTGGGCTTCGAAGCCGCGAACGTGGAGAACCCTCCGCGGCCGGACTCGGAAACGGTCACCGTCGCCCACCACCACTTGTGGCTCGAGCAGCCGGGCATGGACGTGTACCGGCGCCAGATCGACCTGCGCCTGGTGGACGAGATCCCGTTCGGAGGCCCTGAAGACCTGCGCGCCTGGCTGACCGCCTCCGGCCTGGAGATCACCTCGGAGCAGAAGCTTTCGCTGCCGCTGCTGGGCCTGATGGTGGAGGGCACCTTCGCGCGCCCCGACGGCGTGACCATGCGGCAACAGGTGATCTTCCTCAGCCGCCTCGGTCGTTACGCCGTGCTCACGCTGCAGGCCTACGACAGCGACTTCGAGATCGTGCGCGCCGAGTTCCAGGACGTGATCGAGTCGATCCGCTTCTCCGAGGCGCTGAACAAGCAACCCGAACGCCTGGCCGATTCGCTGCGTCAGCGCGGCGTCGGCGCCGAGCGGCAGGGCTGGGGCGATCTGCAGGTCGCAGGCAGCCTGGCGCTCGCCGCCGCGTTGATCCTGGCCATGGTGCTCGGCGGCAAGGGACGACCGTGATGCATCCACGCGCCGGGCTCTGCGCCCTGTTGTTCCTGGCCGTGACGGCATGCTCCGAGCCGGTGCCCGACCCGCTCCGCTTCGACCGCGCGAACGTCATGATCATCTCGATCGACACCCTGCGTGCCGACCGGTTGGGGAGCTACGGCAACACGCGCGGCCTGACGCCCGTGCTCGACGAGTTCGCCGAGGACGCGGTCCTGTTCGAGGACGTCTTCTCGAACTCACCCAAGACCGCGTCGTCACACATGAGCCTGTTCACCTCGATGTACCCGACGGCCCACGGAGTGACCAACTTCTCGCCGCGCCAGGAGGTGCCGCTGATCGAGCTGGCCGACAACCGCAAGCTGTTTGCCGAGGTCCTGCAGGACGCCGGCTACTGGAACTTCGGCGTCGCGTGCGGGGGCAACCTGAACCCGGCCATGGGCTTCTCCCGCGGCTTCGGGCTGGACGGCCGGCGCTTCATGTCGGCCAACCGACCGCTCTTCCCGATCGTCACCGCCACCCTGGATGCCGCCGACGCGGCCCGCCGCCAGAGCAAGCCCTACTTCCTGTTCATGCACACCTACCAGGTCCACGGGCCGTACGTCCCCGCTCCGGAGTTCAAGGAGAAGTTCGCCCCGACCCCGCGCGGCCTGGTGGGCAAGCTCATGCGCGACTTCGACGGGCTCAAGTTCAACGACCAGTGGCGCCTGATGCACGAGGGCCTGTGGGACCACAAGGACAAGTTCGGCCCGGAGGACGCGCGTTACCTGTCCGAGCTCTACGACGCGGAGGTGGCCCAGACCGACAACCAGCTGCGACGCCTGTTCGATGGCCTGAAGTCGAAGAACATGTACGACGACATGCTGATCGTCGTGCTCTCCGACCACGGCGAGGAGTTCGCCGAGCACGGTGACTACGAGCACGACCAGCTCTTCCGCGAACACCTGCACGTGCCGCTGCTGGTCAAGTTGCCTCGGGGGATCCTGGGCGGCACCCGCGTGAAGGGCCTGTGCAGCCTGGTGGACGTGATGCCCACACTGTTCGAACTCATGGGAGTCGAGGGGCCGAGGGAACAGATGATGGGGACGTCCCTCGTGTCGACGATGACCAGCGGACGCACCGAGGGGGCGCCGCTCTTCGCCGAGCGCGTGATGTACGCCGACGACCTGCAGTTCGCCCTACGCACCGGGAGCGCGAACGTGATCTTCCACGCCGCCCCCGGGGAACTCGAGGCCTACGACCTCGTGGCCGACCCGGCCGAACAGGAGGACGTGGCCTGGGAGGCGCCGTTCTTCGCGGACTTCTCGAGCCGGCTGCAGCAGACGCTCACCAACGTCTTCGCCCTGCGCCACAGCCTCGACGAGGTCTCCGCCGGGCGCCAGGCCACGCTCACCGAAGAGGCGCTCGAGGAGCTGAAACAGTTGGGCTACGTCGATACCGACGTGAGCACGGACGAGGCCGGCATCACGCTGCCCGAGGGCACCCCGCTCGACGCCTGGCCGTCCTCCCGCGACGGCTGAGCAGCGACCGCCAGCGGGTCAGCGCGAGCCGCCGTCGGGCCCGTAGTAGTCCACGAAGTTGACCGCCGACTCGTACAAGCGCAGCCGGTGGAGCTGCCCGTCGAGCTGTCCCGCGAGCCGCTCCCACACCGCGGCGACGACGTTCTCCGCCGTCGTGATGCAGCCGTCCAGCCAGCTCACGTCGCTGTCCAGGTTGCGGTGGTCGACGTCCCGGAACACGAGTTCGTCGATCACACGGGACAGCACGTTGAGGTCCATGACCATCCCCGTGCGTGGATCGACGGGCCCGCGCAGGGTCACCTCGAGCTCGTAGTTGTGGCCGTGCAGGTTGAAGCACGGACCGTACAGCGCCCGGTTCTCCGCCTCGCTCAGCGCGTCGCTGTGGAGGCTGTGGGCAGCTGAGAAGGTGATGCGGTGACTGAGCTCGAACATGGGTCTGTTGCCGCTGGCGAAACGCCCGTTTCGTGACCGCGACCGCGCTCCGGGGCGCGCGTCGGGGAGCCGGGATTGTACCCAAGTGGCTTGAACAGAGCGGTTTAGGAAGCCGCGGGCGGCCGGCCTGTAGACACTCGCCCGGGGCCCGGTATGGGGTGGCGCCCATGCGACGTGTCCACGATCCATCCACACCGGGGCGTGCGTCCCTGTGGGGTACCCACTTCTCGGGCCCGTGCTACAATGATCCGCTTCAACTCGCATCTGGAACGAGTGAGGTCTCGGGAGCCCTCTTCGGATGCGAAGCAACGCCATCAAGACGCGGTTGGGGCGAACGAGACCAGCACCGGCGCGTCACGTACCCAGGAAGACAGACCCATGACCACCCTGGAGCTCTGTGCCAAGCTCGAGAGCATCGACGCCGGCGAGGTGGCCACCTTGTTCTTCAAGGACGGAGAGGTCATTCGCGGCGGCATGCTCTACAACGCTGTCCAGCAACGTGGCGTCATCATCGATCCTTCGACCGAGACCCAGCGCCGCTTCGAGGCGAACGAGGTCTCCAAGGTCTGGAGGCGCTGAAGAGACCCGTCGTCTCGCGGGCCCTGCGGGGTCCGCGAGGCGGCGCACACCCCCCGCCCCGCCACACTGGCGGTGCGCCTCTGCCCGGACAGCCAGCGACAGTGCCACTCCATGCGAGTGCGGGCTGGGCTATGATTGAGCGCAGCCCTGCCCCTACGCGGGTCGACAGCAGGCAGCTCGCGATCGCACGCGCGGCGTCCTGCTCTCCCCACCCTGAGCCTTTCCCCAAGCACACACGGGTCGTTCGATGATCAACCTGACCGACAAAGCCATCACCGAAGTGAAGCGCATCATGAGCGAGCAGCAACTCGAGGAAGGCACCATGCTCCGCGTGAGTGTCTCCGGGGGCGGCTGCAGCGGCTTCTCCTACGTCCTCGGCTTCGAGAAGGAAGCCGCCGACGGGGACGATGTGCTGCAGTTCGGCGACCTCCAGGTCGCGCTCGGCAAGGACGCCGTGCCCTACCTGGACAAGACGATCATCGACTTCAACGACGAGGTCACCAAGCGCGGGTTCGTGTTCAACAACCCGAACGCCAGCGGGACCTGCGGCTGCGGCAGTTCGTTCTCCGTCTGAGGACGGTCGCGGTCTGAGCACGACCGCGAGGGCGGTCGAGGCTGAACCAACACGCGTCCACCCGGGCCCGACTCCGCCCGGACGGGATCTCTCCCCGTCACGGGGGCAGCCCTCCCCGTCACGCGCGGTTCAGGAGCCGGTCACGGGGGGCTCAGCTGGAGTTGCCGGCTCCGAGGCGCACCCTGCCAGCGACTCAGCCTCTGTCAGCTAGCGCCACGGCTACGGAACATCCTCGCCTCCGAGCCTGATGCGGCTGGACTGCGAAGTCGCGGGGGTCCCGGGCGCGAATGCCGAGGTCAGGCTCGGGGGCGACCGGCTCCCGCCGTGGGGCCGCGCCGCGACGTATCGCCGCGCCCGCCACCGCCTCCACCGCCGCCTTGGGCACCACGTCCGCCGCCGCCGCCGCCACCACCACGGCCGCCACGACCACGTCCGCCACCACCGCGCGGGCCGCCATCCCGGCCACCACGCGGGCGACCGCCACCCAGGCGCTCGCGCAAACGCAGCAGCGTGCTGTCGCGCGAGGAGAAGCGCAGCCCGTCCTCGACCGCCGAGAGCGCTTCCTTCTTGCGCTCCAGGGCCATCAAGCAGCGCGCCCGGTAACTGTGCACCGTGGCGTTGTGCTGCTTCTGGACGCTGTCACCGGGGTGACGCCACAACGCGCTGTCGAAGTAGTGCAGGGCCGTCTCGTAGCGGTTGAAGTCCACGTCGCAGCGCCCACGGTCGAACCAGAACTGCACGTCGTTGGTCGCCGCGTCCTCACCGGCTTCGAAGAAGCGAGTCAGGGTGAGCGGGCCCACCGGGAACTGCCGCAGCATGCGGATCAGCTCGGACGGTGCGTGGAAGACCGAGTTGTCGGAGACGCTGCCACCGGGCAGGGTCGAGAGCAGGTCCACGGCGATGGCGTCGCGCGCCTCGTCGTTGGGTGCGAGCAGGTCGCAGACCACGGCGGCCACCACAGGGTGCCGCGTACGCACTGCCCCGCCGCCGTCCACGATCAGGCTGTGACCCATCTGGCTCAGGACACGGCTGTCGAGTTCGCCCTCGTCGATGCCCAGCAAGCGCGCCAGGTGGCCACGGCCCAGCGACATGCTGAAGCGGTGCACCATGGACACGCCCAGGTAGGCCCGCTTGAGCAGCTCTTCGCCGCCCATGACGTCGATCCGCTTGGAGACGGCCTCGCGAATGCTGCCGACCCCACGCGCACTGGCGATGCGGTCCATCAGGTGGTGATCGCCCTCAGCCATGGCCGCGGCTGCCGTCGCCACGTCGAGCCCTGCGGCCAACCGCTTGCGTCCGGACAGCCCCTCCGCCATGGCGCTGCACTCCTCGGGAGTGGGCGCGCCCAGGTTCAGGTCGAGCACCTTGGCGAAGCGGCGGATGCGGTGGTCCAGGCCTGACCGGTCCCACAGATCGCGATCTGCGGCCAGCAACAGGCGGGCCTTGCCCTGACCGTGCCCGGAGAGGTAGTTGAGCAGGGAGGGCAGGTTGTCGAGCTGATCGGCGTCGTCGGCGACGAAGAACGCCATGGCGCCCTCCTTCTCCTCCGGCACGTAGCGATCCGGCACACCGGCGCCGAACTCGCGCCAGAAGACCCGCTGGCCCTGTCCTGCCATGTCCCAGGCGACCCGCCGCAGCAGCGTCGTCTTGCCCTGGCCGTCGGCACCGCGCACGAGGCAGATGTTGACCTGCCCTACTCCGACCGGGCCGAGCAGGAACTCGGTGATCTCACCCGCCACTGCGCGCGGCGCATCGGCCGTGGCCTGGATCGACTCCCACGACGACGAGTTGCCGCGATCGAAGAGATCGAGCGTGCCCTCGTCCGCCGCGGCCACGGCGCCGCGCATCTCCTGCGTCAGCTCCGTGAAACCGCCGGGGGGGTTGCCCGTGGCCGGCTTGGGGATCTCGAGGTCCTCGAGCAGCAGCGCGATCTCGGCCAGGGCCTTGGACGCACCCAGCTCGGGCGGGAACTCGACGATCGTCGTGCCGTAGTGCATCGAAGCCCTGAGGGCCGTTGCCGGGTCGGTCGTCCCGGCCGGCACCAGGGCGATGTTCATGGACACGTGCCCGTTGAACACGCCGCTGACGTCCTCGAGCAGTTCGACCAGGTCGGGGTCGTCGAGGGCGAAGCCGCTGAAGAGCACCGAGCGATGAAACGTCGCGCGCAGAAACGCCTGATAGCGACTGTCCCGCACGATCAGCGCCTTGCGGTCCTTCTGTGTGAGCACGAGCGTGGACGGCTCGGCCGCTCGACCGCTCAGGTGGGCGATGAAGCCCTTGCGGTCCCAAGCTCCCTTCAGGCCCTTGCTGTCGGCGTCGAAGACACGGCCGACCTCTTCGCCCTCCGGAACGGAGGCGGTGAGTGCATCGCTGACCGAGGTCGTGACGATGCCCGGTTGGCGCAGGGCGAACAGGGCCCGAAGGCCCTCGTCCGGATCGCTCTTGCAGCGCGGGTCGTCGGCGGCCGTCGAGCGATCTGCATCGCCCAAGGCCTCCTTCAACTGGCGCCGCGAAGCGATCTCAGCGCTTCCGTGCTTCGGTCCGACGACCACCGCAAGAGTGCGGTTCCTGGTCGCGTTGCGCAGCGTCTTGAAGACGCCCGAATCAATCCAGCGGGGCTTGCTCATGCAACACATCGCTCCGGGAACGCGGGAAGAGACGTTGCCCGGACGTAATCGAGGGGCCGCACACACTATCGATTGCCGGGACGAGGTGTCAACGCATCCGAGAGTGTTGCGTCGCCTCGGCGGAGCGTGCACATTCGGCGTGCAGTCCCGGACCCCGCGCCGCCCCTCTTCCGGACGAACCCATGGCTGGCTCCCGGCCCACCGTTTCCCGCTCGAGCGCCCCCGCCGGCAACGCCCTGATCGGGCAATCCGGCGGCCCCACGGTCGTCATCAACCAGTCCCTCGTGGGCATCGTCCAGCAGGCCCGGCGGACCCCGACGATCCACAGGGTCCTGGGGACCAGGCACGGCGTGGCCGGGATCCTGGCGAATGACCTGGTCGACATGACCCGGGAGTCGGACGCCAACCTGGAGAAGGTCGCGCTGACCCCGGCGGCGGCCCTGGGCTCGGTGCGCAAGAAGCCCAGCCCGGACGAGTGCCGGCAGATGTTCGACACCTTCCAGAAGCGCGACATCCGCTACCTGTTCTACATCGGCGGCAACGACTCGGCAGAGACCGCCAACATCGTCCTGGAGATCGCCCGGGCCGAGCGCTACCCGATCCGCGTCTTCCACGTGCCCAAGACGATCGACAACGACCTGCTGGTGACCGACCACTGCCCCGGATACGGCAGCGCCGCCAAGTTCGTGGCCCAGGCCTTCATGGGCGACAACCTGGACAACCGCTCGCTCAAGGGCGTGAAGATCAACGTGGTCATGGGGCGCCACGCCGGCTACCTCACCGCCGCATCGGCCCTGGGCCGGCAATGGGAAGACGACGGGCCGCACCTCGTGTACGTGCCGGAGACCGAGTTCAAGCGCAAGCCCTTCATCGACGACGTCAAGCGCGTGTACGCCGAGTACGGCCGCTGCGTCGTGGCGGTGAGCGAGGGCATCCACGACGCCAAGGGCGTGACCTGGACGCAGAAGCTGTCATCCACCGCCGAACGTGATGCACACGGCAACGTGCAGCTGTCCGGCTCCGGTTCGCTGGGTGACTACCTCGCCGGCATGGTCAAGCAGGCGCTGCCCGGCGTGCGCGTGCGAGCCGACACCTTCGGCTACCTGCAACGCTCGTTCGCCGGCTGCTACAGCGAATCCGACGCCAGGGAGGCCCGCCTGGTCGGCGTCGACGCGGTCAAGTACTCGCAGCACTCGACGAGCGGGACCGTGGTCCTCAGTCGGGCGCCCGGCCCGCGCTACAAGTGCACGACGTCACTGGTCGCCCTGAAGCGCGTGGCGCGCAACACGAAGTCCATGCCGCGCCGCTTCATCAACAAGGACGGCAACGACGTGACCAAGGCCTTCCTCGACTACGCGGCACCGCTGGCCGGACGGCTCCACACCGTCGGCCGCCTGCGCGGCATCTGACGCGCGCACTCGCCCGCGCTCCGCTGCGCCGCGATCGAGCGGCCCGGAGCGCTCCGCGGAGCCGGACCGCGACAGGCC
>JAJDEQ010000065.1 GCA_029259695.1 Planctomycetota bacterium
CACGCGCACGTTGGTCAGGCCCATGTCGTCGCGCACGCGGGCGATGGCGCGGCACTCCAGGGCGAACCCGTCGCGATAGCGTTCGTCGTCGTAACGGGACGCGCCGCGGAAGCCGATCATGGGATTGGCCTCGCGCGGCTCGAAGTCGGCGCCGCCGAGCAGGTGCGCGTACTCGTTGCTCTTGAAGTCGCTGAAGCGCACCAGCACCGGTCGCGGCCAGAAGGCGGCGGCGATGGTGGCCACGCCCGAGGCCATGCGCTCCACGAAGAACTCGGCCGGACTCCCCCGCCCCCGGGCGCGCTTGGTGATCTCGGCCCGTACGGCGCCGTCGCTGACCCGCTCCGGGTGGGCGCAGGCCATGGGGTGCGCGCCGATCCAGTTGTTCACCAGGAACTCGAGCCGCATCAGTCCCACGCCGGCAGCGGGCAGTCGCGCGAGCCCGAAGGCCACGTCGGGATTGGCCAGGTTGAGCTGCAGCGGGACCGGCGGCTCGGGCACGTCGTCGGGACGCACGGTGCGGGTCGTGAAGGGGATCGCACCGGGGTAGACCCGACCCACGTCACCTTCGGCACACGACACGGTCACGCTCTGCCCCTGCGCGAGGGTGACCGTGGCCCGGCCGGTCCCCACCACGCAGGGCAGGCCCAACTCGCGGGACACGATCGCCGCGTGACACGTGCGCCCACCCTGATCCGTGACCACCGCGGCGGCCCGGGCCAGCACCGGTTCCCAGTCGGGATCGGTCATCTCGGCCACGAGCACGTCGCCGTCCTGGAACGCGTGCAGGTCCTGGGCATCGCGTACCAGCCGCACCGCGCCCGCGCCGACGCGCGCGCCCACGCTCTTGCCGGTCACCAGGGGCGCGACCTTGGTGTCGATGCGATGGATCTCGAGCGCGGCCAGATCCTCCTGAGCGTGCACGGTCTCGGGGCGCGCCTGCACGATGAACAGCTCCCCGCTGCGACCATCCTTGGCCCACTCCAGGTCCATGGGCGTGGGCCGACCGTAGTGCGTCGAGTAGTGCTCCTCGATCGTCAGCGCCCAGCGGGCGAGCTGCAGCACCTCGTCGTCGTCCAGGCAGAAGCGCTCGCGGTCGGCCCGCGGCACCGGCTCCTCGCGCACGGCGGCGGTGCCCTCGCTGTCGTACACCAGCCGCAGCGCCTTGTCCCCCGCCTCGCGGCGCAGCAGCGGCGCGTGGCCCGACGCGAGGGTCGGCTTGTGCACCCAGAACTCGTCGGGGTTCACGCGCCCCTGCACCACCGACTCGCCCAGACCCCACGCGCCCGTGACCAGCACCACGTCGCGGAAGCCCGTCTCGGTGTCGAGGGTGAAGATCACGCCGGCTGACGCGAGGTCGCTGCGCACCATCTTCTGCACCGTGACCGAGAGCGCCACGTCCCGGTGGGCGATGCCCCGGGCGGCGCGGTAGACGATGGCGCGGTTGGTGTACAGCGACGCCATGCAGCGGCGTACGGCGTCCTCGAGCTGCGGCAGGCCGCGCACGTTGAGGTACGTCTCCTGCTGCCCGGCGAAGGAGGCCGTGGGCAGGTCTTCGGCCGTGGCGCTGGAGCGCACGGCGACGTCGGTGGCCTCTTCGTCGTGCACCGCCGAGAGGTCTGCGTACGCCGTTCGCAGCGCCGTGCACACGGCGGGCGGGAGTTCGGCCGAGGCGATCAGTTCGCGGGCAGCGGCGCCGGCACGCTGCAAGGCCGCCACGTCGGACACGTCGAGTCCGTCCAGCAGCATGTCCAGCCGGTCGCGGATGCCGGCTGTCTCCAAGTGCGCGTGCCAGGCAGCGACCGTCAGCGCGAAGCCGTCCGGAACGCGCACCCCCGCGGCGCCCAGCGAACGCACCATCTCACCCAGTGACGCGTTCTTGCCCCCCACCAGCGACACCATGCCGGCGGTCACTTCGGCCAGCGGCAGCACCAGCGGCAAGTCGCCGCGCTGCGCGTCACGATTCGAAGGCGTGTGCACGTCGTCAGGCATGAGCTGCTCCCGGAAGGAACCGAACGAGACCCGATGGCCGGCGCACTCGCGGCGCACGGCCGGGGCTCTGCATTGGACCGGGTCCACCGGCAGGCGGCCATACGCCCAACGGCCCAGCGCCCGGGCAGCGCGGGGCGCGGGAACCGCCTGACGCCGCGAATCCACCGGGACCAAGCTGACGAGAGAGCCCGGATTGCGGACTTCAACTCGGGTACCGCGGGACCTAGTCTCGGTGGCGAGGACTTCGCGGCCGCTCGACACGGGGCTGCCCCACACGGGGCCGCCGGTAACAGGGTCCCTCGACACGGAGAGCACGATGACGCAGGTGAGCAGCAGGACTTCGGCGGATTGGGATCAGCAGTCGTTCGACGCCTGCGATCGTCGCGGCGCCAGGCGGGCTCGCGCCGCGGGCCCGGAGAAGCAGCACGACCTGCTGCACCTGGCCTTCGACCCGACGCGAAAGCAGCAGGTGCACGAGCTGGTCCACCAGCACAGTCGGCACACCGACTCGGTGCACACCCACGACGACGCGCTCGTCGTGCACTGCGCGCCCGGGGACGCCGCCGGTCTGCGCGCCAGGCTCGAACTGGTCCTCGCGGGGGCGGAGCTGCCGGTGGCGATGAACCACGGCACCTTCACCGCCGGCAGCGAACTCACCCACAACGTCGCCAGCCTGCGAGAACTCTAGCCCGGACCCTACTCCACGATGAGCATGGCCAGGCCGTTCGTGGCGGAGACGGCGAAGGGCGGTGAGATGCCCGCGTCGAAGTCACGGATCAACACCTGCATGGTGAGCTCGGCACCCACGAACGCGGAGTCGTTGGGCAACTCGAAGGCGAGCGGCAGGAACCCGCCGCCCGCTTCGCCGGTGACACCCAGGATCGGCACGATGAAGTCGAAGATCACTGTCGGCACGGCCGCGATGGGGTTGATCGCGTCCTGGCCCACGCCGACCTGGAACAGGCCCAGCGTGTCCCCCACCGCATCGGCCACCGTGATCGTCACGTTGCCGTCGGGCGTGGTGTAGCCGCGACCCGTGAGCGTCGGGACGAAGCCGCCCTTGCCCGACTTGCCCGGGCCGTAGGTGCTGAAGCCGTTCAGCTCGTTGAGCAGGATCGAGACGGCGTTGCTCGTGCCGTGGATCAGCACGATGTCGTCGGTGCCGTCGTCGTCCATGTCGGCCACGAGCGGACGCAGGGCGCCGCGCGGACCCGTCGAGGACAACCCGCCCACCGTGCTCACGTCGAAGTTGCCGTTGCTGCCACCGCGCAGGGTGCGCACGTAGGCCTGGTCGATGCCGGCGCTCGCCCGGTTGCTGGAGATCACGTCGAGCGTGCCGTCGCCATTCAGGTCGCCGAGGCGCAGCGCGCCGCCACCACCGCTCGCGGCCTGATCACCGACCGCGCTGGGCGCGAAGCTGCCCAGGCCGTCGCCGGCCGCGGCGTGCAGCCGCCCGTCGTCACCGCCGATGACGATGTCGTCGATGCCGTCACCGGTCACATCGCCCACGTCGAGGCTGCGGATCGTGCCCCAGTCCACGTTCATGTCGAAGGCCTGGCTGGTGAAGCCGCCGTCGTCGTCGTAGACCAGCAGACGCCCGTCACTCGTGGTGTCGTCGGTCGTCGTGGTGACGATCTCCAGGTCCGGGTCCCCGTCCACGTCGGTCAGGACGATGCCGCCCGAGAGCGACTGCCCCGCCGGGACGTTGAGCGTCGTGGCCGACGTGTTCACCGAACCCGTGCCCAGGCCGGGGAACAACAGCACCACGTCGGCGCCGCCTGAACCCTCGCGCTGGGTCACCACCGCATCGACACTCGTCGTGCCGGTGACGTCGCCCAGGGCGAACTCGCCGCCCCGCGCCAGCGTCAGGTACTGCACCTTGGCGAAGCTGCCGCTGCCGTTGCCGGTGAAGAACGAGAGGCTGGGGAACACCTGGCTGAACAGGTTCGAGGTGTCCTCCCAGTTGTTGTAGACGACGACATCGAGAGCGCTGTCGCCGCTCATCAGACCGAGCTGCGCCCCGCGCGGGCCGCCCTCCCACAAGCCGCCGCCGGGCAGCGTGCCGGGGTTCAGGTCGTCCACGTTGGGAATCGTCGAGCTGCCCGAGACGCCGCCGTCGTCGTCGCCCAGCAGGACGCTGAGACTGTTGTCGGCCAGGTTGGGAACGACGAGATCGAGGCCGTTCGTGCCGCCGTCACCGGTCGGATCGAGCTGACCGACGTCCCCGTCACCGGGCTCGTTGCCGGTCAGGAACTGGTTCGGGGCGGGATCGGTGAAGCCACCTGCGCCGTCACCCACGAGCAACGCGAGGTAGGTCTCGAACTGATCACCGCTCTGGGTGCCGGCGATCAGGTCCTCGTACCAGCACAAGACGAGATCGAGATCGCCGTCGCCGCCCACGGGCGCGAGGTCGATCAGGATCGGTGAGGTGCCCTTGCCGGCGTAGGCCGTGCCGAGCGTGCTCACGTTGAAGCCGCCGGCCTGGTCGTTGACCAGCACGGTGACCTCGATCGGCGGATGCTCGTCGGCGAACGCCGTCACCGGGTGCGACACGTTCTCCGAGCTGGTGTAGACCGCGTCGAGGAAGCTGTCGCCGTTGATGTCGCCCAGGGCGCCGTAGGTCGGACCGATGCCGTCCAGGTCCGCCACCGAGAAGCCGGTGAACAGGCCCGACTGGGTGAAGCCGCCCGAGCCGTTGCCGAGCCACAGCTCGACCGTGGCCTGGGGTTCGCTCGACGGGCCGCCGTCGAACTCGTGCACCACGACCAGCGCGTCGGCGTTGGCGCCGGCGTCGATCGTGTCCACCAGGATCGAGACGATCGCCTGACCCGTGGCGAAGGTGCCCGAGCTGGACAGGTTGCCCGCGCCGTCGCCGAGCAGCACCGTGGCGAAGCCCTGCTCCAGGCCGGGGCCGCCGGCGATGGCGCCGCTGCTGGCGACCACGTCGAGGTCGTCGTCGTTGTTCACGTCGGCGATGGCGAAGTCGGTCATCAGCGTCACCGCGGTGAAGCTCTGGAAGGTGAAGCCGCCCAGGCCGTCGCCGAGGAAGATCGACAGGCCGCCATCGCCCGCCGTGACGATGTCGAGGTCGCCGTCCTCGTCGAAGTCGGCGGTGTTGATCGCCACGGGTGCTCCGTCGCTGGGCAGCGGGAACTCGCTCTGCGCGTCGAACGGCGGCTGGCCCAGGGTGTCGTTGGCCAGCAGCACGGAGAAGCTGTCACCACCCTGGTTCGAGGTGGCGATCGACTCGTTCACCGAGCCGGTCTCGAAGACCCCGCGCACGGCCATGCTGGGGCCGTTGCCCACGGGGAACTCACCCACCTCGGTGAAGGCCAGGATGCCCTCCACCTGGGAGGCCTGCTGCACGTTGACCGAGCTGCCGCTGGCCTTCGGCACCACGACCACGGGCTCGTCGATCGCTTCGTCGCCGCCACCGGGCGGCGGCAGGAGCGGCGTGACGCGCCCCGGGCGCCCGTCGAGCGCGTTCACGAAGATGCTCTCGTAGGCGGTCTGCTCGTTGGGTCCGTTGAACATGACGATGAACAACTTGCCCTCGTCCGCATCCACGCCGTCGGTCTCGATCGCTCCCATGAGCAGGTCGGGGTAACCGTCGCCGTCCCAGTCTCCCAGCGTGCCGAGGCCCACGCCGAAGGTGTCGGCGAGGAAGACACCGGCGGGCGGGGTGATCTCGATCGCTTCCCGCACGCTGCCGTCGGCGTTGAGCAGGCAGACCCACTCCGCGTCGGAGCTGCCGTTCGAGCCGGCGCTGATGACCAGGTCGAGAATGCCGTCGCCGTCCAGATCGCCCAGGGCCGCGACCTCATCCCCCACCGAGTCGCAGCCGAAGGTCGGGTCGGGGAAACCGTTGATGCCGGGCGCGATCTGGGTGTAGTCCTTCACCGTGCCGTTGGTGTTGAGGTACAGGAGGTACACCGCTCCGTCCGCGACGCAGGCACCGGGGACGGTGACGCCGGGCGCGCCGACAGCGATGTCCTCCACGCCGTCGCCGTCGAAGTCACCCAGCGCGGTGACGGACGCGCCGAACTGCGCGAACGAGAACGCGGTGAGATCCGCGGTGAAGTTGCCCGCCGTGTCGCTGATCTTCTGGCTCGACTTGATCGTGCTGTCGGTGTCCATGAACAGGATCCACACCGCGCCGGCTCCCAGGCCGTCGTTGTCGCCGAGCGCACCCACCGCCAGGTCCGGCACGCCGTCGTCGTCGAGGTCGCCGATGTTGGCCACCGACACGCCGAAGTTGTCGGCGTTTGCGAGCTCGGTGGAGCCGAAGCCGCCGGCGTTCTCGCCGATCTCCTGCGACAGCGTGACGGCGCCGGCCGAATCGAGGGTGCAGATCCACACGCTGCCCTCGCGGAAGCCGCTGTCGTCGGCACCGACCGCGACCACGAGCTTGCCGTCGCCGGCGAGGTCTCCGAGAGGCGCGATCCCGGAACCGAAGTTGGCGCCGGCGATGCCGTCGAAGGTGCCCACGAAACCGCCCAGCTTGGCCGAGCCGGTGGCCGGGTCGTCACCGAACTCCACCGCACTCGTGATCGCGCCGCCTGCTCCCGTGAAGAGGATCCACACCGAGCCGTGATCGTCCTGTTCGTTGTCGTCGGAAGGCGTGCCGACGGCGATCTCGGGGAAACCGTCGCCGTTCAGGTCGCCGATGATCGCCATGTCCGTGCCGAACATGTCGCTCGCAGCCAGACCGGTGGGTATCACCGACTCACCGATCTCGATCGTCGACTTGATCGTCCCGAGCTGGGCCGCGGCCGGGACCGCGATCAGCAACAGCGCCAGAACAGTCAGTCCGCGCCGCACGTTGCGCAAGGCGGTGCGACTCAGGTCGGCGATCGACGGGGTACGGACCGGGAGCGCAAAGGGGAACGACAGCATGTGGGGACTCCATCTCAGGGGGAACTGCCGGCAGCAACAGGGGGGAGGCGCGGCAATCCGAAGGCGCAACATACCACCCACTACCGAACCCGAAAGGGGCCGCGCCGACTCCGGCGTCGTCGCGAGCCCGGCGGGAGCAGCCCCGGCTCCTGCTGGGCTCACAGGCCGTGGCCCGTGCTGCGGCTTCGTCCACGGTTCGCCATCCGTCTATCATGGGCCCGTGAGCGAGGCGAGCGCTTGAACGAATGACCGCTGCACCCGAGAGCGTCCTCCGCGCGGGCGAGCGTTTCGGCGACCTGACCCTGGACCGGGAGATCGGTCGGGGCGCGCAGGGCGTCGTCTTCGCCGGCCGCCAGATCTCGGTGGACCGCCCGGTGGCGGTGAAGGTCCTGCCCAAGGAGGCTGCCTTCACCCAGGAGCAGGTCGACCGTTTCCACCTGGAAGCGGAGGCCGCGGGCCGACTCAACCACCCCAACATCGTGGCCGTGTACGGTCTCGAGGAACACCACGGGCACCACCTGCTGATGCAGGAGTTCGTGTCCGGCGGCGACCTGGAAGACTTCTGCGAGCAGCGCGCCCAGGACGGCAGCAAGACCGATGCCCAGCACTGCGACTGGTCGGCGGGCATCGTACGCCAACTCGCCGACGCACTGCATCACGCCCACGCACACAACGTCATCCACCGGGACATCAAGCCGGCCAACGTGCTGCTCACCGAGGAGGGCGTACCCAAGATCTCCGACTTCGGCCTGGCGCGCATGGAGGACAAGCTGGGGCTCTCGCGCACCGGCGCGATCATGGGCACGCCCCACTACATGAGCCCCGAACAGGTCCAGGCCAAGGCCGACGAGATCGACGGGCGTACCGACGTGTACAGCCTGGGCGCCACGCTCTACCGCCTGCTCACGGCGCGGGTGCCCTTCGCCGCCGACAGCATGCAGGCCATGTTCCTCGACATCCTCACGCGCGCGCCGAAGCCGCTGCGCAAGCTGCAACCGGGCGTGCACGCCGACCTCGAAGCGGTGTGCCTCAAGGCCCTCGCGAAGACTCCGTCCGAACGCTACGCGAGCGCCGGGGAGATGGCCGAGGACCTGCAGCGCTACCTGAACGGCGAGTCGACCATCGCCCGGCCGCTGAGTGCTGTGGGCCGCGCGGCTCGGGCGGCGCGCACACTGGCCACGTCGACCCTGGCGGCCGTCGTGCTGCTGGTCCCCACCGCCTGGTTCGCGATCGACTTCTGGCTCCAGTCCCGGGCGCGCACCGACGCCGGCGTGCACGACGTGCGCCTCGGACTGATCGCACTGGCCACGCTCGCGCTCGCCTGGCCCCTGGGCCTGCTGGGCGTCCGCCTGGCGAAGGCCCGTCGCTGGGGCGCGCTGCCCGCGTGGGGACTCGCGCTGCTGCTCGGCGTCGTGGGCGCCTACTGGATCCGTGAGCAGCAGACCGATCAGCTCCACGGGCAGGATCGCGACGTGCTCGTGGCGCGGTTGGGAGTCGAGCGCCTCGGCGACAACATCGGCGTGGCCGACCTGGAGCAGTACGTCGCTCACTGGGAGCCGCGCTTCGACGCCGAGGACGGCGTGCTCATGGCGCGCGCCTACCTGGAACGCCAGCGCCCGACCCAGGCTGAGGAGTGGACCAGGCGCGCCGAGGAACGGGCGCGGGAAGCCGGCGACGACCAACTCGACAGCCCCGCCTACCACGCCGTGCTCGCCGCCATCGAGACCACCCTCGGGCGCGACGAGCGCGCGCGCGCCGCGACCGCGCGCTTCGAGGCCCTGGCCGAAGGGGCGAGCTGGAGCGACTGGCAACTCGTGGGTGACATCCACCGCGACCTGGAACGCAACGCTGCCGCGCGCGACGCCTACCGCCGCGCCGGCGCCCGACCCGACGCCGACCGCGATCGACTCAACCTCAAGCTGGCCGAGACGTCGATCGATCTGTGCGAATGGGAAGCCGCCGCGTCGTACCTCGAGGACTTCCTCAAATGGCACCCGGAGGATCCGGACGCCAACCTCGTGCGCGCCAAGTTGTTCCAGTCGGTCGGCGACCTGCACTCCGCCGACGCAGCCCTGGCTATCGCCGACCACGCATCGCACTTGCAGACAGCCGTGCTGCGGGCCCGCGAGTCCCTGCTGACCCAGATGGCGCGGGAGGACGAGTTGCGCGACCACGTACGACGCAGCTTCGACCCGTCCGCACCCGACCCCACGGTCATGGCCTGGTCGGGCGACGCGGCGCTCGGGCTCGGGCGGCGAGCCGAGGCGTCCGTGCGCGCCCTGGCGAGCCAGGGGCTCGGGGACGAAGCGGGGGCGGCCCAGGCCGAGGCGATCGGGTGGTTCGAGTACGCGCTCGACGTGTTCACCCAGCTCACGCAGACCAACGAGGCCTTCCTCGGTCACATCGGTCGCTCGGCCACGCTGTACAAGCTCGCGCCCTACGACCCGGCCCGGGCGGCCGAGCGTTACGCCCAGTCCGCCGACGCGGGACGCCAGGCCATCGCACTGGACGACCGCTACTGGCAGGCCCACTTCAACCTCGGCCTGGCCTTGCGACGCCAACTGATCACCGAGCGGGGCGGCGAGGACGCGCTCACGGTCGACGACGTCGAGACCTACCTGCAGCCGATGGAAGACGCTCTCGCACTCAACGGACTCGAGATCAGCCTGCTCAACGACGCGGCCCACGGCTCGTTGCTGCTGTGCACCCGCGGCGCCGGCGACGAGCCCCTGCAACAGGCCCTGGGCTACATGGACCGCGCGATCCGACTGGCCGAGACGCGCACCGAGGGCGCCTGCACCCAGGGGGCCGCCCGACGGGCCGTGCTCTCGTCCTGCTACACGACCCAGCGGGAGTTGCACGAGCTCGCCGGCGACATCCCTGCCGCACTCGTCAGCGCCGAGGCCGCGCGCGACGCCCTGCAACCGGGCGACCCCCGCTGGGACCGGCGCCTCGCGGCCATCGAACGCCTGCGCACCGAACTCGGGGACTGAGGCGGCCCGGCACCAGCAGTGCCAGCACCGCCCAAGGCGATCGGTTGCGTTGAAGGGCTCCACACTCCTAGGTGTGGAGGAAAGAGGAGCTGCAGGCGCTCTACGGAGGCCCGGAGCCCTCGTTCTTGCGCAGCTATCGATACGACGCCGAGTTCCTCTCCTTCATCCTCAGCAACCCTCAGTTCGTGCTCAAGCTTCACGGTGACATCAACGACATCAACACCATGTTGCTCGATCCCGACCGGGCGTGGGACAACGGCGCTCTCAGCGGATCACGTGGCGATCGCCTGAGAACTACGTACTCCAGCGCGGCCGGCCTGGGGCACATCGTCTTCGTGGGAGCCGGGATGCGTGACCGGACCATTCTCGAACTCCACTCCGCATGGAAGTCTTCGGGGATAGAACGCCGCGAGGGCCTGCGCTTCGTCGCCCTCGTTCCTGAGGGCGAGCTCGACACGATCAGAGAAGAGCTCCAGGATGCCGAAACTCGCCAGGTCATCGGCCGGGCCGACGACTTCTTCGACGAAATCGACTTCCGCATCATCGACATCGAAGAGGGTGGTGTCGGCGTCCATGTGCGCGACTACCTGGCGCGGCTCGCGGACATGAGAGAACACTCCTCGTCTCACCCCAGCTCCCCCCCCCTGAACGAGCCAGAGGAACGACTCGAAGACTTGAGGCGGCGTGCGACCGAGGTGTACGGGCACTTCATGGACTGGACCCCGACCCCACCGCCCTGAGAGCGTTCGGCTCCCACGCAGGACCACGGGAAGGACCTCGAAGTGGCGCTGGTCGGCGCCCCGACCACAGCGACCGACGACGAGTCGCCGACGGAACGTCGGTAGCTGAGCCACGCGCCAACCGGACGAACAACACCGCACTCACAAAGTGCGTTCGCCTCGAGCAGCTCGACCGCTGACGAGACGCGCCCGACTCGCGAGGACAAGCACATGCTACACAGCCGAGAGGTTCGGCCACCCTCCCGCCACTCCGGTGTCGTGGTCCTGGTTCTGCTCCTCACGGGCGCCGCATGGCCCCAGAGCCTGCCGATTCAGGTCGCATCGACACCCGCCGCCGACGGCCCGGCCCCCCGGCGGATCTCCGCGATCGACACGGGCGTACCCGATGAACTCTTCGGCAATGGTGCCGACGGCCCTCTCGTCGTCGAGGAGCTCTCGTTCCTCATCAACCGCTTCTCATCGGTGCAGGACTCGTCGTTCGGCCCTGGCACAGCGACCCTGACAGTCGACACCAACGGCTCACTCAGCGTCGGCGATGAGGTCCTCGTCCACCAGTCACAGCACCCGTTCCTCGCGGGCCAGTACGAATTCGCGGAGGTGATCGCACTCGGCCCCCGCACCGTCACGCTCTCCCCACTCAGCCTGGCGTACGAGTCGGGCACGTTCGACGTACCGAACGCGAGAGCCGCCCAGCTCATACGAGTGCCGCACTACACTCGGCTCACGGTCGCCGCGGATGCGAGCATCGCGTCGCTCGCATGGAGCGACAACAAGCGTGGGATCGTGGTGGCGCGCGTGCAGGACACAGCGATCATTCGTGGACAGGTCTCCACCGAATCGCAAGGATTCCGAGGAGGCGGAGTCTCCGTCGATCAGGGCATCCAGGGGGAATCGACGGCCGGCCCCGGCGTCTCTGCAGAGAACCCCAACGCTGGCGGGGGCGGAGGTGCCGTGAGTCTCGTCAACTGCGACGGCGTCGGCGGGGGTGGCGCGGGTCACGCACTTCCCGGGTTCCCCGGCGAACCCCACAACGGCGGGGAGGGCGGATTCGGTGGGGTGGCCTACGGCTCAGGAGACCTCACACAGGAGCTGAACCTCGGCTCGGGCGGCGGCAGCGGTGCACGAGACAAAGAGGGTGATGCAGGAGGCACCGCCGGGGCGGGAGGCCGTGGCGGCGGCATCATCCTCCTGTTCGCTAAACGCCTTCGCCTTGAAGGCAGCATCGTCAGCGACGGTCAAGACGGAGGGGATGCAACAGGTGATCTGGCCGAGAACGGCGGCGGCGGCGCCGGCTCAGGAGGCAACATCCTGATCATCACCGACCGACTCGCAGGGCCCGAGCACGTGAGCGCCGAGGGCGGGCGCGGGGGACTGCCGAGTGGAGACGTGCGTGAACTCCGGGCATGTGGTGGCGACGGGAGTGGCGGCAGCACGGTCCTTCTCGGACCAGCCTCCCCTGCCGTCGGCGAGGATTGAGTGGCACCGACGCGCCACGCAGGCACCCCTGCGCCGCCCCGGGGAGGTCGCCAGCTTCCTCGCCGCCTGACGGAGTCCGGGCCCGGACCCCGCTTCTCCTCGTGGCCCCTGGTGGGCCGCCCTCGGCCGACGCCGTTCAGGGCACCCTGCCCCCCTCTGCCTTCGCCACGGAGACCCCGCGTGATCCCTTTCCACCGCCTGCTCGGCTCGTTGCTCGTCACCATCGCAACCGCGGCACCTGCGCTCGCTGCGGCCGCTCCCGCCCCGGAGACCCTGCGCGTGCCCCAGGACTTCGACACGATCCAGCAGGCCGTGGACGCCGCCCTGCCGGGGGACGAGGTCCTCGTGTCGAAGGGCGTCTACCCGGGGCACGTGTTGATCCTGAACCACAACGACATCAGCTTGCGCGGCAAGGGCCGGCCGGTCGTGCTGGGCGGCACCCTGCCCACGGACGGCGAGGAAGAGGTCGACGGCGGGATCCGCATCCAGTCCAGCAACGGCATCTCGGTCAAGGGCTTCGTGGTGCGCGACACGCTGGGCGACAACGGGGTCTCGGTGAGTTCGAGCAACGACGTGCGCCTGACGGGCATCGTCGTGGAGAACACGATCGACCGGGACGGCGTGGGCGTGGCCTCGTCCAACGATGTCATCATCGACCGGGTGCGTGTGACGGGCGGCAACGACGACAGCATCGAGTTGTCGAGCAGCAACAACGTGCTGATCACCCGCTGCGTGATCGACGACGTAGGCCACGACGGCATCCACCTGGCCAGCTCGAGCGACGTGCTGGTGGAGCGCTGCAAGCTGTACGAGGTCGCTGGCAAGGCGTTCCACATCTCGGGCGGCGGGTCGACGCGCATCGAGCGCTCCAAGATCTCGCGCTCCGGCACCGGGCTGGACTCGTCGGGCAACGCGGACGTCGACGTCTACAAGCTGCGCTTCGACCGCATCGAAGGCGACGGCATCCTGCACCGCGGTCGAGAACTGACCGTGGACACCGTGACCTTCAAGCGCATCGACGGTGTCGCCATGGAGATCGAGCCCAGCGCCGGCCCGGCACCCGAACCCGAAGATGGTGCCCCGATCGACGGACCGGTCTCGATCAACAAGGTGCGCATCAACACCATCGGCCACGACGGCGTGCTGATGCTCGCGCACGGCGCCCAGGTGACCGATGTGGTGGTCAAGAACGTCGCCGATGACGACGGCTTCGTCGTGTCGGACCGCGACGGCGTGGACTTCGAGCGCTGCAAGGCGGTGAGCGTGGGCGGAACGGGCTTCTCCTTCGACAACGTCACCAACTCCAGCCTGCGCAACTCGCGCGTCGTGAAGGCCGGCGGCCACGGGGTCGACGAGAGCCACGAGTCCAGCGGCAACACGTTCGAGAACGTGCGCGTGATCGCGCCGGGCAACCACGGCTTCCGTGCGGCGGGCAGCGGCGACACCTACGTCGGAAACTACGCCCGCAAGGCGGGGGCAGCCGGCTTCTTCGTGGGCGGCGCGGGCAACAGCTTCACCCTCAACCGTGCGAACGGCAGCGGCGACGTGGACCTGCGCGACACGGCCGGGCAGGGCGCCAACGAGTACGTGGACAACACCTTCGGCACCGAGGTGATCGAGGACGATTGACTCTCAGCCGGCCGCCGGTGCTCGTCCCAGAACGCTACGCCTTCTGCATCACGTAGTACACGTTGATGAAGTCGTGCTCGAGGCTGTGCTTGGCGATGTCGGTGAACCCGGCGTCGCGCAGCATGCTCTCCGCCAGCTCCTCGCCCCACATGGCGCCGAGGCCCTTGCCGCCCTGGGCCAGCGACACCGTCATGCAGTGCATGGTGGAGATCGTGTAGCCGAACGGCCCGACCGGGTGGTCGAGGTTGTTCTCGACGTGGCTCGACCCGGAGATGTCCTGCATCAGGAAGGTGCCGCCGGACTTCAGCACGCCGTGCACGTTGGCGAGCACGGTGACCGGGTCCTTCTGGTCGTGGACGATGTCGAAGGCGGTGACCAGGTCGTACGCGCCGGGCTCGTCGAGCCGCGTGATGTCGCGAGCGGCGAAGTCGACGTTGGCGAGCCCGAGTTCGCGGGCGTGGGCGTTCGCCGCGTCGATGGCATCGGCGCACAGGTCGTAGCCGGTGAACCTGCTGTTCGGGAACGCCTGGGCCAGTGCGCACACGGCACGGCCCGACCCGCAGCCCACGTCGAGCACGGTGATGCCGCGCTGGAACTTCGCTTCGAGCCCTTCGGCCAGCGGCAGGATGTGCTCTTGCAGCGCGGCCACCACCGTCTGCGCGCTCTCCTCGGCCATGGTCTCGTGGAAGCGTTCGTAGCACTCGTAGGGCACGCCGCCGCCCGTCTTGAACGCGTCGACGATCTTGGACTCCACACACCCGAGCACGCTGATCCACTGCGCCGTCACCGAGAGGTTCTCGGGCGTGACCCTGCGCGTGAGCCAGCGCGCGTGCTCGGCAGGCAACTTGTAGGTCTTGTCCGCCGCGCGGTGGTCCACGATGCGCCCGGTCACCATCGCCCCCAACCACTCGCGCACATAGCGCTCGTCCAGGCCGGCCGCGTCAGCGATCTGCTGCGACGTGGACCAGTCGAGCCCGTCGAGTGCGTCGAACAACTCCGTGCGGTGACCGATCGACAACATCATCATCAGCGACGACTCGTTCAACGCGGTCAGGAAGCGCTCGGCGAACGCCTCGGACCGCGTCTCGTCGAAGGCGGGCGTGCCGGTGCTGCCGTCGGTGCTGGTCTCGGTCTCGCTCATCGTCGTGTGCTCCCATCGCCCGGACGCCGGACATGGCGGTGCCGGGTGAGCTGCGCGTGCCCCCCATGGCATTCTCGCCCCTCGGGCCCGCGCGGGGAATGGCCTGCCGCATGCGCCCGGGTCGGCTGCGCTCAGGCTCCGGCGTTCCTCAGGGCCCACAAGCCGCCGAGCAGCACGACGGCGATGCCGAGCATGGGCAGCGTGCCGGTCACGAAGTAGGGGTAGACCATCATCGTGATGCCGACGGCGAGGTGCGGGACCCGCGTCTGCTTGCGGCCGTAGAGGAACAGGCCGAGACCGACCGAGCCCACCATCAACGACGTGATCAGCGAGCCGGTGGAGGAGAAGTCCATCCCCCCTGATCGTCCGGCCGCGGGACGGGACTGGAGCGTGGCCGCGGCAGCGCGCCGGAGCCCGCTCTCCTTCCGGGGGACTGGGCGTGTCGGCCGTGCTCGCGCCCGGCCCCGATGCTCGGGGCTCCCGACCGGCTGGGCGGATCCTGACCGGCTGGGCGGACCTGACCGGCTGGGCGGATCCTGACCGGCTGGGCGGATCCTGACCGGCTGGGCGGGATCCTGACCGGTCGTTCCACCGAGATGCGCCCCGCTCCCGTCTCGCGAAGCGGGCTTCGGTTGCGGCCCCCATGGCCCTATCAGCCATGCAGGGCGGCACACCGCCGAGGACCAGATCGCGTTTCGCGCATAGACTTGAGCGCGCTCGAATACGGACCGCACCGGGCAGGAGCGGGCGTGGTCGGGCACACCCTGGAGTCCAGACAGCCATGTTCAGCCAGCCGTCCGCCGTGCGCCGGCGTTGTACCGTTCTGCGCGTCGTCATCGGCGCGCTCATGGCCGGCAGCCTGATCGGCCCGGCGAGCGCGCAGCTCCCGGGCGAGATCCGCACGGCGACTCGCATCATCGAGAACCTCAACGGCTTCACCGGCGACCTCGACGACGGCGACAACTTCGGCTGGGGCAGCGCCGGCATCGGCGACCTGAACGGCGACGGCATCCGCGACATGGTCGTGGGCGCTCCCTTCGACGACGATGGCCCCACCGCGAGCGCCCGGGGCGCGGTCTACGTGCTCTTCATGAAGCGCGACGGCACGGTGAACTCGTGGCAGAAGATCTCCGAGACCCAGGGCGGCCTGACCACCGCGCTCAACGAGCAGGGGCACTTCGGCATCAGCGTCGACGGCATCGGTGACCTCAACGGCGACGGGACCCCGGACATCGTCGTGGGCTACGAACTCGACGACAACGTGAACCGCCAGGGCGCGGCCCACGTCATCTTCTTGAACGCCAACGGGACGGTGCAGTCCGACCAGAAGATCAACGCTTCCGTGGGCGGGCTCACAGGACCGCTCGATGACAACGACCAGTTCGGCTTCAGCGTGGCCAACCTCGGCGACGTCGACGGCGACGGCGTCACCGACATCGCCGTGGGCGCCTTCCGCGACGACGACGGCGGCACGGCCGTGCCCTTCGAAGACAGCGAGAGGGGCGCCGTCTACGTGCTGTTCATGAACACCGACGGCACGGTCAAGAGCGAGCAGAAGATCAGCCACACCCAGGGCGGGTTGACCGACCCGCTCGGCAACAGCAACGGTTTCGGTTGGAGCGTGGACGGCCTGGGCGACCACGACGGCGACGGCGTGCCCGACCTGGCGGTGGGCACCGACTTCTTCGGCGGCCTCACCGGCAAGGTCTGGATCCTGCTGCTCAACAGCAACGGCACGGTCAAGGACGAGACCATCATCCTGCCCGACACGGGCGCCTTCACGCCGGGCATCGCCCCGGGTGAGCGCTGGGGCACCGACATCGCCGCGCTCGGCGATCTCGACGGCGACGGCTTCGGTGACATCGCGGTGGGCGCCTTCGCCAACGCGACCATCGGCAACGGCCGCGCCTTCGTGCTGTTCCTCGACGGCACCGGCACGCCGCTGTCGTACCGGGAGTTCTCCCAGCCCACGCTGGGGGCGGCGGGCCTGGAGGAATTCGACGGTTTCGGCACGTCGCTGGCCAACATCGGCGACCTGGACGGCGACGGCGTGGTCGACCTCGTGGTGGGTGCCGTGGGCGACGACGCCCTCGACGAGCTCTCGGTGAACCCCGGCGCGGTGTACGTGCTGCAGCTCGCCGGGATCCCCAGCCAGGAGCCCTACGTGCCGCCCACCGCGTCGCTCGACGGCCGGGCCGGCCGGGCCACGCTCGTGGCGCCCTCCACCACCGACGGGGACGAGGCGATCGACGACCCGATCGTGGTCGTTCCCGACCTGCTCGGTTCGACCGTGGGCGTGGAGACCGTGCTGTCCACCGTGGACGGTGACGTGGCCTTCGAGTCGGTGGGCGAGTTCGCCACGGGCGCGGGGCCGAGCATGGCCAGCACCGCCGACTTCGACGGCGACGGCGCCGATGACATCGTCACCAGCAACTTCGCCGGCGACAGCTTCAGCTACCTGGCGTCCGAACCCGCCATCGGTCAGCCGCCGTTCCAGGCCCAGGTGGAGACGCCACTGCCCTCCGACGCGGGGCCCGTCGCCCTGGGCGTCGGCGACATGAACGGCGACAGCGACCTTGATGTGATCGTGGCGGCGGACGACGGCGTGACCGTGTTCACCGGCAACGGCTCGGGCAGCTTCGGCGCCGGACTCTTCGCCCAGGTCAACGGCGCCAGCCCCAGCCTGCACACCGACCTGGCGCTGGGCGACTTCGACGGCGTGAACGGCCTCGACGCGGTCACGGCCAGCGGCGCCGTGGCGCTGCCGGGCCCCACCGAGCAGGGCTTCGTCAGCGTGCTGCTCAACAACGGCTCGGGCGCCCTCACCAGCAGCGGTACGTTCGCCGGCGGCCAGGCCGTCGCGTCGGTGCTCGCGGGCGAACTCACCGGTGACGGCGACCTGGACGTGTTGCTCACGGTGCACGAGTTCGACGGCGGGCCGGGCGGCGAACCCCAGGGTCTGATCCAGCTCTGGGCCGGCGACGGCGCGGGCGGCTTCACGCTGGCCAACGCGTTTCCGGCCGAGGCGGTGACGAGCGAGTACGCCGTGCCCGACAGCGACGGCGTGCACCCCACCTACGGCGCGCTGGGTGACATCGACGGCGACGGCCTGCTCGACGCCGTGTTCACCAGCGCCGACAACGTCTCCCACGCCCCGGGGACCTTCGGCGACGAGTACCCCCCGGTCGTGCTCACCGTGCTGATGAACACCTTCGGCGCGGCGGGCACGTTCACGGTGACCGAAGTGGCCACGGCGTACTCGGGCAAGGGCGTCTCCCCGATCCTGCAGGACGTGGCCCCCGACCCGCCCGACGGCAACCTGGACGTGATCCTGGTCTGGTACGAGGACGGCGCCGCCGAGCTCGAGGGCCTGAACGACTTCGGCACCTTCGTGGCCGCCCTCGTGGGCGACGGCAACGGCGACTTCGACGACGCGTCGCCCAACCAGTACCTCTCCGGTGACGAACCGGGCGACGGCGACGTGGGCGAGATGAACACCGCCGGCGACGGCTCCCCCGGCGGCCCGGACCTGGTGCTGCCCAACCTCGCGGCCAACAGCCTGTCGGTGTTCCTCAACGACGGCAACGGCGGCTTCCCCGATCCGCCGCTCGACGTGACCGGCGTGGACGACCTCGACCCGGGCACGCTGCCCGTCGGCGGCGTGTGGGAAGGCGGCCCGCGGGACGTGCGGCTCGCCCAGCTCGACAACGACGGCGACCTCGACGCGGTGGTCTACAGCGCGTGGGAAGACGTGAGCCTGCTGCACGCCCAGGTCGCCGCCAGCCTCTCGCTGTACCTGGGCAACGGGTCGGGCGGCCTGACCCGCACCCAGTACCTGGCCCTGGGCCGCGGCGGCGATGTGACCTCCGGTGACATCGACGGCAACGGGGACGTGGACGTGATCGTCAGCCAGCGCCTCGGTTCGGGCGGGGCCGATCTGATCTTCGTGCTCGACGGCATGGGCGACGGCACGATCTCGGCCACGGGCACGTCGTATCGCGTGCCGGCGAGCTACGCCCTGACCGGCGGCCTGGCCGTGGCCGACGTGGACGGCGACCTCGACCTCGACCTGCTCACGACCGGGCGCCACACGGGCAGCGGTGACGGCGCCGTGCTCGTCTACGCCAACACCGCGGGCGTGCTCAGCGCCACGGTCCACGACATGGGCACGCCCTGGAACACGGTGCGCAGCATCGACGTGGGCAAACTGGACGGCGACGGGAACGTCGACATCGTCATCGGCGAGGAGGACGGCCGGCTGGTGCTCGCCAAGGGTGACGGCGCGGGCGCCTTCGCCCGGGCCGAACTGGGCAGCCAGGCCGCGGCCGTGGGCGGCGGCGCGCTGCGCCTGGGCGACCTCAACGGCGACGGGCGGCTCGACATCGTGTCCGCCAGTCGCAGCCTGTCGGGGCAGATCGACCAGTCGCTGGTGCACACCCTGCGCGGCAACGGCCAGGGCGCGTTCGAGGTCCAGAGCGTGGGCGGTCTGTCCTCGGTGGGCGCGAAGGGTTCCCTGCGCCCGCTGATCGCCGACATGAACGCCGACGGCGCGGTGGACACACTGCTCGTGCACGGCAGTTCCGACTCGGTGTCCGTGCTGACCAACCAGCTCCACGGCTTCAGCACCTACGGCCCGGGCAAGCCGGGCAAGGGCGGCTTCGTGCCGCAGCTCACTGCCCAGGGCTACAGCACGCCGGGCGGCGCGATCACGATCAACGTCACCGACGCGGTGGGCGACACGCTGGGCCTGTTCCAGGTGGGCGTGGGTCAGAACGCGACGACGCCGCTGGCCGCCGTCCCGGTCGTGCTGCTCGAGTTCGTCGTGCCGATCCTCGGCGTGGCCGGACAGCCGGGCGCCGGTTTCCTGCCGCTGTCGACCTCGCTGCCCGTGGACCCCGTGTTCGTGGGCGCCGAGATCACCATGCAGGTCCTGATCCGCGACCTCGACGCGGGCCCGCCCAACCCCATCGGCTTCTCGGGCACCAACGGCCTGGCCATGGAGATCCGGCAGTAGGGCGAGGCAAGGGCTTGACCCCGCTGGTGCCCGTGGGTATCCCACGCAGCTTCTCTTGTGGTGATGGAGCACAGCATGTCCGAGTCGAGCATCCCGGAACTGGTGGCCGAACTGGCCGCGAAGAGCGGCGTCGCCCGCCAGCACGCCCGGCACCAGCTCGAAGCCATGGGCTCGGCGGCGGAGGACGCGCTGATCGAGGCCCTCGGCGAGAAGCAGGAGCACATGCGCTGGGAGGCCGCCAAGGCGCTCTCGCGCATCGCCAGCGATCGCTCAGCCACGGCGCTCGTCGGATGTCTCGATGACCACGACACGGGCATCCGCTGGCTGGCCGCCGAGGCGCTGCTGCGCACGGGGGCCGGCGGCGTCGAGGCGATCCTCGTGGCGCTGACCCAGGGCCCGAAGGAGAGCGGGCTGGACACCGGCGCCCTGTGCGAGGGAGCCCACCACGTGTTCCACGGCCACAAGGACAAGGCGCTGCGCGAACTGACCGCGCCGGTGGTCGAGGTGCTGCGCGCGGCCGGCAAGGCCGAGGCGGTCCCGGTCACGGCCGCCAGCGCCCTCAACGCCCTGCGCTCGACGCGCTCCTAGCATTCTCACGCCGCGAGGCCCGCCACGGCATCACGCGGCAAGTCCCTCCACGATCTCCCGCGCCCAGGCCGGGCAGCGTTCGCGGTAGGCCGCGATCATCTCGCGGCGGCGCAGGAAGTAGGACGCCATACCGCCCTGGTAGAGCAGGGCCACGGCGATCACCGTGGCGTAGACCGCGGTGTTCAGGGATTCCGCCAGGGCCTCGATGTCGATGCCCAGGTTGCCGGTGTCACCCACCTGCCGCGCCAGTTCGGCGCCGCTCTCGCGCAGCAGCGTGAGCTTGAGCACGCCATAGGTCACGATGCCCAGCAGCAACAAGAGTTCGTTGCAGGCCAGGATCTTCGGCGCCGCTTCGTCGGCGGTGATCAGGCGTGCCGCGAAGCGCCGCTCGACGAAACCCGTCGTCGTCACCACGGCACCGATCGCGAGACCCACGAAGTCCGGCTCGAACGCACTGACGAGCAGCGTCAACACACCGAAGATCACCAACCCCGCCCCGTTCTTGCCGCCCAGGGCCGCCGCCCGCGCCAGGGGCCGGTGCAACTCCGCGGCCTGCTGAAGCTGCTCGCGCTCCTCGGGGCTCATGCTCGGCATCAGTTGGTCACGACGCCCGGGCCCGTGCCTGCACGAAGGAGTAGAAGAACACGGCGTTGGGATCACGGGAGACGGTTTCGAGCTCGACCTTCATGCCCTCGACCGTCTCGGGATCCACCGCGCCGGCCGCCAGCAAGCCCTCCGCCCCCGACAGCAGCAGCTCGGCCCAGAAGGCGATGAACTCGCGCCGCTCGGAGACGCGCCGGTTGTCGAGATGGAAGGTGCGCACCTTGGTGGTGATGTCGGAGAAGCCCACCGCCTGGAGCAGGTTGCCCAACTTCGCGCCCACGAACGGGTCGCCGCCCAGCTCGAGCTGATGGTCGTTGAACGCCATCCAGTAGGCGAGCGTGTGCGGGCTGTACGGGTCGAGGAAGAAGGTCGCGTTCTGCACCTCGGTGACGACGACCGGTGAGCCCGGGCGCAACACACGGCGCACCTCGGAGAGCACCCGCGCCGGTTCGCCCACGTGCTCGAGGATCCAGCACAGGAACGCCGAGTCGAACGTGTCGGCCTCGAACTGCAGGCTGCCGGCATCGCCCTCGCACAGATCGAAGCGGCTCGCGGCCCAGCCCAGCCCCGCCAGGAACGTGCGCGCCGCCTCCAGATTGGGAGGCGAGGCGTCCACTCCCGTCACGTGCAGGTCGGGGAAACGACGCAGCAGGATCTCGGTCTGGGCTCCGACCCCGCAGCCCACCTCCAACAGCTTGCGGCTGCGACGGAAGGGCAGGTTCTCGTGCACCTTGTATTCGAGGAAGCGCGCCTGGCGATACAGCCGGTCGCGTTCCTCGGGCGTGAAGCCGTGCAGGTACCCCTTGGCACGTCGAGCGCTGGACATGCACCCAAGTTACCGAACCGGGAGCCCCCCTGACTGCCCCGGGCTGCGACATCTTCGCGGCCAGAAACCCCGCCCCACGTCGAGGTCAGAAGCCCGACGCGCTGGTCTTGTAGTCGTTCTCCAGCATGGTCGTGCTGCTGGGGTAGACGCTGTAGACATCGGCCTCGCTGCTGTGGCGGATCCTGTTGCCCGCGAGCGTGGTGATCGACTCGCCCACGTAGATGCCGAAGCTGCCGCACGCCGAGACCGTGTTGCCCGACGCCAGCGTGTCGCCCACGACCACCCGGATCCCGGCGGCGCCGCACTTCTTGATCGTGTTGTCCTCGACCACGTTGGACGTGCCGCGCACGATCAGCCCGTCCTCGGCGCACTTCACGATCCGGTTGCGCCGCGCCGCGACGGAGGTCCCGACGCCCGCGCCGACCTGCACCCCGTCGTGGCAACCCTGCACCACGTTGTCGATCACTTCGATGGCCGTGCCGTCGGCGAAGATGCCCAGCTCGGCAGCGCGCACGTCGTTGTCCGCCACGGTGACGGCGTGGCTCGACTCCACCAGGACCCCGGATTGACCGCCGCGCACCCCGTTGTCGCGGATCGTGAGTTCGGAGGCGGAGCGAATGCCCAGCCCCCGGTTCACGACGCCCTTGATCTCGTTGTCCTCGACCACGCTGCGATCCACGTCCCTCAGGTCGAGCCCGTCGAGCAGGTCCTGGAACCGGTTCTTGCGCACGAGCAGCCCCTCGCAGCTCCGCGCGCGCAATCCGGTGCTCAGCGAGCGGAACTCGCAATCACGCAGGACGAGTCCGCGCACGTGGTCCACGTCGAGCCCGACGCCCTGACCGTTCCCCTCGAAGCGGAAGCCCTCGATGCGCACGTCCCGCAGGTGCCGGGCGCGCATGAGCAGCGGGACTTCCTGGGCCTCCCCCCCGTCGTCGGGCAACACGATGGTCACCTTGCCCTTGGCGCGCAGGGTCACGTTCGTCCGCTCGAACCAGTCGAGCGCCTCGGCGTACGTGCCGGACGAGACGAGCACGACGTCGCCGTAGCCCGCGGCGTGCAGGGCGGCCTGGATCGTGGGCTGGTCCTTCGGCACCCGGATCGTCTCGGCGTCGGAGAGATCGGCTGCGGATGCGAACGGACCGAAGGCCAGCAGCAGGGCCGGGAGCAGGGCCGCGCGGGCCACGAGGTGCGAGCGGAGGCATGCGTTCATCATCGGGTTCCGGTGCAGGGGGCTTGGCTTCACCCCCGAGGAACGACGACGGCCGCTCCGGCCCGACAGGAACTCTCCGGATTCTCCGGCGACGCTCCCGTCGCCGTCAGTGGTCGTGCGCCAGCAGTTCCTCGAGCCGCGCCACGCGCCGGGCCAGGTCGTCGTCGGGCCGCACGACCAGGACGCGCTTCCACGCCTCGAGCGCTTCCTCGAGCCGGCCCATGCGCTCGCAGGTCGATGCCAGGGCGATGCGCGCGTCGAGCAGGTCCGGGTCGAGTTGCAGCGCATCCTGGAAGTGGTCCACCGCCTCGGCGTCGCGCCCCTCGCCCTGACGCAGCGCCCCCAGCGTGTGGTGCGCTCGCGCGAAGGTCGGGTCGGCGTCCAGGGCCGCACGGCAGCGCGGCAACGCTTCGTCCGGCCTGCCGAGCATGAGCAGGGCCACCGCCCAGTTGGTGTACGCCTCGGCGTCCAGCGGCACGTGTTCGGCGCCTCGCTCGTAGCTGGCGACGGCCTCGTCGAGTCGCCCGGCCTCGAGCAGCAGCATGGCCACGTGGGCGTGAGTCGCGGGGTCGCGCGGGTCCGCTCGAGCCGCCCCGCGGAAGGCCGCCAGGGCGCCCTCACGATCACCGCGTTCCAGGAGCACGCGGCCCAGCAGCAGTCGGGGCGCCCCCGCCTCCGGCGCGAGTTCGGTCGCACGCCGCGCCGCGGCCAACGCGTCGTCCAGTCGCTCCAGGCCCAGGTAGGCCCGGCCCAGGTGCAGGTGCACGGCGGGCTCGTCGGGGTGCACCTCCTGCACCACCCGCAGTTCGGCCAGGGCCTGCTCGTGACGGCCGGCGTCGAGATACGCGCGGGCGCGGTCCGAACACGCGCCGCTGCTGATGGCGAGGCGACTGACCTCGCTGCGCATGGGATCCGGCAAGGCGATCACGTGCGGCAGGCGGCGCGACAGCTCGCTCGCCACGGTGGCGCGCTCTTCGTCGCCGACCTGCGCGTAGGCCCGGGCGAGGCTCACCCGGCACAGCCCGTCGTCCGGCAGCAGCGCCGCCGCGCGCTCGAGTTCGGCGACGGCGGCCCGCGTCTCGCCGCACGCGAGCAGGGCCTGGCCCAGGCCCCGTCGCGCCAGGGCCAGATCCGGGTCGATGGCCAGCGAGCGGCGATAGGCGGCCAGCGCCGCCTCGGGGCGTCCGGCGCGCACGAGCGCATCGCCCCAGCGACAACCCAGCGGGGCGTAGTCGCCGCGCAAGGCCGCGGCCTCGGCGAACAACCCGTCCACGTCGACGCCGCCGGCGGTGGCGGTGGCGGTGCTGTCGGCGATGCAGGCCAGGTGATAGGCCCAGCGGAACTCGGTCGGATCCAGTTCGCGGGCGCGGGTGTACGCGTCCCAGGCGTGCTCCTGCAGTCGGTGCGCGTCGAGCACCGCCCCCAGGTAGCCCCAGGCGACGGGCGATTCCGGTTCGTCCGCGACGCCTACGCGCGCCTCGGCGATGCGTGCGGCCACCCGCCGCTGCATCCCGAACGTGTCGGGATCGGGCGGCGCGACGCGCCCCGAGGAGCCGGAGTCACAACCCGCGAGACACAGGACGAGCGCCAGGCTCACGGCAATCCTGCACACGGCAGCCCGGCTCACAGCAACCCGGCTCTCGGCCACCCTGCTCACGGGAACCCGGTTCACGGCAACCCGGCTCACGGGAGCGCCTCGCCCGTGCCGCGCTCCAGTTCGACGCGGCGGTCCACGCCGTCGACGCGGAAGCGCTCGCGCAACCCGTCGGGCCAGCGCAACGTCACGTGCTCCACCACGCCCGGCCGTCCGAGACCGAAGTGCGCCAGCGGCTCGCCGCTCGACATGTAGCTCGACGCCGCCCCGACCCGGCGCACCAGGTCGCGGCCGTCCACACGAACCGTGACCCGTGCCCCGTAGGCGTCCCGTCGCAGGCGCGGATCGACCGCGCGCACCATCAGCCAGCGTCCGCTTCGCGGCGCCTCGTTGCGATACAGCCGCACCGGACCGGCCACGTTGCTGACCAGCACGTCGAGGTCCCCGTCACGGTCGACGTCGCCCACCGCCATGCCGCGGGAGATCTCGACCGCCGCGCCGAACGCATCGGCGACCGGCGCGAACCCGGCCGCGCCGTCGTTGAGGTAGAGCGTGTTGGGTTCGGCGTACTCGTCCCAGGGCGCGGCCGCCCACGAGTCCTCGCGCGGCTCGGCCCGGCTCACGCGGCCGTTGACCACGAGCAGGTCGAGGTCGCCGTCGAGTTCCAGGTCCACGGCCGCGGTGCCGAAGCCGGTGAAGGACAGGCTCGGAAGGCCCAGCCCGCTCCGGGCAGACACGTCGTCGAAACCCAGACCGCCGCCGAGGTTGCCGTAACAGGTGTTCGTCTCGTCGTCGAGGTGGGTCATGAACAGGTCGAGATCGGCGTCGTTGTCGAGGTCGCCCGCGAGCACACCCATGCCGGCCTCGGACGCGCCGCTCCCGTTGCAGGCGACGCCCATGAAGAGCGCGGCGTCGGTGAACGTCCCGTCGCCGCGGTTGCGCCAGAGCTGGTTCGGGTCGCCGTCGTTGGCCACGTACACATCCTGCCAGCCGTCGTCGTCGAGGTCTGCGCAGACGACGCCCAGGCCCGCGCCGGGCGGCACGCTGCGCAGCCCGGCCGCGTCGCTGACATCCTCGAAGCGGCCGCCGCCGAGGTTGCGCAGCAGCACGTCGGGCAGCGCGCGGTAGGTGTTCGGGTTGCAATAGGAAGGGCGGCCGGCGCGGTCGGTGCAGCCGCGCGCCTCGGTCACGTCGACGTAGCGCACGACGTACACGTCGAGCAGCCCGTCCCGGTCGTAATCCACGCACGCCGCCGACGACGACCAACCGTCCACCGCGATGCCGGCCTGCTCGGTCACGTCCGTGAAGTGGCCGCGTCCGTCGTTGAGGTACAGCCGGTCGGGTCCGTCGTTGGCGAGGTACACGTCCACGTCGCCGTCGTTGTCCAGGTCACCCACCGCCAGCCCCATGCCGTAGCCGCCGTCCCCCAGCCCCGACTCGCTGGTGGCCTCCACGAAGTGCCCGTCGTCCTGACGGTAGTAACGGTTCGTGGCACCGGACGACGGACGCCGCTCGGGCAGCGCGCCGTGTCCGTTGGTGAGGTAGACGTCGAGATCGCCGTCGCCGTCGCCGTCGAGCAGCGCGGCCCCGCCGCCCATGATCTCCTGCAGGTCCAGGTTCCCGCGGGCCCCGCTCTCGTGGACGAAGTCGAGGCCCGACTCGGCGGCCACGTCGACCAGCCACCTCGTCGCCGGCGGGGCTGCCGCACCGGCCTCACCGATGCGACGCTCGCCGCCACCACGGCGCCCACCCGGCGTCGCATCGTCACCTCCGCCGCCTTCCGCTCCGCAGCCGGCGAGCACCGCCGCCATGCCACCGAAGAACAGAGTGCAGATCGAGACGCGCATGGGGTGGTCATTCACCTGGGGACGCAGAGCGGGTGATTCTACCTGCGTGCCTCGCAAGTGGCGATCGGTGCGGCCCCCGTCTCCGCCGACGTCGGCGCGATGCTCGCCCGAGCAGAGCGGGTGGAGGCCTTCGTCCTAGCCCGGGCTAGCGTGCCCCGAACGCCGACCGGCCGAAGGCGCGCACGGCCGCGTAGTAGACCTCGCCCAGGACCGGGTAGCCGGCGTCGGTGATGCACTCGCACAGCTCGACGTCGCAATCCTCGCGGTCGTCGGCAGCGCCACCCCGTGCGTAACACGCATCGTGGGCGTAGCAGCAGTGCACGAAGTTGAAATCCGGCGCGTTCGTGCAACCGTCGCTGGTCCACACGTGCATGAAGACGTCGTTGTCCGCCCTGTCCTCCGGCGGCGCGAGCGCGCCCACGAGCGACGAGAGCAGCTGCGACTGGCGGTTGACTACCTCGAGATCCTGCTCGGTCCCCTGGAAGTCCGGGACCCCCGTGACCCACAGGCAGGAGGCGACGTACGCGTCGAGCGTGCCCACCTGGCGCGCGTCCCCGCGATCCTCGAGGTCGAGCAGCTCGGCCTTCGTGCGGCCGAAGAAGCGCTGGCTGTCGTAGCGCTCCCGGCCCGTGTCCGCATCGTAGGCGACCGCCGTGAGCTCCGCCCCGTCCGCGGCCCGGATGATGCACCAGCACTCGTCATCCTCGACCTGGATCACGCACTGGATGCCCCCCAGCGTCCGCGTCACCGAGTCCCGGTGCTGCAGGGACGGGCTGGTCGCGCCGCAACCGGTCGGGAGCACCAGCAGGATGGGGATCAGCAGGGCGGGGACGACGAGCCTCGATCGGATCAGCATGGGTTCGACCCTAGCGCCCCGCGGGCCGCGCGCCAAGCAATCGGGCCCCGGAGGATTCCTGTCGGGTCCCTCGGACGGATGGCGTTGTTGTCCACAGGGCCGAGGCCCCGGTACGGGCCGGCCGCACACACTCCGCCGAAAGAACCGCTCTCATGTGCTCCCCCACCCGCCTCACCCTCGTCGCCCTGAGCACGCTGGCGCTCGCCCTGCCCGCCCGGGCCGAGACGTTCAAGGTGCCCAAGCAGCACGCGACCATCCAGGCGGCCCTCGACGCGGCCGGGCCGGGAGACACGGTCGAGATCGCGCCCGGCGCCTACGCCGAGAACCTGGTGATCAGCCCGGGCCGTGACGGCCTCACGCTGCGCGCCAAGGGCTCCGTCTACCTCGACGCTCACCAGGGCGACACGGGCCTGTGGGTGCGCTCCCACGACGTCACGATCACGGGACTCAGCATCCGTCACGCCAAGGAGATCGGCCTGCTCGCGGAGCTGAACCCCGCGGATGCGGACGCCGTGCTGGAGGGCATCACCCTCGACAAGATCGTCGTGCTCAACACCGTCGCCGGGGTGCGCCTCGTGGCCCACGACGCCCTGTTGAAGGGCTGCCGCGTGGCCGGGCTCGACAACGGAATCGGCGTCGAAGTCATCGGCGACAGGGCCCAGGTCACCCGCACGACGGTCGCGCAGACCGAGGGTGACCAGGTCGCCATCAAGGGTGACGACGCCGTGGTGGCGAAGTGCCGGCTGGGCGACAACTACTCCGGCGAAGGCGTCTCGCTCACGGGCGACCGGGGGCGCATCGTCGACAACGAGTTCGTCAACATCGACTACAGCGCGATCGCCGTGAATGGGGACGATGCCGTCGTGCGCGGGAACGAGGTGCTCCACGTCCACGGTGACGTCGCAATCGACGTCACCGGGCTCAACCCGACCGTCGTCGACAACACCGTGGTGTTCGTGGGCGGCGGCTACTCGGGGTTCGAGATCGCCAGCGAGGGTGATGGAGGCCGGGTCGAGGGCAACCGGATCGACCGGGCCACGGCGTCCGGGATCGAGGTCTCGGGCGACGACATGACGATTCGCAAGAACCGGGTCACCCAGTGCGGTGGCTGGGTGGACAGCAGCGGCGCCGGCCTCTACGTGGACGGCGACCGGAACCTGGTCGAGTCCAACACCGTGAAGCGGCACTTCAAGGACGGCCTGACGATCGACGGCGACGACAACCTGGTCGTGAAGAACAAGGTGCAGGACAGCCTCGAAGACGGGATCTACGTCGACAGCGGCAAGGACAACATCTTCGAGCACAACAGCGTGTCCGGCAGCCAGGCCGAGGGCTTCGACAACGGGGGCACGGCCACCGTCCTGCGCAAGAACAAGATCCAGGGCAACCGCATCGACATCGCCAATGACGGCACGATCGAGATCGCGCCGAGCAACAAGTTCAAGACCGGCGGCGAGGATCAGACGCCCGAGGTGTGAGCAGGGGCCCGCTCGGCCATCGCCCCGATCCGCACGGCCGTGCCGGGCGCGGATCCCGGGCCGGCCGAGCGGCTCCGGCCAGGGCGAGACGCTCGGCCGCGGATGCCGATTCCCTAGGGCACGCGAAGAACTCGTGAGCGTGCGCCGGGGGCGTACGGCACGGAGCTCGCCCGGAGGAGGCCCTGCATGTCCCGTATTCCCGTCCGTTCCCGTGCGCTCGCCCGGCTCTCGTTTGCCCTGCTCGCCGGCCTGTGCATGTCGGCGTCCGCCGCGGCCCAGACCTGGGTCCAGACCCTCCCCGGATCGGCCCCCGACACGCCGGCCGAAGTGGTCTTCCTGCCGCAGGACTCGGACTCCCAGGAGACGCGCTTCGAGCTGCTCGTCCACGGCTTCTGGCGCGAGGACGTGGTGGGCGGCGACGGCCAGACCTACCAGCGCATCCGCGTGCCCGGGCTGCAGGCGAAGGGTGGACACCTGGGCGGGCCCGAGCTGCCCGCGGCGCGGGTGAACATCGCCGTGCCCACGGACGCGTTCGAGGTCACGTTCATCGGCGTCGACGAGTGGGAGGTGCTGACCTATGAAGCCCTGCGCGTGTACCCCAAGCCGATCCCGGGCAACGACGAGCTGATCGACCCGACCGAGGATCCCGGCTCCGGCGACACCTTCGGCACCAACGAGGTCTTCACCATCGACCCGTCGGCCTACACCGGCGCGGGCTACTACCCGCCCGACCGGATCGCCCCCAATCCGCTGACCGAGACGTTCTTCGGAGTGTTCCCGGGTGCGACCGTCGACCTGTTCCCCTTTCGCTGGGACGCGTCCACCGACGAACTGCGGGTCGCCGCGCACAGCGAGTTCGTGTTCGCCCACGGCGGCGAGGTCGGCCCGCAGATCCAGATCAGCAAGCACAAGAACGAGCTGGCCAAGATGACCTTCGTGAACTGGGAGGCCGTCCAGTTCCAGGGCTGGTCGATCTCGGCCCTGGAGTACCACGGGCGCTACGCGATCGTCACCGGGGCCATGTTCGACGCGGCGCTGTTCCCGTTCATCAACCACAAGAAGGCGCTGGGCTTCGAGGTGACGGTGATCCACCACGCCGTGGGCGCATCGCGGACCACGATCCTCGGCGACGTGCAGGACTGGTACCTGAAGGGCGACCCGTCCGACGACCACTACCTGCTGATCATCGGCGACACGATCCACGTGCCCCTGGGCAGCTACACGCCGCCGGGCACGACCGACGTGATCCCCACCGACGACGACTTCGGCACGCCCCTCGACGGCGACTTCCACAAGGAGGTCTTCGTGGGCCGGCTCTCGGTCGACAGCCCCGCCGACCTGACCAACCAGATCAACAAGATCATCACCTACGAGACCGCCCCGGTTCCCGGCGGCCGCTACGACCGCGCGCTGCTCGTGGCCCACAAGGAAGGGGCGCCCGGCAAGTACGAAGGCGCCCACGAGGACGTGCGCACGGCGACCTACACGACGCAGCCCGTGTTCGTGACCAAGTACGGCTCGGGCCTGGGGCCCAACGACTCGCAGGTGTCGTTCGAGATCGACCAGGGCACCGGCGTCGTCGCCTATCGCGGGCACGGTTCGACCAACGCCTGGACCAACTGGAACGCCTTCAGCGACAACTACCACAAGAACGACGTGATCGGCCTGTCCAACCCCGTGCATCCGGTGGTCTGGGCGATCACCTGCACCAACAGCAACCTCGGCACCCAGGGCGGCGGCACGATCGACTGCATCAGCGAGACCTGGATGGAGGAGCCGCTGGTGGGCGCATCGGCCAGCTACGGCGCCACGGTGACCACGTCGACGACGCCCAACCACGAACTCGACCGGCGCCTGTTCGAGGCGGTGTACCGCGGCGAGATCACCGTGCACGGCCAGGCCATCGCCTACGCCGAGCAGCACGTGAACAACATCTGGCCCGGGCACCGCAACCCGTGGGCCTACCTGCTGCTGGGCGACCCGGCCATGCGCATCCGGCGCGAAGTCCCCGCGCTGCTCAGCGTCGCCATCCCGTCCGCGACGCAACCGTGCGAGGACCAGGGCTGCGGCCAGACGATCGACGTCCAGGTGTTCCAGGATGCCGAGCCCGCCGACGGCGCGCTCGTGTCGCTGTTCAAGCCGTCGCTGATCCCGGGCCTGCCCGACGAGGTACTGGTCAACCGCTACACCAACGAGTCCGGCGAAGCCAGCCTGCCCGTCAGCCTGTCCACGCCCGGCCCCATGTCCTGGAGCGTGCAGTCCGAGGACGGGAACGTGTCGGTAGGCGAGATCGACGTGGAGATGGGCTCGGCCTGGCAGTCGATCGGCACGAGCGTGCCCGGCACCAACGGACCGCTGTCGCTGGTGGGCGTGGGCACGCTGCAGGGCGGCACGTTCGTCACGTCGATCCTCACCAACGCCCGCGAGAACAGCTCGGCGATCCTGGTGCTGGGTGTCTCGCAGGTCAACGCACCCTTCAAGGGCGGCACCCTGGTGCCGTCGCTCGAGGTGCTGATCTTCGGCATCCCCACCGGGCCCTTCGGCGTGATCAACCTGCCCTCCACCTGGCCCATGGACGTCCCCAGCGGGATCAGCTTCTACGAGCAGTACTGGATGACGGACCCGGCGGGACCGGTGGGCTTCGCATCGAGCAACGCGATCTCGGGCACGACCCCGTGATATGGGTGGACCCTGTCAAGGTCTGTCGGTGGATGTCATGCCATAGGCGTTGAAGAGTTGGACGACAGGACCAGTCGCGACGGTCGATCAGCCTGATATGCGCGGGTTG
>JAJDEQ010000066.1 GCA_029259695.1 Planctomycetota bacterium
CGTGAACCAGGTCACGATCGTGGGTGTGGACGGCAGCGTGCACGACACGCTCTCGTTCGCGCCGCCGCTCACCAGCGTGCTGCACGCCCAGCCGGGCGCGCTGGCCTTCCACAGCTCGTCCCCCGGCGGGCCGGCCACGGGCGGCGGCGGACCGATCGGTGCCGGCGGCCCCGGCGGCGACGCTGCCGACGGCGCCGGATCCCAGGGCGGCATCGACCCGGGGAGCGACCGCGACATCGCCTACGTGGCCATGCTGGGGACGGCCACCGTGGTCGCCCTCGACGCCGCGACCGGTGACCTCGTGACCGAGATCGGCACCGCCGAAGTGCCCACGGGCCTGGCCGTGGACGACGAGCGCGGCCTGCTCTACGTGCTGAGCCTGGTGGACAAGACCATCGCGACGTACGCCATCGGCGACGACCACGCCCTCGTCGACGACCCCGTGCGCCTGGCCTACGACCCCGAACCCAAGGGCGTCGCCCAGGGACGCACACACCTCTACGACGCGCGCGCCGAGACGGGCCACGGCAACGGCAACATGTCCTGCGCCAGTTGCCACATCTCGGGTCACACCGACTTCCTCGGCTGGGACCTCGGCGATCCCGGCGGCGGCCTGGGCTGGTTCTCGCCCGACCTGCTCCAGGGCGAGGTGAGCTTCCCCGGCGTGCCCGCGTCCGTCAGCGGGGTCATGATGACCCACCCCATGAAGGGCCCGATGGTCACCCAGACCTTCCGCGGCATCGGCGACACGACGGGCCCGCCGCTGCACTGGCGCGGCGACCGGCGCTTCTTCCACATCTTCCAGGGCGCCTTCCGCGGGCTGCTGGGCGGCAGCGGCGTCACCCCGCGCGAGATGCAGGAGTACGCGAACTTCACGCGCTCGCTCACGTTCGCGCCGAACCCGTTCCAACCCAAGGACCGCGAGTACGTCGGCGACCTGGCCCACGGCCGCGACCTGTACGGCCTCAACCCGGCCGTGCCCGGCAAGGAGTACAACCCCCTGCTCCCGGGCAACGTCACCTGCAACGACTGCCACACCGCCGACTTCGCCGGCAAGACCGACTTCACGGGCACCCAGCAGACCGTGAACTTCGACGCCGAGACGCAGTTGTTCAACACGCCGGGACTGCGCGGCGTGTACGAGAAGGAGTTCCGCGAGCTGCTCGGCTTCGGCCTCGTGCACGACGGCAGCATCGACAGCATCGACGGCTTCCTGGACGCCACGCTCGGCAACCTCGAGGCCTTCCCGGCCCTGACCGAACCGGAGAAGGACGACATCAGCGCCTTCGTGCGGGCCTGGGACACCGGCCTGGCCCCACTGGTGGGCGCGCAACGGACGATCACCCAGAAGAGCTTCGCCGGGACGTACGAGTGGCTCGAACTCGCCGAGGGCCAGGCCCGTCCGCCCCAGGACAACATCGACCTGGTGGGCCGGGCCACGCTGATCCTCGACAACGGGCAGCGCACGACGGTCGGCCTGCACTACGTCTTCGATGAGCAGGTCGATGCGTGGCGTTACGCGACCGGTATCGGCCGGGCCGTGGATCGCAACCTGATCGTGCAGGCGATCATCGACGGCAAGGCGGAAGCCAGCTTCACCTGCGTCCCGCCCGGCATGGGCTCACGGCTGGGCCTCGACCGGGACGAAGACGGCGTGCTCGACGGCATCGAGGCGCGTCTCGGCACGCTCGCCCACCATCCGGACACGGACGCCGACGGTTACGACGACGGCCTGGAGCTCGCGCTCGGCTCCGACCCGCGCGTCTTCGATGCCTTCGTCCCCGACCGGACGGCCCCGGGCGTGCTCAGCGTGGAGGCGCGCGACGGCTTCGCCCACACCGCCACCGTGCACATCGTCACCGACGAACCGGCGGCGGTGCAGGTGGTCTTCGACGGTCTCACCGCAGCCGACGGCACGCCCTTGTCCTTCGGCGACGACGACCTGGCCCGCGTGCACGACATCGTGGTCGAGCACCTGACGCCGGCCAGCAGCCTGAGCTTCAGCGTGACCGCCACCGACCGCAACGGCAACGCCACCACCGAACCGGCTGTCCTCACCACGGGGCCGCTGATGCTGCACGTGGCCGACGTCGAACTGACCAAGTCGGGACCGGCGCCGCACACCATGCTGGCGTGGGTCACGGTCGTGGACCAGGACGGCAACCTGATGGTCGACGTGCCCGTGCGCGGCATCTGGCGTGGCGACGTGGGCCCCGCCTTCTGGTTCCCCGAACGGCGCACCAATGCCGACGGGCGAGCCGGGTTCTTCGTGGGTTCCTACACGCCGGCGCAGGCGGGCAGCGTCACCTTCGGCGTGGGCTACGTGGGCACACCGACGCCGGGTGACGCGTGGTTCGTGGGCAACGGCGGCGACGACCCGACCTTCTTCTACAACCAGTCCGCCAACGCGGCGAACTTCGCGACGATCGAGGTGGAGCCGTAGGCAGGCTCCCGCAGGCCGCCCGTCAGTCGGCGTCCTCGGACTTCGTTGCCCGGCGCACGTCGGCGTCCTCGGACTTCGTTGCCTGACGCACGTCGGCGGGGATCGAGTAGCCCGAGCGCGGGGCGCCCGCGCTCTCGTCGCCGGCAAAGAGCGTCGGGTCCGGATCGCTATCGCCATCGGCGCTCGTCGGCGGTTCGCGTCCCGCAGCGGCCTCGGTGATGGCGCCCCGGGCGCCGGGCGTGAGTTCCCTCGGCCTGGCTTCGATCGCACCGAGGTCGGGCAGCTCCGGGCCGCGGCGACTGGGGTCCTCCAGCTCCTCGACTCGGCGGCCCTGAGGCAGCACGTTTCGCTCGAAGCTTCCTACGGCGTCGTCATAGCCGGACAACGCCGTCCGCAGCCCCTTCCCCATCCTCACGAGGTGCTTCCCGAAGGTCACCACGCGCTTGTGGAACTCGCGCGCCTCCTCCCACACGTGATGGGCGTTCTCGGCCACCGAGACCTGCTGCCAGTAGATCGCCACCGTGCGCAGCAGCGCCACGAGCGTCACCGGCGTGGCGATCAGGACGCGCTGGCTCAACGCGTCGGCCATCAGGTCGGGATCGGACTCGAAGGCCGCGGCCAGGATCGGATCGGCCGGCACGAACAGCACCGTCACGTCCACGGACGCGCCGGTGGCTTCGGCGTAGTTGCGGCGGGCGAGGGCCTTGACGTGCTGCTTGAGCGCCACGGCGTGCTTGGCCATGAGCGCGGCGCGCACGTCCGGATCGTCGCTCTCGAGCGCGTCGAGGTAGGCCGACAGGGGCACCTTGGCGTCCACCGGGATCGCACCCTGGTCGGGCAGGCGCACGATCATGTCGGGCCGGGAGCCGTCGGCGGCCGCCTTCTGCTCCTCGAAGTCGCAGTGCTCGGTCATGCCCGACAGCTCGGCGATGTTGTGCAGGGCCAGTTCGCCCCAGCGGCCGCGCGCATGGGTGCTGCCGCGCAGGGCCGTGCGCAGCGATGCACTCTGCTGGGTGAGCTGGACGGTCTGCTCGCTCAGCTTGGAGAGCTGTTCGTTGAGCGCACCGTAGGCCTTCTCGCGCTTGGCCTCGATCTCCCGCGTGCCCTGCTCCAGCTTGCCCAACTGCTCGGCGAACGGCTTGAGCATGGACTCGATCGCCGTGCGCCGCTTGTCGAGCTCGCCTTCGGCCTGCTTCGCGAAGTCCTCGGCATTGTGCGCGAGCGCCGTGCGCGACAGGTTCGCGAACGCGTCCTCGAGGCGCTTGCCGAACTGCTCCTCCGTCGTGCGCTGCGCGGCCACCGACTCGCGGTAGGCCTCGAGCCCGGCCCGGGCGGTCTCGCCCTCGCGCTCCGCGTCACGCAGTCGTTGCTCCCAGCGACGAGCTGCCAGGATCCAACCCAGCGCGGCGCCGAATCCCAGCGCCAGCGCGATCATCAAGACGTCCATGTGAGTGCCACCTCCGACCTCAGCCTACTCCGGTCGGGGTGGCGGATACCACGGCGGGGCGGCTCGCGCCCGGCGACTGTGCACAACGGCACGCACGGCGTGGACAACCGGTGGAACCGGCGCCCCCCGTCCGCCTACTGCACCACCACCGGTTCGACCTGCTCGCCGAACTTCCGCCCCAGACTGGTGAGGTACTGCTGCTGGGTGGCGTGGTAGCCGAAGACGAAGCGGCTCAACGTGCGGAAGATCGGATTGTCGATCACGCCGTTCTCGGTGATCGTGACCGCGCTGCCTTCGCCGGCGGCCTCGACTTCGTAGGTCCAGGTCCCGCCGAAGCCCAGATCCTCGCCGTGGATGCGCGTGACCAGGCGGTGCGGTGGCTCGAACACCTCCACCACGTAGGGCATGGGGCCGAACGACGAGTGCTCCACCCAGACCGGCTTGCCGTCCTCGTCGCCCAGGCGCTCCATGCTCTCCACGCCTTCGCGCCAGGCCGGAGCCCCGGCGAAGTCGCTGATCGTGGCCCAGATCTCATCGACCGGGCGCTGGTACTGTGCGCGGCTCGACGCCACGTGCGTGTCGTCGATCGCGAGCCCGATCACCGCCGGCAACACGAGTAGCAGGATCGAGACGACGGCGACCCCCAGCAGCAGCTTCTTCATCACCCCATGATGACAGAACGGCGCGACGCAGACACATCGGCCCCGACGTGCCCGCGTCGCGCACCCCGGCGGCAGGCGCCGGAAAGAAAGACGACGGCGGTCTCAGTACTGGGAGACGATGGCCGTCTCGATCAGCACCTCCTGGGGCAAGAGTCCCCGGGCAACCGCCTGGGCGTCGGCGAGCGACACCCGCAGGGTGAGTACCGTGGAGCGATCGCTGCCCCGGCCGGAGGCCCCCACGTAGGCCAGCAGCGGGTCGCTCGCGGCGACACCGCCGGCACGTCGTCCTCCGAAGAAGGCGCCGCCCGCCCCGCCCGAGCCCACGCCGAAGGCCGCATCGGCGCCGGGGTCGGACGCTGACTGGCCGGCCGAACCGAAACCCGCATCGCTGCGCGCGCCGTCACCCGGCCCGCTTCCGGCGCCCGCCCCCGTGCTCGTGCCGAAGGGACGGTCGTCGGTGTCGCCGGCCGGACCGCCATGGCCCTGCCCGAAGCGTTGATCCGCTCCCGCGGCGCCGCCGCCACCGACCGAGCCAGTCCTCGACCCGAAGGGATTCGCCATGCCGCGCTCGTCCGGGACCAACTCGCCGTACGCGTCCCGCGCCTCGCGGTAGAGGCCGACGCTGCTCCCGTCCGCCGCGATGACGGCGGTAGGCATGCTGCCGCGCACGACGACGGTGATCGAGTCCTCCGGCGACAGCGTCGACGCGTGCTCGCCGAACACCACCAGCGCGTCGAAGATCGAACGCTTGAGCTGCTCGATCTTGCGCGCGTCGTAGACCGTGTGTGAACCGCTGGCGACCTGCCGACGCATCTGGGGCGGGTGCCCCTCGACGCGCGCGACCGCTTCGTCCCACAGGCTCGGTTCGGGTGCGACTTCCACTCCGGCGTGGCCGACGTTCGCCACCGGGTCGCGCGTGCGCAGCAGGAACAGCGCACCCTCGCCGGCGATGTAGAGCGCCTCGGAGTGCGCGCGGTCCGGGAACAGGTTGGCCAACACCGCGCCGCTGCCGGCCCCGTAGGCGCCCGCGCCATCGCGATCGAAGACCTTGCGATCGAGCACCAGACGCATGATCTCCAGCTCCTTGCGCAGCGCCTCGGCGTCCCGGGGCGGGGCGTCCTCAGGCGCCCGGGCCGGACGCGCGCCACGGGCGGGCGCGGCGCGCCCTGCACGGGGAGCATCCTGGACCGGCCACCACGACGGCTGCACCGCCGCCACGGGCGGTTGCGGCATGAGCGCCGACACGATCATGGGCACCGCGACCGGCCGCGGGTCGGGCATGGGCCGCGGGTCGGGGTTCGGTCGCGGATCAGGCCGTGGGTCGGGCATCGGTGCAGGCGCCGGCATCGGCACCGCACGGTGCTGGCCCGGCGCGGGCATCGCCGTCGGTACGCGAGGCGCCGGCGGAGCGCCGCTCACCCCGCCCCGGCGGAATGTTCTCGGCCAGGCAGGCACGAGGGCACCGATGCTGCCGTCGGGCGCAGGGGCGGGGACACGCTCGCAGCAGCAGCAACAACCACTCGACGGGGCCTGCGGCGCGTACCCGCTCGAGCCCCGCGGGACCGACGGAACCGGCGGGGCGGGAGGTGTCGCGGGCGCCGATCCGCGCGCGCGCAAGCGGGCGATGGCGCCGGGTGGGAACAGCTCACCCGAGCCGCGCGGCGCGACGAACAGTCGCCGCCCCGGTGCACAATCGGGCGATGCGTCGGCGCGGCGTCGGCTGCGCAGGCGCTGGCCGGCCGGCGCGTCATCGGTCCTGCCGAAGAACAGCGACCGCGCCGACGACTGCGCGGGACCGAACAGCGTCCGCGACGAACGCGGGGCGGCGGCCTCGCCGCACTCGTCGGGCCACTGCGCCGGAACGCTCGTGACCAACAGCAACATGATCGAGATCAACATGGTTGTGATCCTCCTGTCACCAGCCGGGCTGGGCGAGGGGTGCGCCCTGGACTGCGGCCAGCACGGCTTCGTGGGAGAGTTGCACGTCGCGCCGGGTGGCGACGACGAGCTCGATGAGAGTGCGGGTTGTCTGCTCGCGCTGGCGCTCGAACTCGCCGGCCAGCGTGGAGAAGTCGCTCGTGTTGCGCAGTTCGACGTTCACCAGGTAGGCGGCGAGGTCGGCCAGCACGGGCACCAGGGCGTCCTCCACGGCGGTGTGGACGAGTTCCTCGAAGTGCACGAGTTCGTTGGTGACGGCGTCGGACAGCTCGCCCTGTGCGAGCCGCCGCGACGGGTCGCGACGCGTCACGACCCGTTCCATCTGGTCCCATACGGAGGCGGGCGGCGGGGACGGGTCGAGGGCGGGGACGTTCCACTCCGACGAGTGACGGCGGTCACCCGGGTCCCCATCGGTCGCCGGGTCGGCCCCCAGCGGCCCGGCGGCCTGTGAACCCGCGACCTCCGAACCGACGCCCGGCAGGGCGAAGACGATCGTCATCCGCCCCTGTTCGGCAGTGACCTGCGTACCCAGCAGCGCCGCGAGACCGAGAGCGATCAGCAGCGCGGCAGCCGCGCGACGAGCGATCACGAACCAGCCGCGGCCTGCCCCCGCTGCGGCCGCAGAGCGCGCGCCGCCCGCCGAGGGCGACGGGCCGGCAACCGCTGCGGCATGCGGACGCTCAGCCTGCGACCGGTCGGCGGCCCCGACGCGCGCCATGGCCAGGATCGCCCCCACGTCGGTGGGCGTCACCGGGCGCTCGCGCTCGGCGGCGGCGAAGCGCTCCAGGGCGCCGGCGGCGGCCCGCAACGCGTCCGACTCCCGAGCGCACGCTGCGCACTGCGCCAGATGGGCTTCGATCTCGGCGCGCTGCCCGTCCTCGAGCTCGCCGGCCACGTATTCCGCGAGTCGTTCCTGGGTGTCATGGCACGACATGGTGTTCTCCATTTTCGAGCAAGCTCCCCAGCTCGCCGCGCAGGCGTTTGAGCGCCCGCCGCGTGCGGTAGCGCAAGGTCGAGCAAGGCAGATCGAGGACGTTCGAGGTCTCGTCGACGGTCAAGCCCTCGGCGACGCGCAGCCACAACAGCACGCGGTCGTCTTCTTCCAGACGGGTCAGGGCCCGACGCACGGCGCCGCGCTCCTCGTCGTCACCGACCACCACCTCGGGCAGTGGATCGGCGGCGTAGAGCGGGACGTCCTCGGCCAGCGGAGCCAGCGACACGCGCAGCTCACCGCGCCGCAGGTTCAGGCCGACGCTGTAGGCGATGGCGTAGATCCACGACCGCACCGACCCGCCGCGGTACTGGCCCGCGCGGGTGTAGACCCGCAGCAGCACGAGCTGCCGGGCGTCCTCGGCCAGGGTGGCCGACCCCACGAGGCGTTCCAGGAAGCGCGCCAGCGGCCCCTCCCAGCGGCGCACGAGCACCTCGAACGCCTCGTGGTCGCCCCGCGCGGTGCGCTCGATCAGGAGGGGATCGTCTGCGTGCATCAGCGACTGCCCACTCCTTCGAGCGCCCGGACCTCGAGGCCGGCCCCGCGGCCGGCTCCCTGGCGGAGAACGGCCCGGCGGCGGCCGTGTTGGCCGAACCGCGCCGAGCCGGCTCCAGGTTCCGCTCTCCAGACACCGCTCGGCCAGGGCCCCGCGAACAATTCCGGGCCGCGTCTCATCCGATCACGGACGCGGCGTCCACCCTCTCGGCGAACCGGCCTGCGGCAGACCCGCTCCCCGTCTCCCCCCTCGCTTCGCCGACCAGGCCCCCCGATCGGCATCATGGGCCGCTTCCCCACCGGAGACGCCCATGAAGTCCCATCGCCAGGAACTGTGGTTCGAGATCCCGTCGCGACGGGGTTTCGTGAACATCACCGAACACGTCGAGCGAGCCCTGGCAGACAGCGGCGTGTCCGAAGGCCTGTGCCTGGTGAACGCCATGCACATCACCGCCAGCGTGTTCATCAACGATGACGAGTCGGGCCTGCACGCCGATTACGAGCGCTGGCTGGAGCAGCTCGCGCCCCACGCCCCGACCAGCGCCTACAAGCACAACCTGACCGGCGAGGACAACGGGGACGCCCACTGCAAGCGCCAGATCATGGGCCGCGAGGTGGTCGTGGCGATCACCGACGGCCGCCTCGACTTCGGCACCTGGGAGCAGATCTTCTACGGCGAGTTCGACGGCCGCCGGCGCAAGCGCGTGCTGGTGAAGATCATCGGGGCGTGAAGCGCACCCCGCCGCTCAGCTCACCGCGTAGACGAACAGGAACGAACACAGGTTGAAGACCGCGTGGGCCACCATGGCGACCACGAGGTTGCGCCGCGCCAGGACCACGAGCAGCGTGAGCAGCACGCCCACGCTGGCGGTCATGCCCACGCCCACGGCCCCCTGGTAGGCGTGCCCACTGCCGAAGACGAGGCTGGTCGCGCAGGTCGCCCACAACAGCCCCGAACCCGGCTCGCCGCGACGAGCGAACACCGACTCGAGGCGCGAGAGCAGGTAGCCCCGGTACACCAACTCCTCGCTGAAGCCCGCCAGGGCACCGCCGAAGGCGAAGACGCCCAGGTCGCTCGCGTCGCGCAACTCGAAGAACACGTCCCCCGCCTCGAGACCGAGACCCAGCAGCGCCATCCCGACGCCGATCGACAGCACCTTGATCACCAGGCCCGCGATGACGCCGACGGTGCAGGCGTGACGCCAGCCGCGGGGCGGCGGCGCGCAGCCCACGTCCCGCAAGCGCTCGTCGCGCCACCCGAGGAACGCGCGGACCAGGAACACCGAGCCGATGGCCACCACGACCTGGGCGCCGAGGAGCTCACCGGCGTCCAGATCCTCGGGATCCGGCTCGAAGCCCATGGCCGCGGCCGACAAGGCCACCAGCATCAAGGCGAGGTAGAACACGACGATCTCGGCCAGCACGCCGCCGCGCCCGGGTGAGGTCGGCGCGGGCGGCACCGGATCGGCGGAGACCCACCAGCCGGCCTTGGGTGACTCGGGCGCGGCGGACTCGGGCTCGGGATCCATGAGCCCGGGATCGTAGCGGACCGCACCCTCGCGGCGCGCCCCCGACGCTCAGCCCGGCGGGTCGCTGCGCATCAGGGCGCCCCGGGGTTCTGCTGCGGATGGAGTGACCCACTTCCTCGGGGCGGCGCGGCTCCGCGGCGGCGGCGGCGGATGGAACGCACGATCACGTGCAGGGCCGCCCCCAGCATCAACAGCGACGCGAGCAGCATCACCCGGCGCAGACCGAACCGGGCTGCGAGCAGGCCGCCCGACGCGGGCCCCAGGGCGTTGGCGAAGATCAACGAGGAGAAGGTGACGCCGTACGCGCTGCCGCGACGCTCCACCGAGCTGTGGCGCGCGGTGGCCGCGTAGGCCGCGGGGAAGATCCCGGCCACGAAGCTGCCCGACAGGAAGCGCAGCGCTGCCAACGCGTCCACGTGGGTCACGAAGGCCTGGGCCAGGTAGGCCAGGCCGGCCCCCGTGGCGCAGATGCCGAGGGCCCGCGACGCGCCCAGGCTGTCGCCGACGCGACCCCACACGGGCGTGAAGATCAGCGCCGCCACCGACGTGAGGCCGAACACGAACCCGGCGGTGGTCGCCAGACGGTCCGCGTCGAAGCCCTCGAGCGTCTCCACATACAGCGCCAGGATCGGGTCGATCAGCGCGGCCCCGAAGCGCACGGCGAAGACCACCACCAGGATCGAGCGCAGCGGGCCCGTGCGCACGAGCACGCCGATGTCGCTCCACGCGCCGCGCAGCAGGGAGCCGAGCGTGAGACGCGGACGGGGTGCGGGTGCGGGCTGCTCGCCGGCCGGGTCCGCTGCGTCGGCGGAGGGCCCGCGGTCCGGACTCGCAGCGGCCGCGTCGTGCGGGACCTCGCGCACGAACAGCGCGGTCATGGTCGCCGCCAGCAGACTCAGGCACGAGGTCACCGCGAAGACCCAGCGCAGGCCGAAGTTGTCGGCCACGTAGCCACCGAGCAGCGGGCCGACGATGCCGCCGGCCAGCAGCGCCGTGTGCAGCAGGCCCATCACGCGGCCCTGGCGCTCCATGGGTGTCGCCACGGAGACCAGCGTCACCGACGGCGCCATGAAGCCGCTGAAGAAGCCCTGCCCCAGGCGCAGCAGCAACAACTGCAGCGGGCTGCCGGCGAAGGCCATCGACCCCACGAACAGCGCGATGGACAGGTTCGCGCGCAGCATCATCGGCTTGCGCCCCACCCGATCCCCGAGGGCGCCCCACAACGGCCCCATGCAGGCGGCCGTGAGCGGCGCGCCCGCGAAGATCACGCCCGCCCAGGCGCTCACCGCGCCGGGGTCGGTGACCCCCAACTCGCGCAGGTAGAGCGGGAAGAGCGGGATGAAGGCCATCATCCCCACACCCGTGACGAAGTTGTTCGCCCACACCAGGTAGAAGTTGCGCTTCCAGCTCTGCACGAAGAATCCGCGGGGACAAGGTCACGTCGAGCGGGGCGGCCTGACGCGATCGGCTCGCGCGACCCGCGTCCCAAGCAGCGGCGCCCGGCCCGCAGCAAGCGGACCGGGCGCCGTCAAACGAGGCACCCGACAGGGGCGCCCCTGATCCGACCCTCGCGGGTCGGACACAGCCGAACGAACTACCGCACGATGACTTCGAACACGTTCGTGAGCTGGATCGTCGACAACGGGGCCGTGTTGACGTCGGCGCCCACGACGAGGAAGTCGAGCCCCGTCGCGAAACCAGGCACGAACACGCTCACATCCACCGCACCACCGACGAACGGAACCGCCGGGGAGGGGAAGATGATCGCCGGGCTGACCGGGATCCCACCAGCTTCGATGACCGCCAGCAGCGCGGACTGGGTGCCGCTGCGCAGCTCGAAGGTCATCGTGGTACCCGGCACCGGAGCGGCCGTGTCGGCGCTGAGGTTGACGCAGCCCGCCGGAGCGAGCGTCTCGGCCAGCATCAGGTCGCCGCCCAGGCCGGCCTCGTGCACACCGAGCACGGCGTCACGCGTGTCGGGAGCCACCGGCGCGGTGAACCCGAAGTTGTAGAGCGTGCCGAACTCGATCGGACCGGCCTGCTTGGACAGGCCCGGAATCGGCGCCGAGTCCGGGAACTCCCAGGTGATGTTCCCGCCGGACACGGTGACGTTCCAGTCGTTGACGCCTTCGCGGTCGATGTCGCGGAAGAAGAAGTCCGTGGCGCCACCGCAGGTGGGCACCGAGAACGAACGCAGCTTCCGGTCGAGCGTCCAGTTGAACAGCGCGTACTCGTAGCGCCACTGGCCTCCGCCGAGGTCCTCGGTCTTGACCGAGAGCACGACCGAGCCGTCGTCCGGCTCGAGCGAGGTCGTGGTGCTGACATCGCCCCAACGCGTCACGGCCGGGCCCTCGAGCAGCGGGTTGCCGGCGCCCGGGGTGCTGAAGTTGTAGCTGGAGATGCCCTGGGTCACGGTCGTGATGCGCGAGCCGATGTTGTTGATCACGTTCTCGTCGCCACGCACGAGGTACATGGCCTCGTAGTGGTACGTGGAACCGGGGGTGGCCAACTCGTCGTCGAACGCCTCGAGACGGTGCTCGACGCCGTTCAGGCCGCTGCCGTTCTCGTCGCGCACGCAGTTCACGGGCGTGCCGTCGAAGTAGCTGCCGCTGCAGGTCCAGTTGGACTTGAAGGCGTTCCACTCGTCGCGCGGGCCGAGCCAGAAGCGGTCACTGTTGTTGCCGCTGCCGTAGGTGTCGGAGCAGCCGACGCCGAGGAAGTTGCCCGGGCTCGGGTTCTGGCAGAACGTGCACTGGCTGCTCGACAGGGCGAAGAAGCCGTGCTTGATCCAGGACACGCCGACCTGTTCGAAACGGTCGCCCGAGTCGCGGTAGAGCTGCATGGCGATGCCGGGATGGTTCTCCTGCATGGCGGCGAGCCAGGTGACGTTCACGGTGCCGACGTTGCAGGAGGTCGTGGCCATGGACATGCCGGTGCGGCCCGACCCGAAGGGACCGGTGTGACCCACGTTGGTCATGGAGGCCAGGATGCCCAGCTTCACGTCGAGATCGAAGCCGGTGAAGGTGCCGTCCTGATGGCCGCCTGCGCCGCTGAACGGCGTCGAGGGGTTCTGGCCGCGCGGGTAGGCCCAGTCACCGTCGTAGGGCAGCAGGTCCGCTTCGAGCTTGCCCATGCCGAGGAACTTGCCCACCAGATCCGGACGATCGAGCTTGCGCGCCAGCGTCTCGGTGGCGACGAGGTCCCAGGCCTTCACGTGCAGCTTGGTGCCGTCGTGGTCGGGGCCCTGGTAGTCGTTGCCGTTGGTGAAGACCTTCACGTAGCAGAGGTTGAAGTCGCGCCCGAAGGTGTCGTTCTCGGACGTCATGAAGAAGTAGTCGGGGTCGGGGTTGCCGCCGGGGCCGTCGTTGACGACGGGCAGGGGCTGGATGCGGAAGTTGTGGTAGTCGACCATCTTCCCGGTGGAGGGCGAGCTCAGGAAGAAGCCGCCCTGGACCTTGGCCTCGCCGCCGATCACGCCGTAGGGAACGAAGTTGCCCTCGCGGTTCAGCAGCACGCGCAGGTCGGAGGAGTCGTCGAGCACGAAGCTCGCCAGCGGAAGCTCGGTGACCTCTTCCTCGGCGCTGCCGGCCCAACCGGTCTGCTGGACCTCGACGAGTTCCAGACCGAGGTCGGAGAGCATGCTCTCGTGGAAGTGGATCAGGACACGACCCTGGTTCACGACGAACGGCTGGTGCTCCTGGGCCCAGGCGCTCAGAGGCATCGCGGCCAACGCGCACAGCACCACCAAACTGCGAAATCGTTTCATCGGGTGTTTCCTGCGAGGGAGTGAGGCCGGTCCAAGCGCGAGGTCAACGCGACCGCGGGGAGAACAAGTGGGCGGACCAGCCCTGGGGAGCCGGCCAGTCTAAGGGCTGAATTGGGCATCGTCGACCGACGTTCCACCAATGTCCCCGGGTCGCCCCCGAGTCCACGACCGTGTGCCGGCAGCGGCCTGACGCGGCCACGCCCCCCTTCCTCGACCCGCGCACGCCCCCGCCTGTGGGCCCGTTCTGGAACCTCCGCGCCGGGCCCCAGGCAGGGCGGTCCCCGGCCACGGCGGTCAGCGGCCACGGCGGCGGCACCGATCCCCACGCTGCCCGTGCAGGGGCGCCGGAGCGCACCTCCCCGCTACTGGACGACGAGCCGGAGGGTGTTCGAGAGCTCGAGTGTGGTCAAGGGCGCGACGCTCACGTCGCCGGCCACGAGCACGAAGTCGAGGCCGGTGGCGAAGGCCGGGACGAAGAGCGTCACATCGACCGCGCCGTCCACGAAGGCCGGGGGCGGGTCCGGGAACAGCGGCTGGCCCACCACGGGCACGCCTCCGGCCTCGATCAGGGCCAGCACCGCGTGGTCGCTGCCACGGCGCAGTTCCAGGGTGACCGTCCCGTCGGGCTCCGGCGCGGCGCTGTCGGCGCTGAGGTTCAGGCACTCGCCGGGCACCAGGGTCGACGCCAGGATCAGGTCGCCGCCCGGGCCGGCCTCGTGGACGCCGAGCACGGCGTCGCGCACGTCGGGGCGCACGCTGCTGGTGAAGCCGAAGTTGTAGAGCGTGCCGTACATCAGCGCGCCGGCCTGCTTGGAGGGGCCGGGAGTGACCACCACATCGGTGAACTCCCAGGTCGCCATGCCGCCCTCGACCGTGACCTGCCAGTCGTTGCCGGCGAGCAGGTCGATGTCCTTGAAGAAGAAGTCGCTGGCGTCGCCGCAGGTGGGCACGGAGAAGGAACGCAGCTTGCGATCGAGCGTCCAGTTCATCAGCGCGTACTCGTAGCGCCACTGGCCGCCGCCCAGCGGCGTGACGTCCACCGCGAGCACGGCGTTGCCGTCGTCGGGCTCCAGGCCCGCCACGGTCTGCATGTCGCCCCAGCGCATGACCGCGGGGCCCTGCACCAGCGGATTGTCGACGGCGGGCGTGTCGAACACGAAGGAGTTGCCCTGGGTCTCGACCGTGCACTCGCGCGAGCCGATGTTGTTCCACAGGTCGTCGTCGTCGCGCACGAGGTACATCGCCTCGTAGTAGTACTTCGCGTCCGGCGTGCCGAGTTCGCTGTCGAACGCCTCGAGGCGGTGGTTCACCGCGCCCTGGCAACAGCCGTTCTCGTCGCGGACGCAGTCCGACGGCGTGCCGTCGAAGTAGCTGCCCTCGCACTCCCATGTGCCGGCCCACGGGTCCCACTCGGCACGCGGTCCGAGCCAGAAGCGATCGGCGTTGTTCCCGGTGCCGTAGGTGTCGGAGCAGCCCACACCCAGGAACGTGCCGAAGATCGTGCCGCCCTGACACGGCGTGCACTGGCTGTTCATCAGGGCGAAGAAGCCGTGCTTGATCCACGAGCGGCCCACGTGCTCGAAGCGCCCGTTCCACTCGCGGTAGAGCTGCATGGCGATGCCGGGGTGGTCTTCGTTCAACACCAGGTCGGGCGAGAGCCACTCGACGTTGCTGGAGCCGACGTTGCACGACGTCGTCGCCATCGACAGGGCGGTGCGCCCCTCGCCGAAGGTGCCCACGTGGCCCATGTTGACGATCGAACTCAGCCCGCCGAGCTTCACGTCGCGACGCAGGCCGCTGAGTCCGCCGCTGCCGTCGCCGGACGGCGCGCCGACTCCGTTGAACGGTGTGAACGGGTTCTGGCCCCGGGGGTAGGACCAGGCGCCGGTCCACGGGACGATGCGCGCCTCGAGCTTGCCGAGGCCAAGGAAGGCGCCCGCCAGTTCCGGCCGGCCCAGCTTGGCGGCCAGCGTGTCCGTGACCGCCATGTCCCAGCTCTTGATCGTGACGACGGGGTTGTCGTGATCGCCGGGGCTGTCGTGGTCGCCGGGCCCGTAACCGGACTTCGGCCCGGAGAAGATCTTCACGTAGCAGAGGTTGAAGTCGGTGCCGAACGGGTCGCGGCCCGGGGACATGTAGAAGTAGTCGGGATCGAGCGCCCCGCCGGGGCCGTCGTTCTCGACCGGCAGCGGGTGGATGCGGAAGTCGGCGAAGTCGACCTGGCTGCCGCTCCTCGGCGATGCGAGCGTGAAGCGCCCGTCCACCTGGGCCGTGCCGCCCAACACGCCGTAGGGCACGAAGCCTCCGTCGGACGAGCGCAGCACGCGCAGGTCCGACGTGTCCGCCAGGGCGAAGGCGACCAGCGGTCCGTCCATGCTCTCGAGCGACAGTGGCTCGAGCACTTCGGCCGTCTGCTCCACGTTGACGACGGCGAGACCCAGGTCGGCCAGCACCGACTCGTGGAAGTGGATCACGACCCGCCCGTCGACGACCACCCACGGCTCGTGGGCCTGGGCCTCGACGGGGGCCACGCGGGCAAGGGACGCGGCGACGAGCCAGGCGGCGCACACCAACAGACGGCGGGGTGATTTCATCGTGCGGGTCTCCGGCTCGTGCAGGGAGTGAGCAGGCCGTTGAGCGGCGCCACCGGTATCATCGGGCGATCGGCGGGCCGCGTTTGAGACGTTGAGTCTATCAGCCGTTCCGAGAGCCCCCGTCGGCGTGTCCTCGTTGCGCACGCTCCTGCGCCCCACCGGGCACGCGGGAGCCTCGCCGCGGCGCCCGGCTCGGCGGGGGAAGGGTCCTCACGCGGGCCGAAGGCTTGGGGTATCCTGTCGAATCCATGCGTATCTCCATCGTGAACCCGACGATTCCCGTGTTCCAACGCGGGTACGCGTTCCGCAAGACGCGGCGCTGGCAGCCCCTGTCCACGGCGATCGTCGCGGGCTGGCTCGAGGACCAGGGCGGCTGGGAGATCCAACTCCTCGACGCCCACGTACTCGACATGGACGACGCCGAGACGGCGCGCCAGGTGGCCGACTTCGCGCCCGACGTCCTCTACTACAGCTCCGAGCGCACCGACGCCTGGGAGTTGCCGATCCCCGACCTGGCCTACGTCGAGGGGTTCTTCGCGGCGCTCGCCGCCACGGGTTACGAACCGCGCTGGACCCTGCTCGAAGGCCCGCACGGCTCCATCGTCCCCGCCGACATGCTCAAGCGTCTGCCGGCAGTCGACCTCGCACTACGCGGCGAGACCGAGCCGGTCTCGATCGCCGTGCTGGGCGCCATCGCCCGGGGCGAAGACCCCACCGGCGTCAACTCGGTCAGCTGGCGCCGCGACGACGGCACGCTCGTGCACAACCCCGACGAGCCCGACCCGCTCAAGTACGCCGACTTCCCGTCGCCGGCCTGGCACCTGCTGCCCATGGACCGGTACTTCGACGGCGCCGCACCCGACACGCCCTTCGCCATGCTCGAGACGTCGCGCGGCTGCCCCATGCCGTGCGGCTACTGCTACAAGCAGATGTTCGGTGACCGGCAGAGCAAGCGCGAACCCGAACAGGTCCTGGACGAAGTGCAGGAGGTCGTCGAGAAATACGGCGTCCGCCGCATCATGTTCCAGGTCCAGATCTTCACCCTCGACCGCAAGCACACCCAGGCGGTCTGCGAGGGACTGATCGCGCGAGGCCTGGCACCGAAGATCGAGTGGCGTTGCCAGACGCGCCTCAACGGCATGAAGAACGAGCTGCTCAAGCTCATGCACGAGGCCGGCTGCGTCGAGATCTACACCGGTCTCGAGACGGGCAGCGAGACCATGCAGGCCGAGATCTCCAAGCTCACGCTGGAGGAGTTCCTGCAGTTCCGCCGCTACGGCGAATCGATCGGCCTGAAGATCAGCCCCAACATGATCCTGGGCCTGCCCGGCGAGACCGAACAGACGGCGCTCGAGTCGGTGATGTTCTATCACCGCCTGGGCATCCCCATGTCGCCCAACGTCAACATCACCTACCCCATGACGCGCTACTACGAGCAGGCCGTCGAACGCGGCGAGTTGAAGGGCGACAACTGGGACGAGGTGGTCGACGCCGCCGGTCTGGTGGGCACGCACATGGACAAGCCCACCATCGACCGGGTGCGCGCCCGCGCCGGCCGCCTGAACCGCTGGCTGCGCATCAAGAAGAAGGTCTGGGGCCTGGCGGGCAAGGAGTACGGCCGCGGCGCCGCGGACAAGCTGCTGGCGCTCAAGGGCCGCACGATCGTCCACAAGATCTGAGCTCGGCCCGCCCGCTGGACAGGCGCCCGGCGGCCGGACGACTGTTCGCCGGCGGGGACGGGCCCTAGACTCCGCGGCATGACCCTCCCGGCACGACCGCCGCGCTGGATGCTCCCGCTGCTCGTGCTGCTGGCGGTGGCGGTGCGCGCCCTGTCGTGGAGCCGCGTGGTGCTCGTCATGAACGACGGGCCCGACTTCCTGTGGCAGGCGCAGCAGTTCCTGGACGGGCAGCCGCTGGCCGCGATCGGGCACCCGTACCATCCGCTCTACGGTTGGCTCGTGGCGGGCGCATCGCGGCTGGGGTTGAACCTGCTCGACGCGGGCTTCGCCGTGAGCCTGGTGGGCGGCGTGTTGACCGTGATCGGCGCCTGGCACCTGACGCGCCACGTGTTCCCCGACCGGGCCTGGGCGCCCGCCGCCGGCGCGCTCACGGCGGCGCTGCACACGCGCGCGATCCGCTACGCGGCCGACGTGCAGAGCGACGGCTTGTTCATGGGCCTGTTCGCCCTCGGCGCGTGGGCACTGGCCGCGGCACACACCCGCGGCGGCTGCGGCCGACGCATGGTCGCGGCCGGCCTGCTCACGGGCGCGGCCTTCCTCACTCGACCGGAGGGACTGTTCCTGGGCGTCGTGGTGCTGGCCTGGGCCGTGGCGGGCCTGCTGCATGCGGAGACGCGCGGCCCCGGCTGGCGCGGCCTGGCACTCTTCGGCGGCGCCGTCACGCTGGCCGTGCTCCCCTACGCCCTGGCGATCCACGAACTGACCGGTCACTGGGGCGTGTCGATGAAGCCTTCGATGCGCGCCTTCGGGCTCACCGACGTCGGCAACCAACCGCCGCTCGACAACGACAGCCCGCTCAACTCACCGATCGTGCCGCGCATCAAGCGAGGCGACGTGGGCGGCCCGCCGGGACCGGCTCCCGCGCACCCGCCCCATCCCGAGGCCCTCGACGGGAGGACCTCGCCCGCCGGCGCCGAGCCCCCGGCCGCCACTCCGGCGCCCCGCTCGCCCGCCGACGCCGAGCGCCCAGCCGCCACTCCGGCGCCCCACTCGGCGGCCAGGCCCCCGCGACGGGCAGCGTTCGGACCGGCCCTCGCCACGCCGGCCGCTGACTGGTGGACCGCCCTCTCGGCCGCCGACAACGCCCTGCGGCGGGACGGCCTGGTGCTGCTGCTCTGCGGCCTGGTGCCCGCCCTGCGGCGGCGGCGCGGCATGGTTGCCCTGTGGGCCGTGTTGCTCGTCGCCTACCTCGCCATCTGTGCGCGCCACGCCGCCCACGCGCACGTGAGCAACCGTCACCTCGTACCCCTGATCGTGCTCTCGTTCCCGTGGATGGGAGCGGGCACGCTCTGGCTCGTCCGCAGTGGCTGGCCGGGTCGGCTGCTCGCCGGCGCGCTCCTGTTCACACTGGCCCAGGCCGGCGCGCGCGACTACGACGCCGATCGAGGCCCGCGGCTGCAAGCACTGCAGTGGGTGGCCGAACACGGTGCTCCGGATCGCGGCATCGCCGTGCGCCGGCGGCGCGACGGATTCTACGCGCAGCGACATGTCCTCGTGGTCAACCTGCCCTGCGATGACGACGTGCTCGTGGGACGCATGCGCCGCTACGCCGTCGACTACCTCGTGCTCGGCGTCGAGCGCGTACAGCGCGACGCCCCCCACTGGCTCGACGACACGCTCTTCCTCGAGCGTGCGCGCTTCGGCGACGCCGATGGCCCGGGTGATGAAGTCGTGGTGCTCGCGCTGCCCTAGCCCGGACTTCTCACCAGCTTCTGCTGCGGTTGCGCCTGGTGAGGAGTCCGGGCTTGCGGAAGCGCAAACGCCACAGTGACGGCGAGCGCGCCACAGCACCGTGGCGACGTTGTGAAGCATGGGTCGGTTCCCGCAGCGCCCCCCCTTGATTGAGTACGCGCCCAGTCGAAACCGACTGCACATCGCACTCACCAAAAAGGGAAGAAGAGACCATGTTCACGAAGATCCTCTGCACCAGCATGTTGACTGCCGCCTTCAGTGCGAGCCTGTTCGCCCAGGGTCAGCCCACCGTTCCCGCGCTCGACCTGCTCTTCCGCCGCGCCAACCCGCCGGCCACCGTCGGCAACTTCGCGCCGCAGCAGGCCGACCCCTGCGAGATCATCACCATCGAAGGTGTGGGCTTCCCCACCGACCCGAACGACATCTGCCTGCGCGGTCCGAACGGCGTCGGCTTCGACGTGATCAGCGTCTCGCCCGACGGCACCCTGATCACCGCCAAGGTGCGCGACGTGGCCACTGCCGGCGCCGGCCCGCTCATGATCCACCGCGGCGAAGGCGTGCAAGTGGACCCGATCGACTTCCCGGCCATCCCCGGTGCGGTCGTGATCGAGCCCATCAAGGTCTGGCAGGGCGTCGACGACCCGGCCGACAGCGACATGTCTGCGTCGACCTTCGAGACGCTGTCGGAGACTCCGTCGTCGTCCAACTGGACCTACGACAGCTCCCGTGACGGTGCCCTGTGCGTCATGGTCAGCGGCGCCTGGGAGCCCGACACCCAGATCAAGTTCGACGTGCACTTCAACGTGGACGACTTCGCCGACAACAGCGTGACGCACTACGATTGCTTCAGCGGTTGGATCCAGGTGAACAACACCTCGCCCCAGCTGTGCGCCTTCTCGATCGCCCTCGTCATCGTGCAGTCCCTCGAGCTGTCACCCCTCGGCGCCCCGGAAGGGCTGAGCTTCGACGTCGAGCAGATCGGCCCCGACGACTTCAAGATCACGCTGCGCGCGGACGGCGGCCGCATCATCGGCGGCGGCGGCAACTTCACGGTGGGTTGAGCTCCCCGCTCACTGGGGAACTGGGGAACTGGGGAACTGGGGAAGCCGACGAGCCGGGCGGGCAGCCGTCCGGCTCGTCCTCCGTTGGGAGCGCGAGCCGACCCCGTTGCGTTCCGTGCCCGCCCCGGCGCCCCAACCCCGTGCGTTCAGAACTGGAAGTAGATGAACGCCTTGTAGTCGGCCTGCACGAACATGAGCACGATCGCGACGGTCCCACCGTAGAAGGCGGCGAAGGCCCAGTCGGGCATGCGCAACCACCAGTCGGACATCCAGCGTCGGTAGGCCACGATGTGCACGAGCGCCAGGGCCAGGGTCAACAGCAGCAGGTTGTCGCCCTGCTCGAGTTCGCCCGGCGACTCGAGCAGCACGAACGAGCGCAGCACGGTCAGGGACGTGTCCAGGCCGCTCACATCGCCCAGCTCGGCGATGCGCGCGATGTCCTCGGCGATGTGGTTGCTGATCGACGCCACGGCCGTCGCGTCCTCGGCCAGTTCGGCCTCTGAGAGGTGCAACTCGAGCGTGGCGCGGTTGTCGGTGAGCTGCGCGATCTCATCCCGCGCCTGCAGATCGATCGACCCGGCGCGGAAGAAGATCCAGGCGATGCAGACCCAGTAGAAGGTCAGCAGCGGGCCGGCCACGAGCCACATCGGGCGGGGTCCCAGGCGCCCCTTGGTGAGCCGCATGACCTCCTTGTGCGCCACCAGCGCGAAGCCGTGCAGTCCACCCCAGATGATGAAGTTCCACGCCGCGCCGTGCCACAGGCCGCCGAGCAGCATGGTCAGCATCAGGTTGCGGTAGGTGAACAGCTTGCCGCCGCGGCTGCCGCCCAACGGGATGTAGAGGTAGTCACGCAGCCACGTCGACAGGCTCATGTGCCAGCGACGCCAGAACTCGGTGATGTTCCCCGCCAGGTAGGGGAAGTTGAAGTTGCGGCAGAGCTGGTACCCGAGCAGGCCCGCGCAGGCGATGGCCATGTCGGAGTAGCCGGAGAAGTCGCAGTAGATCTGGACCGCGTAGAAGGTGACCGAGGTCCAGGCACTCAGGGCGGTGAACTTCAGGGGCTCGGCGAAGTACTCGTCGACGAACGGCGCCAGGTTGTCGGCCACGCAGGCCTTCTTGACGAAGCCGATGAGGAACACCATCAGGCACGTCTTGACGTCGACCGGCCCCCACTTGCGGGCCGAACCGAGCTGGGGCAGGAACTCGCGCGCGCGCACGATCGGGCCGGCCACGAGCTGCGGGAAGAAGCCCACGAAGAACGCGAGGTCGAGC
>JAJDEQ010000067.1 GCA_029259695.1 Planctomycetota bacterium
GGGATCGACGGTGAGTTCGACGAGGCGCAGCAGGTCGGGCTTGTACTCGAAGGTCGTGTCGGCGTTGAGCGATGTGCCGTCGGCCAGGGCCGCGGTGGCCTCGTAGCGGTAGGTGCCGCGCCAGATGGGCGTGGCCTCGGGGAACAGCCAGGTGTGGTCGTTGGGGCCCGGCACGGCGTCCACGGTCTCGGTGAAGGTCGCCTCGTAGGCGTGCGGCCCGGTGACGCGATGGGTCACGGTCACGGGAACCGTCCCGCCGGGCGCGGCCGCCGCACCCGCGCCGCCTGCACCCGCGCCGCCCGCACCCGCACCGCCTGCACCCGCGCCGCCTGCGCCCGCACCGCCTGCGCCCGCACCGCCTGCGCCCGCGCCGCCTGCGCCCGCGCCGCCTGCGCCCGCACCGCCTGCGCCCGCACCGCCTGCGCCCGCACCGCCCGCACCCGCGCCGCCTGCGCCCGCACCGCCGAAGCCGCCCAGTGTGAAGGTCGCGGTGAGCGTGGCCTGCTCGTCTTCCTTCAGCTCGGCACCGCCGGGGGTGTCGACGCGCACGGTGAGATTGGTGAGTGCGCTGTCGCCCACCAGGAAGGGAGCGCTCATCGCCGGCGTGGGTAGCGCCTCGTCCACGACCAGTCGCACGCTGTAGGTGTAGCGACCGGGTGTGGCGCCCGGGGCGATCGGCCGGGACTCGCGCAGGCTGTCCTCGCCGTCGGTCTCGTCGAGCACCGTCTCCCAGGTGTCGTTGGTGCCCGGGCCGGTGATCGCGTGGCGGAAGGTGAGTTTCGCGGTCTCGCCGGCGGGGACGCCGGCCAGCTTCCAGTCCACGCCGATGCCGAGGATGTCGCCCGGGGGCAGCGCCATGGGGTCGACGGCCACGGCGATGATCTCTCCGCGCGCGAGGTCTTGCAGCAGCTTCGTGCGGAACTTGTGGTTGTCGTCCTTGTCGTCCGGGATGCCGTCGCCGTCCTTGTCGAGCGTCTCCCGGTCGCTGATCCCGCCGGCGTCCTTGTAGTCGGCGGCGCCCACGACGAGCGTGATCTCCCGCTCCGTCCCCACGTCCCAGGGGGCGCCGGCCGGCGCCGCAGCACCTGCCGCCGCCGCGCCCGCATTGAGGTCGGCCGCGGTCCATTGGAAGTCGACGCGGTACACGTCGTTGGGGTTCCAGCGCTGGGCGAAGCTGCCCCCCGCGAGTTCCATGCGTCCACTGTCGGGGGCGGGGGCCGCCGCGCCGGCGGCGGGCACGCCGCGCTCCAGGGCCAGCTTCAGCGTGGTCGGATCGATGGACTCCGAGAACGCGACCTCGAGCCGGTAGCGCCGGGCTTCGCTGCCGATGTGCGCGATGTCGGCTGCGCTCGTGTCGGCCGGGTAGTCGTTGCGGGGGAAGCTGGGGTGGTAGTCGAGCACGCTGTGCTCGTAGCCCTTGAAGTCGCCGGTGGATGGCGTGTCGGGGTCGTTGTCGGCGTCTTCGCGCAGCACGACCGAAGTGATCTGGGGGGCGAAGTTGTTCAGGCGGATGTCGTCCACCGTGAACCAGGCGCTGTTGACCAGGTCCTCGGCGAACACGTTCAGGTCGTACAGGCCGTCGGGGAAGCGGGCCTGATGCGCTGCGGCCGCCATGCCCGCCATGTCGAAGAAGTTGGCGTTGGCGGCGGTGTGGCTGCGGCCGTCGAAGCGCGCGTCGGTGTTCCAGAACTGGGTCACGTCGACGTTGCCCGAGGTCCCGTCGCCGCCCTTGGTGTTGGTCAGGGCGAAGTGCTTGTAGTTGGGCCAGGGGTAGGTCTGGACCAGCACCGCACCCTTCTGGATCGTGGGCCCGAGGTTCCGGGACGAGTCCACCAGCGTGCGCCAGTTGAGCACGGGCGCGGTGTTGGCCGGGCTGATCGGACGCCCGTAGTGCTCGTTGCGGAAGTCCATCAGCTTGTAGGGCGTCGCAGCCGAGCGCACGTCGTCGTTGTCGACGCCACCTGCGGCGGCGGGACGCGGGCCGGCGATCCACCACGACAGGGCCATGGGCTGGATCCCGGGGAAGCTGCCCTGGTTGTCCTCGACCCGCACGAACAGGTCGATGTCCCCGTTGACCGGGTTCTCGTTGGCAGCGCCCATGTCGTAATGGAGCTTCGTCGAGGCGATGCCGGGCGTGCTCTGTCGCCGCCAGGTCACGGCCGGCACGCGGTTGGCCGCCGGCAGCGAGAAGTCCTGCTTGAGCGCCGGCGCCGTGTTGCCCGGGTCGCGATCACCGGGGGCCGGGAACAGCAGCAGCGGATGGAACGAGGTGGGGGCCGCCGTGCGCACCAGGAAGTGCGTGTGATCGACGAAGTCCACCTGGAAGTGGTCGGTGCCGATGTAGCCCAGCACCTGCCCGGCCTGGATCACGGTCCCGTTGGGGCCCAGGCGGCGGTGGAACTCGTTGACCGCCGCCTTGCCGTCGGAGGTGGGGCTGTAGTGGCCCATGGGCATGAGGTGGTTGAAGGTGTCGGTCTGGTTGCCGCCCGCGTTGAGCACGGTGATGGAGATGCCGACGTTGTGGTTCGGATTGCCGTGCGGGCCCGCGCTGGCGCCGATGTGCCTGAGCGTGCCCGAGCGGGTGGCGACCACGACTTCGCGCGCGCTGAGGCGCTCGAAGTCCACCCCGTTGTGGAAGCCCATGGGCACGTTGCTGACCGACGGCGTGTGGGCGGGCGCTGCCGAGGCCAGGATGTCCTGCCACGTGTGCAGGATCTCGTGCGACCCCGGTGTGGGCCAGGTGACTGCGAAGTGCGTGGTGACCGGTGTGGTCCAGGCCGAGTCACGTCCATCGGCCAGCACTGACTTCATGCGGTAGCTGTAGCGCGCCCCTGGTACGGGCGGCGTGGGATCCCAGAACGTCTCGTTGGGCGTGGCCCGGTTGCCGACGTTGAACAACGGCGACGCCACCGCGGTCCAGGGGCCCGCGTCCCGCCGACGCTCGAGCTGGTACCCGATGCCGTTGGTCATGCCGTTGCGCCACACCACGGCCAGGCGTGGCCCGGCGCCGTAGCGCACCCATGCCGTGACCCGGTCCGGGCGCGGCGGGTACGCGGTGGAGAACGACTTCATGGCGGCCCGGGAGCGCGCGCCGCTCGCCGTGTCCACGACCCGCACCCGGTACCAGTAGTTGTGGTCGTAGGCGATGCCGCTGTCGAGGATGAACTCGCTGGCACCGCGGTCGGCCTTGCTGGCGAGCTGCGGGTTTGCCACGGCGACCCAGCCGCCGAGGTCCTGCATGCGCTCCACGACGATGCTCGTGTTGAAGCGCAGCGGGTTGGTCCAGGCGATGCGCAGCCGGGGCGCGGCGCCGTCGAAGTTGCGCGTGATCGTGAGGCCCTGCACCGGCGGGACGCGGGCGACGAAGGTCACGTTCGCGGCGCGGGAGTACTCGTCGCCGGCGGGGAAGTGCGCGCGCACGCGGTACTGATAGGTGTGGTCGTAGGCCACGCCGTTGTCGAAGAAGCCTTCGTTGGCCGAGCGGATGGGCTGCTCGGCGAATTGCGGGAGGACCAGCGGTGTCCACGGGCCGCCGTCCACGCGCCGTTGCACGATCAACGCGGTGTCGAGCTGCTCCTGGTTGATCCACGTCAGCTTGACGCGCGGCATGGCCGGCCCGAGATCCCAGACCGCCGCGAGGGCCCTGACCGGTTGGATCTGCGCCGTCGCGGACCCGGCGCCGGCGACCACGAACGCCAGCGCGACGAGCCACGCCAGGGGCCGCGCGGGGCGCCTCCGGCAGCGGGCGGGCACGGCGGTCTTCACGACCCCGGCTCGAACACCTCTGCCGGCACCGACAGAGGGCCGTCGGGGAACACGAGCACCAGGTTGCCGTCGGGCTCGAAGCGGTGCCCGACCACCGAGCGCATGCGCTCGTCGTCATCCAGCTTGAGCGGGACCAGGCGCACGGGCTGGGAGGGATCCTCGAGGTCGAACACGCGCAGCGCCACGGCGCCGTCGTTCTCCTCGGTGACCATGGCCAGCAGCGACGTGCCCGGCGGGATCAGCAGTGACTCACCGGCGGCGCGACGGGGCAGCGAGGTGAAGTTCGCCACCACGATCTGCATCTCGAGGTCGAGCACCTGGAGGGCGTCGTGGGACAGCAGGAAGACGCGCGCCGGGTCGTCGGTGGGCTTGAAGGCGTAGAACGGGGCGACGCCGATCGAGCTGCCCAGTTCGCCCGCCGCGTCGATCGGCACCACTTCGAAGCTGCCCAGTTCGGCCGAGATCGAGGCGAGCGCCGCGTCGCTGCCCGGCAGCGTGGCGACGGTCGGCGGGCCTTCGAGCTCCGGGAAGTCGGTGCGCCACAGCTCGGCTCCACCAGGATCGTAGAGACGCGCCTGGTAGAGCCCCGTGGCGTGCTGTCGGGCGACGACGCCCCAGCGCTCCACGCCCGCTTCGAACACGTCGACCAGGTCGAAGTCGGGTTCCTTCACGGCGACGTCGGCGCCACCCTCGGCGGGTCGGAAGAGCAGGTCGAAGGGACGCTCGGGCCCCGCGTGGTGCTGACCCGGATCGCTCTCCATCAGGCCGCCCTCGTTCAGGTACGCGAGCCGGCCGGAGGGCACGCTGTAGCGCCGCAGCTCTTCGCCCGCGCCGTCGTAGAGCACGAACTCGGAGCTGTCGGGGCCTTCGGAGATGGTGGCGAAGCCTTCGTTCAGGCGCGCGGGATAGACCAGCACGTCATCCAGGTCGAGTTGGCGCGCCACGCGCCCATCCGCGTCCAGGTAGAACAGGATCGCCTGGCGCGCGGCGCCGTGTCCGAACTCGACGCGGATCACGGAGCGCGACACGTACTCGGCGGAGGCGGCGCCGAGTCGGGCCACGTCGATGCGGTCCAGGACTTCCAACTCGTCGTTGCGAGTGGGGGCGTCTTCGTCGTCCTGCGCGCGGGTGCTCGGGGCCGCGAGCGTGATCGCGATCAGCAGCACGAGCAGGCGCAGCGGGCGGTCGGTGTCGTCGAGCGTGTTCACAGGTTCCAGCCCTCGCCTTCGGAAGCCTCGGCCGCCTCGATCGTGCGCGCGATCTGGGCCGCCATGTCGGCCACGCTGCTGGCGCTCGCGTCGGCCGCTGCCCGGAGGTGCGGCAGCGCCTCGCTTCCGCGGGCGATGAGCGCCACCTTCGCGCGGTGACGCACCTTCCAGTCGGCGTCGTCGAGCATGTCGATCAGGTCGGGCACCGACTCGGCCCGTGAGGGACCGCCCTCGTCCCACAGTTCACCCAGGTCCAGCGGTTCGCTGCTGATCGACGGATCGCGCACGTCGACGGCGTCTTCCGGGCGTGCCGCGCCCAGGGCCGCCAGCTCCGCGATCAGGCCGGCGTTGTACGGTGACAGCTCCAGCGCCTTGCCGAGCTCGCGCCGCGCGGCGGAGTTGCGGCCTGCGCGGGCCTCCTCCAGGCCGAGCGAGCGGCGGTAGGTCGCGTTGTCGGCCTCCAGCTCCACGGCGCGGCCGTAGGCGGCGCGGGCCAGCTCTCCCTGACCGGTGCGCGTGAAGACCCGGCCCAGGTTGTGGTGGGCCGCCGCCAGTTCGGGGGCGAGCTCCGTGGCGCGGCGCAGGGGACCGGCGGCCTCGTCGTAGCGTTCGACCGAGTAGAGCAGGAAGCCCAGGTCGTTGTGGTGCTCGGCGTCGAGCGGCTCGACGCGGACCGACTCCCGGGCCGACGCCAGGGCGCCCGCGGTGTCGTCCAGGTCGAACAGCGCCCAGGCCTTGTTCATGTGCACCGCCGAGCTGTGGGACGAGCGCGCGAGCACGCTGTCGAAGCTGGCGACGGCCGCGGAGGGCTGGCCCATGAGCACCTCGGTGATGCCCTGCCGGTTCAGGTAGGCGCCGTCCTCCGGCTGCAGACTGACGGCGCGCCGGTGCCAGGTCATGGCCTCCTCGTAGCGTCGCTGTTGGCTCAGCAACTCGGCCAGGGCGTCGCAGGCGGCGGCGTTGTGCTCGCTGGCGTCGATCGCCATGCGGAAGTCGTCCTCGGCGGCGTCGACCCTGCCGTCGGCCAGCTCCCGCTGTCCCCGCTCCATGTGCCGCAGGGACTCCCGCAGGCCGGCCGCCCGGGCGTCGGCCCGATCGCGCACCGTGCGCCAGTTGCCGTTGCCCCAGGGGTCGGGGTTGGCGGGGGCCGCCGCGCAACCGGCGGCGAGGCCGAGCAGGATGCAGGCGGCGACAGGCCCGCGCCCTCGGAGACCCCGGCGGCCAGGCCGGGCGGATGGGGGCTGCGGGGGCGAGAGGGGGGCGGCAGGGAACGTCACGCAGAGTGAGGCGCGAAACGCGGCCAGGTTCCCCGGAGAAAGGCCCGATTCTCCCTCGAACGCCGGCCGCCCCCCCCGTGCTCGTGGGCCTGCGCGGTCCTCAGGGGATCAAGAGCCGCGGGCTGCTGGTCGAAGACAGGTCATCCCGATGCTCTTCGTTGCGCCACCGCGGAGGCCTGGCGGGGCGCCGGATGATACAAACGCGTGGTGTTCCGAGCCGCCTGCATCGTCGCCGTCCTGCTGCTCAGCGCCACGCCTCAGGCGCAGGACGCCACGCTCGACGTGCTCGACGGCGAGACGCTCTACGAGGGCGGCTGGCTGGTGACCGTGTCGCGCGAGACCGAGACGCGCAGCGAGTTGCGCTCGGGCGGCGATCAGGTCGAGGATCCGTTGCGGCAGCGGGCGAGCTACCGGGACATGGCCGTGGCCGCGCACTACGGCCTGCGCCACGACCTGCAACTGAGCATGGTCGTGCCGTACGTCAACCGCAGCCTGCGCATCCACCCGCAGGGCGCGCCGGCGCAGCGCCTCTCGGTGGAGGGCATGGGCGACCTCGTGCTGCTGGCCAAGTGGCGCTTCTACCGCTGGGAGGCGCCGGGCAAGGCGCTCAACGTGTCACTCATCTCGGGCCTGGAGGTGCCGACCGGCGAGGATGATGCCACCGACGACGGCCTGATGCTGCCGGCCGACCTGCAGCCGGGCAAGGGCACCTGGAACCCGATGCTGGGCGTGGCGGCGACCTACGAGCCGGAGCGCTGGCGCTTCAACGCGGTGGCGCTCTACATGCAGGGCGGCTCCGGCGGTGAGTTCGAGACGTCCAACGAGTTCTTCAGTGAGCTCTCGGTGGGCAATCGCTTCTGGCTGGAGCCCTATCCCGGGCCGTTCATGCGCGCCGACCTGGCGTTGCGCTACCGCCGCTCGAGTCGCGTGCACTACGCCGACGGTTTCGTGGCCGGACCGCCGCTGGCCAACGACACGAGCCGCGACGCCTCGGGGGGCGACCTGACCACGCTGGCCTTCAACGTCGCCTTCCGGCCCCGCCCGAGTCTCGACCTCCAGCTCGAGGTGGAGACGCCGCTCAGCCAGAACGTGCACGGCACCGACCTCGGCGCCGGCACGACCGTTTCGTTCAATGTCGGTGTACGCTTCTGACCTGCGTTCCGGCGCGTTCGACGACCCTTCACGAGTCCCCGCCCGATGACGGCGCCCCGCGCCGCCCGACCACGACCCGATGCCCCTCGATCCCGACGCCTCTTCGATCGGAGTGCCATGCGTTTCCTGCTGCCCATTTGCGTGATGCTGCTCGCGGCTTGTGCCGCGCCCGGCGTGGCCGTCGACCCGTTGCCGGGTGACTTCGCGTTCCTGCAAGTCAACTTGCTGGGCTGAACCTGAAACGAGGAGCTTCTCGGTCTCGAGAAGCTCTTCCGGAGCCGGTTCGGTTCCACTCCACAGATCGATCTCGACCAGCAGTTCGCCCGGGCACGCGTCCAACGTGAGATGACGCTCGACTTCGCCGATCTCGCCGATGGCGTGCGCCGCAACAACGTGGGCGTGGGCGCGATCCAGGTGCAGTTCGAGGCGCGCTTCGACGGCGAGCGGGTGATTGCCACCCGCACGGATCAGAGCTTTCGGTTGGTCGGCGGCGCCGGTGAGCCGCCCCCCGCGGGCTGGACACGCTTCGCCGTGTCGGACTGGGACGAGCCGGAACGCACCGCGCTGCGTGTCGTGCGCTGACGCGCTGGGCGGCGGGGCCCCCTGTGTGCACGCCCCGACGAGTGGCGTGAGGGGCGAGCCAGCGGCCATGCGCCGACTCGTCTCCCGCGCCTCTCCCGTCGGGGCGGAGCCGGCGCTCAGGTCGTGCCGCTGATCGCGTTGCTCGCTGCGAAGCCGACCGGGCCGCCCGGGTCCACGATCCAGTGCTGGAGGTAGAGCACGAAGCCGGGCGGCACGCCGGGTGGCCAGGTCTCGCTGATGATCAACGTGCCGTCGAGCGTGGGCAGGCCGGGGATCAACAGGCCCGGCGGGCCGGGGTCCGGAACCAGGATGCCGCCCTTGAAGGGCACGTTGGCCTGGGCGAAGCCGCCGGCGAGCCAGGTCGTGCTGGCGGGCACGGCGTTGCTCAGCGTGAGCGTCAGCTCGGTGTCCGCCTGCAGCGGCCCCGACCCGATCAGGCAGGGCTCGCCGTGCGTGCCGGCCAGCGCATGGCCGAGGTTCGCCCACGGCGGCGCGTTGAGGTCGGCGCACACGATCTCGATCTCGAACACGTTGAGTTCCCCGGACACGTAGACGATGCCCGGGTCGCCGACGGCGACGGCGAACGCGCGGCTCAGCGTCTTCCCGTTGCCGTCCCCGGTGCTGTCGATGATCTCGGAGATCAGGCCGTCGGGTGTGATCCGGAAGGCGTTCTCGCTCTCCGTGCCGGTGACGTAGACGTTGCCCTCGCCATCGACCGCGAGATCGAACGGTTCGGCCAGTCCATGGCCCTGTTTGTCACCGGTCGAGTCGATGATCTCGGTGATCGGCCCTGCAGGCGGAATGCGGAAGACGTTGTGGGTCTCACTCCCGGCGACGAAGACGTTGCCGCTTCCGTCGACGGCGATGGCGTTGGGCTTGGCGAGCGGACTGGTGAAGTCCCCGTTGGCATCGATGATCTCGGTGATCAGGCCTGCCGGTGTGATGCGGAAGGCATTGTGGCTGGATTGCGCCGTCACGTAGACGTTGCCCGCGGCGTCCACGGCCAGGCAAGCGGGGCCCGACAGGGGGTTGCCGAGGTTGTCCCCATCCGAGTCGATGATCTGGGTGATCGTGCCGCCGGAGAGCTTGAACACGTTGTCGCTGCCGCTGCCCGCCACGAACACGTTGCCAGAGCCATCCGTGACCACACAGGACGGTGCGGAGAGCGGGTGGGTCATGTCGCCGTTCCCGTCGATGATCTGGGTGATCGAGCCGCCGGAGATCCGGAAGACGTTGGCGCTGCCCGTCCCGGCGACGTAGACGTCCCCGGATCCGTCGAGTGCGACTCCCCAGGGGAGCGACAGGGGGTTCGTCATGTCGCCGGTGGAGTCGATGATCTGCGTGACGGTCCCGGCGGGTGTGATCTCGAAGGCGTTGTCCGAGGCGATTCCGGAGACATACACGTTGCCCGCCGGAGCGACGGCGATGTCCGCGCCCACGAAGAACGAATGGGTGCCATCTCCTTCGAAGTCGATGATCTCGGTGATGATCTGCGCGCCCGCCGGGGCGACGCCGATCACGAACACGATCGCGGATG
>JAJDEQ010000068.1 GCA_029259695.1 Planctomycetota bacterium
TCCTGTCCCTGCTGGGCCAGTCCGAGCTGGCCGTGGGCGAGATCGCCCGTTGCCTGGCGATGGGTCAGAGCCGCATCAGCAACCACCTCAAGGTGCTGCGTGAGGCCGGCGTCATCTCGGAGCGCCACGAGGGCAGCTACACCTTCTGCCGACTCGACATCCCCGGGGGACTGCTGGAGCGACTGTGGCCGTCCCTGCTCCCTGCGCTCGACGAGTTGGAGCACGTCGAGGTCGACCGCCGACGACTGGCCGGCGTGCTGTCCGAGCGCTCGGCCGACAGCCGCTCGTTCTTCGACCGCATCGCCGGCGACTGGGACCTGATCGGCAGCGACTTCAGCGAAGGCACAGGCCGACTCGAAGCGCTCAACTGCCTCGTGCCGCGTGAACTCGTCGTCGCCGACGTCGGCTGCGGCACCGGGTACCTGGCCCGCGCCATCGCCGACCGCGTCAGCCGCGTGATCTGCGTGGACAGCTCGGCTGCCATGCTCGACAAGGCCCGCGAGAACCTCGCCGGCGCCGACGCGCAGGTGGAGTACCGCCCCGGCACCATGGAAGCCCTGCCCCTGGCCGACGGCGAAGTCGATGCGGCCATGGCCCACATGGTGCTGCACCACCTCGAGGACGTCCGCAAGGGATTGGCCGAGATGGTGCGCGTCGTCCGGCCCGGCGGCCGGATCGTGTGCCTCGACCTGCTGCCGCACCACGAGATGTGGATGCGTCAGGCCATGGCCGACGCGCGCCTCGGCCTGGAGCCGAGCGAACTCGAAGCCGACTGTCGCGCCGCGGGTCTCGTCGACCTGCAGCGGCAACTGCTGTCCGACAGCTACCTCGTGGAGAACCCGGCGGGACGCAAGATCAAGCTGCCGCTGTTCCTCGTCTGCGCCCGACGCCCCGAGGTCTCCGCCTGACCCCCGGGCGCCAACCCGTGCCGCCCGCCCGACTTCCCTGAATCATGGCCGTCCGCCGACGGCCGCAACCCACAACGAAACGCTCGCCCGGGACACCCGGCGACAAACGCTTTTCAAGGAGACGTTCATGTCCACGACCGTGACCAACGCCCCCGCCTTCACCGACTGCAAGGTCGCCGACATGTCCCTGGCCGATTGGGGCCGTAAGGAGATCATGCTGGCGGAGAAGGAGATGCCGGGCCTGATGTCCATCCGCCGCAAGCACGCGGCCGCCAAGCCCCTCGCCGGCGCCCGCATCGCCGGCTGCCTGCACATGACCATCCAGACCGCCGTGCTGATGGAGACGCTGATCGACCTGGGCGCCGAGGTGCGCTGGTCGTCGTGCAACATCTTCTCGACCCAGGATCACGCCGCCGCCGCCATGGCTGCCGCCAGCATCCCCACCTTCGCCTGGAAGGGTGAGACGCTCGAGGAGTACGACTGGTGCGTCGAACAGACGATCACCTGGCCGGACGGCAAGGGCCCGAACATGCTGCTCGACGACGGCGGCGACCTGACCGTCATGATGCACAAGCCCGAGTACGCCGAGTTCATGAAGGAAGTGCGCGGCGTGTCGGAAGAGACCACCACGGGCGTGCACGCGCTGTGGAAGATGCTGCAGGAGGGCACGCTCAAGCTGCCCGCCATGAACGTCAACGACTCCGTGACGAAGAGCAAGTTCGACAACCTCTACGGTTGCCGCGAGTCGCTGGCTGACGGCATCAAGCGCGCCACGGACGTGATGGTCGCCGGCAAGACCGTCGTCGTGGCCGGCTACGGTGATGTGGGCAAGGGCTGCGCCCGCGCGATGCGCGGCTTCGGCGCTCGCGTGCTCGTGACCGAGATCGACCCGATCTGCGCACTGCAGGCGGCGATGGAAGGCTACCAGGTCACCACCCTCGAAGAGGCGCTGCCGGAAGCCCACATCTTCGTGACCACGACCGGTTGCCGCGACATCATCACGGCGGCCCACATGGCAGGCATGCGCGACGAAGCGATCGTGTGCAACATCGGCCACTTCGACATCGAGATCGATGTGGCCGGCTTGAAGGCCTATCCCGGCATCAAGCACATGAACATCAAGCCGCAGGTCGACCGCTTCACCTTCGAGGACGGTCACAGCATCCTGCTGCTGGCCGAGGGGCGCCTGGTGAACCTGGGCTGCGCCACGGGTCACCCGTCGTTCGTGATGAGCAACTCGTTCAGCAACCAGGTCCTGGCCCAGATCGAGTTGTTCAACAACTACGCGAACTACGAGGTCGGCGTGTACACGCTGCCCAAGGAGCTCGACGAAGAGGTGGCGCGCCTGCACCTCGGGATGCTCGGCGCCAAGCTGACCACGCTCACGCCGGTCCAGGCGGAGTACCTCGGCCTCGACCCGAACGGTCCCTACAAGCCCGAGGCCTACCGCTACTAGTTCCCCGCGCTGACTCGCCGTCTTCGGATGGCGCCGTCTCGTGAGACCGGCGGTCGCGTGCGCTTGCGCCGCGACCGCCGGTTGCCTATGCAAGACGCTCGGCGCGCCGCCCCGGCGCGCCGGCGGGGGCGGGCCGTCGAACGGACGCAACTCGCCGCCACCCTTCCCCGTGCCGCGCCAGCGGCTGGAGACCCCACTCCGTGCCCACCGAGCAGCAGGTCCTGCAAGCGCTCTCCGTCGTCGAGGACCCCGACCTCCACCGTGACATCGTGTCCCTGGGCTTCGTGAAACGACTGGCCCTGGACGGCAGCACGGTGAGCTTCGACCTCGAGCTGACCACACCGGCGTGCCCCGTGAAGGACGAGTTGAAGGCGCGCTGCGAAGAGGTGGTGGGGGCGCTCGAGGGCGTGAGCCGCGTGGACGTGACGCTCTCGGCCGAGGTGCGGCGCCCGCGCCCGGCGGGCGAGATCATGCCGGGCGTGAAGAACGTGATCGCGGTGGCGAGCGGCAAGGGTGGTGTGGGCAAGTCCACCACCGCAGCCAACCTGGCGCTGGCCCTGGTCGCAGAGGGAGCCAGCGTGGGCTTGCTCGACGCGGACATCTACGGCCCGTCCATGCCGACCATGTTCGGGACCCACGCCAAGCCCATGCCGGCCGGCGAGGATCGCATCCACCCGGTCTTCGCGCAGGGCATCAAGCTCATGTCGATCGGTTTCCTGGTGGACCCCGACCAGCCCATGGTCTGGCGCGGTCCGATGGTGCACGGGGCGCTGTCGCAGTTCCTGCGCCAGGTCGAATGGGGCGAGCTCGACTACGTCATCGTCGACATGCCGCCCGGGACGGGGGACGCGCAACTGACGCTCACCCAGCTGGCCCCGCTGGCCGGCGCCGTGATCGTCACGACGCCGCAACAGGTGGCGCTGATCGACGCGCGCAAGGGCCTCAAGATGTTCGAGCAGGTCAAGGTGCCGGTGCTCGGCATCGTCGAGAACATGGCCTACTTCGTGTGCGACGGGTGCGACAAGGAACACGACATCTTCACGCGCGGTGGCGGCCGGCGCGCGGCCGAGGAACTGGGCGTGCCGCTGCTCGGTGAGGTTCCGCTCGAGGGCGGGGTCACCACCAGCGGTGACGCAGGCCAGCCGATCGTGGGGCGCGACCCCGACAGCCCGGCGGCCCAGGCCTTCCGCAAGCTGGCCCGCGAAGTGGCGCGCCAACTGGCGATCCGCGGGATGCAGAACCAACCCGCCGGCGATTCGCTGAGCATGACCTGGCAATCGTGACGCACCCCTTCGACGAGGGCTGGAACTGATGGAGATCGCCGACGGCGTGACGCCCCAGGGCCTCGGCCAGGACGGCCCCGACGTGCTGCTGGTCCATTGGAGCAACGGCCACGAGGGCCGGCTGGGGGTGCGCGACCTGCGGCTCGCCTGCCCCTGCGCCCAGTGCGTGGACGAGTGGACCGGGGAGCGACAGCTGCGCTCCGAGGACGTCGCGGCAGACGTGCGCCCCCGGAAGATCGAGCCCGTGGGCCTCTACGCACTTTCCATCGAGTGGTCGGACGGGCACAGTACGGGCATCTACACGTTCGAACGCCTGGCGCAGATGTGCCAGTGCGATGCGTGCGCAGCGCCTGCGCCCCCGGACTCCCGGCCGGCCTAGGAGCACGCGCGTGCCGCGTCCGGGTGGAACGTATGGTCGGCGCGGCTGGTGCGCGTGACCGACACAGCAGCGACCGACTTCAAACAGCAGAGACACCGGCGGGGGCGACTCGCCACGGAGAAGCGAGCATGACCGCGCTGGGAGACACCGACCCGGACGTCATGGCGGCCATCGAGGCCGAGACCCACAGACAACACGACGATCTCGAGCTCATCGCGTCCGAGAATTACACGTCGGCCGCGGTCTGCGAGGCGGTCGGCTCGGTGCTGACCAACAAGTACGCCGAGGGCTATCCCGGCCGGCGCTACTACGGCGGCTGTGAGCACGTGGACACGGTCGAAGAGCTGGCCCGCAACCGGGCCAAGGCGTTGTTCGGCGCCGAGCGCGCCAACGTGCAGCCCCACTCGGGCACCCAGGCGAACGTCGCGGTGTTCATGGCTCTGTTGGAGCCGGGCGACACGTATCTCGCCATGGACCTGGCCCACGGCGGCCACCTGACCCACGGACACCCGCTGACCTTCTCCGGCAAGTTCTACAAGCCGGTGCCCTACGGCGTGGACCGGGAGACCGAGCGCATCGACATGGACGTGGTCGAGGCGCTGGCGAAGGAGCACCGGCCCAAGATGATCCTGGCCGGAGCCAGCGCCTACTCGCGGCAGCTCGACTTCGCGCGTTTCGCGGCGATCGCGAAGGACGTCGGTGCCTCGCTGATGGTGGACATGGCCCACATCGCCGGGCTCGTGGCCGCCGGCGTGCACCCGTCGCCCGTGCCCCACGCCGACGTGGTGACGCTGACCACGCACAAGAGTCTGCGCGGGCCTCGCGGCGGGATGATCCTGGCGCGCAAGGATCTGGGCAAGGCCGTCAACAGCCGCGTGTTCCCCGGCAACCAGGGCGGGCCGTTGATGCACGTGATCGCTGGCAAGGCGGTCGCGCTGCACGAGGCCGCGCAGCCGGGCTTCCGCGAGTACCAGGAGCGCGTCGTCGCCTCGGCCGCGGCGCTCGCAGCGCAGTTGACCGCGCGCGGTCTGCGACCGGTGTCCGGCGGCACGGACAATCACCTCGTGCTGGTGGACGTCAGCTCCAAGGGTGTCTCCGGCAAGCAGGCCGAGGAGGCCCTCGGCCGGGCGCGGATCACCGTCAACAAGAACCTGGTGCCGTTCGATCCGCGGCCGCCGATGGAGGCCTCCGGCGTGCGACTCGGCACGCCCGCCCTGTGCACGCGCGGGTTCGGCCCGGACGAGTTGACGCGTGTGGCCGACCTGATCGCCGACGTGCTCGAGGCGCCCGAGGATGAAGCCACCGCCGCGCGCGTCCGCGCCGCCGTGGGCGAACTCACGGACCGCTTCCCGCGGGAGACGACCGTCGGCAGCGCCGCGCGAGCCGTCTGATGGCGCGCGGGGACACCTACGTCGTCGACATCGAGACGATCGGCGTCCCCTGGAGCACGCTCGACGAGAAGACGCGGGAGTACCTGCTCGGCCGCGCCGGGAGCGATGGTGAGAAGGAAGCCGTGCCGCGCCGGCTGGGGCTCTCGGCCGGGACCGGGCGCATCATCGTGATCGGGATGAAGAACCTGACGAACGGCAAGGGCGGCATGTTCGTCGAGGGGCGCAACCGCGGTTGGATCGAGGGCGGCCCGTCGGGCTTCGCGCGCTTCGACGGTGACGAGAAGGACATGCTCGAGGAGTTCTGGCGCATGCTCGGCGCCAACGCCGCACGCGTCGTCACCTACAACGGCCGCATGTTCGACGGCCCGTTCCTCATGTTGCGGTCGGCCATGCTGGGGGTGACGCCGAGCATGAACCTGGCCGGCTACCGCTACGCCGTGAACCCGCACTGCGACCTGGCGGAGATCCTCAACTTCCACGGCGCCGTGCGGGAGAACTTCTCGCTCGACTACTGGTGCCGCCGGTTCGACATCACCTCACCGAAGGAGGAGGGTGTCGAGGGCTCGATGGTCCAGGAGTACTACGACCGCGGCCGGCTGGAGGAGATCGTGGAGTACTGCGCCCGCGACGTCGTGGCCACGGGTGCGCTCTACGAGCAACTGGCCGAGACGCTGATCCCGCTCTTCGAGCGCGGACGTCGCTGACCCGCCTCGGGCCTCGCGCGGCTCGCGCGCAGGACGCCCGGCCCAAGACCCAGGACCGGCGACGCGGGGTGTCGCACGCTCCGCGCTCCCGCGCCGTGCGCGGAGAGCGGGCACGCCTCAGCTGCGCTTGGTGGCCTTGGCCGCCTTGGTCAGCGCGCTCTCGATGCCCTTCTCCATGGCGTCCTGCACCCGACTGGGGTGCATCCAACCGATGGAGCGCAGGACCACGAGCACTTCGGTCCAGCTCGGGAAGGTCTTGCCGGTCTGGCGCTTGTAGCGATCCATGGCGCGCAGGAACTCCAGGCGCTCGAACTCGAGCACCTCGGGATCCTCTTCGGGCTCCTTCGGGCTGCGACGCTTGGCCGAACGCGAGGACGTGCGCGTGCCGGACGTACTGGCTGCCTTGCCGGCCTTCTTGCTGGCGGGGGCCTTCTTGACCGTCCCCTTCTTCTTCGACGTGGCGACCATGAGGCACTCCCGAGAACAGCGACCTCCTCGTTGCCGACGACCGCACGCCGGCTGCTCTCCGGACCGGCGCCGAGGGCGACGGGGGAGACCGAGGGTAGGGCCTCAGTTATCGGCGAGGACGCCGTGTTTCCTGAAGTGATCCAGGATCTTCGCCGTGTCCGGCGCCTCGATCACCCCGAATTCGGTCACGATCCCGGTGATGTGCTCGTGTGGCGTCACATCGAAAGCGGGGTTGTAGACACCCACTCCGGCCGGTGCATTGGGCTCGGAGTAGCCCCGGTTGATCTCCGCCGGGTCGCGCTGTTCGATCGGGATCCCCGAGCCGTCGGCCGTGGCCATGTCGAAGGTCGAGGTGGGCGCCACCACGTAGAACGGCACGCCGTGGTGCCGCGCCAGGACCGACACCGAGTAGGTGCCGATCTTGTTGGCCGTGTCGCCGTTGGCGGCGATGCGATCGGCACCCACGAAGATCTTGTCGATGCGTCCCTCGCGCATGACCTGGCCGGCCATGTTGTCGCAGATGACGGTGACGTCGATGCCGCGCTGCTGCAACTCCCACGCCGTGAGACGTGAACCCTGGTTGAGCGGCCGGGTCTCGTCGGCGAACACATGGATCGTCTTGCCCGCCTCCTGGGCGGCGAAGAAGACCGCCAACGCGGTGCCGTAGTCGGCCGTGGCGAGCCCGCCGGCGTTGCAGTGGGTCAGGGCCGTCTCGCCCTCGCCCAGCAACGCATGCCCGTGGCGGCCGAGCGAGCGGCAGATCTGACGGTCCTCGTTCCAGATGGTCAGCGCCTCGTCCAGCAGGCACTGTTTCAGGTCGGGCACCGACAGATCGCCGGTCGCATGGGCCACGCGGCGCATGCGGTCGAGTCCCCAGAACAGGTTGACCGCCGTGGGCCGCGAGGTGGCCAGGTAGTCGAGGGTCTGCTGCAGGTCGTCGAGGAACCCGGCCCGGTCGCCGGCCTGGGAGTCGCGCGCCCCGAGCACCGTGCCGAAGGCCGCCGCGACGCCGATGGCCGGCGCACCGCGCACCGCGAGACGCTTGATGGCGTCCCACATCTGCTCCTTGGTGGTGCAGTCGATCTCGACCAACTCGCCCGGCAGCAGCGTCTGCTCGATCAGCCGACACACGCCGTCGAGCCCGCCGACCCAATGGATCGTCCTGGTGGCTTCGACCATCGTCTCAGTTCGCGTAGCGTTGGGAGACTTCGGCGTCCTTGGCCAGCACGGCCTCGGCCATCCCGCGCTTGTGCGCCTCGAGCCCGGCGGCGATGTCCGCATCCGCCACGCTCAAGATGCGGGCCGCCAGCAGGGCGGCGTTCTTGCCGCACGCCTTGTTGGCCGACACCGTCGCGACCGGAACGCCCGAGGGCATCTGCACGATGGACAGCAGCGAGTCCAACCCGCCGCCGAACGCGCTGGGCACCGGGACCCCGATGACCGGCAGGGTCGTGCGGGCCGCGAGCACTCCCGGCAGGTGGGCCGCACCTCCGGCCACGCCGATCAGCACGCCGACGCCCCGTTCGCGGGCGCCTCGGGCCACATCGTCCACCGGGTCGGGTGTGCGATGAGCGGAGAGAATGCGGACTTCGTAACCGATGGACAGCTCGTCGAGCATGCTCAACCCGCTCTCGATGTGGGGCAGGTCGCTGTCACTCCCGAGGATCCAGATGACGCGCGTCGGAGCGTTGCTCATGCGGGGTCGCCGCCGGTGAGCAGCCGGTGGATCTCGAAGTAACGCCCGCGGGCCTTCTCGATGATCCCCTCGGGCAGCACGGGGCCCGGGGCTTCCTTGTTCCAGTCGGTGGCCTCGAGCGCGTCGCGGATGATCTGCTTGTCGAAGCTGTCCTGGGACCGGCCCGGCGCGTAGTCCGCGGCCGACCAGTAACGCGAGCTGTCCGGCGTGAACAGCTCGTCGATCAGCATCAGCTTGCCCTCGAAGACACCGAACTCGTACTTGGTGTCCGCGAGGATGATGCCGCGCTCCTCGGCGTACGCGCTGGCGTGGTTGTACAGCGCGAGCGAGAGGGCGCCGGCCTTGCTGGCCACGTCGACACCGACGATGTGGGCCAGTTGGGGGATGGTGATGTTCTCGTCGTGCTCGCCGGCGGGTGCCTTGGTGGTGGGGGTCAGGATCGGCTCGGGGAGCTTCTCCGACTCGCGCAGCCCGGGAGGCAGTTCGTGACCGCAGATCTCACCGCTGCGCTGGTACTCCTTCCAGCCGGAGCCGGCCAGGTAGCCACGCACGATGAACTCGGCCTTCACCGGCACGGCCTTGTGCACGAGCATCGAGCGGCCCGCCAGCAGTTCGCCGTGGGCGCGGACGGCGTCGGGCATCTCGGCCACGTCGGTGCTGATCACGTGGTTGCGGACGAGTTCCCTGGTCTGGTCGAACCAGAACCTGCTCAGACTGGTGAGCACCTTGCCCTTGTCGGCGAGACGTTGGGGCAGCACCACATCGAACGCGGACACCCGGTCGGTTGCGACCAGGAGCATCTTGTGTTCGTCCACGGCGAAGATGTCGCGCACCTTGCCGCGGTGAAGTCGGTGCAGCCCATCGAGGTGTTCTTCGAGGGGCGGGGTCTCCATCTGTGTCGTCACGGCGTGTCCTCCGGCAGTGCAGTACGCGTGTATCCCGTATCCCGCGGCATCGTACAGCAGACGTCGCCGGCGTTCGATCCTTCACGGGGGCCCGCGGGGCTCCTATGCTCCGGCGTCCGCTGGGGCCCGCGCGCGGCCGCCCACCCGCATCGGACGGGCCGTTCCGAGGCGGGCCCGGGGCCGGGGCGCCGCGGCCCTGCAGTTCCGCCTAGGAGACGCCCATGCTGCTCGTCACGGGAGGCGCCGGCTACATCGGCAGCCACACGGTTCGCGCCCTGCGCGCCGCCGGCCACGACGTGGTGGTCTACGACGACCTGAGCGAAGGCCACGCCGACGCCGTTCAGGGCGCCCCCCTGGTCACCGCAGACATCCTCGATACCGACAAGCTGGCCGCTACCCTGGCCGAGTTCGGTGTGGCAGGAGTGTTGCACTTCGCCGCCCGCTGCTACGTCGGCGAGTCCATGCAGCAGCCCGACCTCTACTGGCGCATCAACCGGGACGGCACCCGCTCGTTGCTCGACGCCATGCAGGGCGTGGGCGTGGGCACGCTGGTGTTCTCGTCGACCTGCGCGGTCTACGGCCAGCCGCTGGCCGTGCCCATCACCGAGGACAACCCCCACGCGCCGATCAACGTCTACGGCGAGACCAAGGCCGCCATGGAGCACGAGATCCGCAGCCGGGACGGCCTGCGCTCCGGCATCTTCCGCTACTTCAACGCCGCTGGCGCGGCCGACGACGGCTCCCTGGCCGAACGCCACGACCCCGAGACGCACCTGATCCCCCTGGCCCTGGCCGCTGCCCGGGACGGGACCGAACTCGTGGTCAACGGCAGCGACTACGACACGCCGGACGGCACCTGCATCCGGGACTACGTCCACGTGGACGACCTCGCAGATGCCCACGTGCGCGCCATCGAGCACCTGCTCGGGGGTGGCGACTCGTTCGTGTGCAACCTGGGGTACGGCCACGGCTCGTCCGTCCTGGAGGTGCTCCAGGCCGTCGAGAAGGTGACCGGCAAGCCGGTGCGTCACCGGGCGGGACCGCGGCGTCCCGGGGATCCGCCGGAGCTCTACGCGCGCTCCGACCGGGTGCGCGAGCTGCTGGGCTGGACGCCGCGCTGGGACGACCTGGAGCAGATCGTGAGGCACGCGTGGGCCGCGCGGCGCGACTGATCGTCCTCGGCTCGGGGACCGTCGTCCCCAGCGCGACGCGGGACACGAGCTGCTACCTCGTCGACGACGGCGCGGGCACGGCGTTCCTGATCGACCTGGGGCCGGGGGCCCTGCAGCGCGCCGCCCGGGCCGGCTACGACCTCGACCGGCTCGGCGCGGTCCTGCTGACCCACGTGCACCCCGACCACTGCATCGACCTGGCCACCCTGCACTTCGCCCTGCGCAATCCCCTGCCCCGGCGAGAGCAGGGGCCGCTGGCCGTCTTCGGCCACCCGCTGACGGCCGGTGTCGTGGAGCGCCTGAAGGCCGTCTGGCCCCGCTGGCTCGAGGTGGGGGACGACCGTCTGGTGCTCCATCCCGTGCTCCCGGGGCCCGTCCCGGTGCCGGGCGGCACGCGCGTGGAGGCCTTCCCGATCGAGCACACCGAGAGCTCCCTGGGCTACCGCCTGACCCTGCCCAACGGATTCCAGGTGGCCTTTTCGGGCGATGCCACCGAGGGCGGGGGGCTGGTCGACCTGGGCCGGGACAGCGATCTGCTCGTGCTGGAGGCGGCGGTGAGCGACGAGTGGCCCGTGGAGGGGCACCTCACGCCCCGTCGGGCGGGGCGGGTGGCCGCCCAGTGCGGCACCGGCCACCTGCTGCTGACGCACTTCTATCCACCGGTGGAGGCCGTGCCCATCGCCGACCAGGCCCGGGAAGCATTTGAAGGGCCGGTGACGCTCGCTCAAGATGGCATGGTTGTCCCGCTCACGCGGGGAGATTGACCCGCGTCCCGGCCGACTTCCCCCGGCTCGGTGCGCCGGCCCAGAGAACGGGCAGTGCGTCGTGGTGGTCGCGCTGCTGCTCCCGGAGACGCCTCGATGATCGTGTTTGCGGTCTGGCTCGTCGCACTGTGCAGCGTCTTCGCGCCCTCGCGCTCGGTGCGCGAGGTCGAGCAGATCCTGCGCCATGCCGACCTGGCGAAGGTGCGCACCTCCGTGGCCGTGCTCGACCTCGAGACCGGGCGCATGTTGTACGAGCGCAACCCCGACGCCTCGATGACTCCCGCCAGCAACCTCAAGCTGCTCACCACGGCGGCCGCGGTGGCCGGCCTGGGCGCCGACTACCAGTTCCGCACGAGCTTCTTCGCCGCGGCAGCTCCCGATGCCGACGGTCGCGTCGCCGGGGACCTGATCGTGCTGGGCGGCGGCGACCCGTGCCTGCGCGTTGACGTGCTCGCGGCCCAGGGGCTGGCCGAGCCCGCCGGCGTCCTGGCGGACCTGTTGCTCCAGGCCGGCGTGCGCTCCATCGGCGGCCGGCTGGTGCTCGACGACAGCTGGTTCAGCGGCGACGACCTGCACCCCGACTGGGATCCGTCCGACCACGACTTTCCCTACGCCGCACCGGTCTCGGCCCTGTCGATGCACGCCAACTGCCTCACGCTCGAGCTGGCGGGACGCGGCCCGAACCCGCGCGCGCGGCTGGCGACGGAGGCCAGCACCTACCGGGTGCGCAACGAGTTGTCGCACCACGTCAAGCCGCGCTCCTTCGAGGCCGGGGCCCTGCGCCCTGACGGCGAGGGTGTCGTGCGCGTGCGGGGTCGCGTGGGCAAGGCGGTCGAAGACCATCCGATTCGCGTGCCCGTGCGCGACGGCGCGCTCTTCTTCGGCCGCTGCCTGACGCCCCAGTTGAGCCGCCGCGGCATCACCCTCGACGGGGAGCTGGTGCAGGTCGACGGGGCCCTGGCCGAGCTGGCCGACCCGGTCGAGATCGTGCGCGTCGAGTCGGCCCTGGCGACGGCGGTGCTGCTCTCCAACAAGGAGAGCGACAACGCCATGGCCGAGCACCTGCTGCTCACCCTGGGCGCGGTGCGCGGGGGCGCGGGCTCCTTCGAGCAGGGCGCCGACGCGGTGGGGGCGACGCTGGCCCAGCTGACCGGGCGCCCGCTGGAGGCCCTGCGCCTGCGGGACGGCTCGGGGCTGTCGGCCCAGAACCGGATCACCGCGCGCTGGATGGTCGACACCCTCTCGGCCATGAACCGCAGCGACGACCCGGAGCGCAATCTGTACCTGCGCTCGCTGCCCGTTTCCGGGTTCGACGGTTCGCTGGCGGCGCGCCTGAGCGAGGCCCCGTACCGGGGTGCGGTGCGCGCCAAGACCGGCTACATCAGCGGCACGTCGGCGCTCTCCGGGTACGCCCGGGCGACCTCCGGGCGCACGGTCGCGTTCTCGATCCTCTTCAACGGCGTCCCGTCGGGTAAGAACTGGCGCATGAAGGAACTCCAGGACGACATCTGCCGCATCCTCGTCGACGCCCTCTGACCGCCGGCCACCCGAGAAGTCCGACACCGTGACATCCACATCAGGGACGTGCCGTGCCATGACCGCGGCTGGCGTGCGTCGCCAGCTTCGGCCGGGACCCCCGGCGTGAACGCCGCCGACGTCGACATCGCCGAAGTGCTGGCCTTCACCGTGGGCGTGGCTCACGAGGCCGGCGCCGTCCTGTCGGCCCGGGCCACGAGCGTGCCGCGCGAAGCGCCGCGCATGAAGGGCCTGCGCGACCCGGTCACCGAAGCCGACCTGGCCAGCGAGCGACTGATCGTCGAACGCCTCCGCGCGCGTCATCCCGGGATCCCGATCCAGGCCGAAGAGGAGATCCACGAGGCGGCGCCCGATGGTCTCGTCTGGTACGTGGACCCGCTGGACGGCACGGTGAACTTCAGCCAGTCGCACCCCTTCTTCGCCGTCTCGATCGCGCTCTACGACGGTGCCCGGCCGCTCGTGGGCGTGGTGCACGCGCCGGCCCTGGGCGAGACCTTCGCCGCCGGGCGGGGGTGCGGGACGACACTCAACGGCGAACGCGTGGAGGTGTCGCGCAAGCAACGCCTGATCGACGGCGTGTTCGCCACGGGGTTCGCGTACCGGCGCCATGAACTCGAGGACAACAACGTCGGCCACTTCGTCGACATGATCCTGCGCGTGCGCGGCCTGCGCCGGTGCGGGAGCGCCGCCCTGGACCTGGCGTACACCGCGGCGGGCCGGCTCGACGGGTACTGGGAGCCGCACCTCAACAGCTTCGACGTGGCGGCCGGCGCGCTACTCGTGGCCGAGGCCGGAGGTCTGGTGACGGACATGAGCGGCGGCGACGACTGGCTGCACGGCGGCACGATCCTGGCCTCGGGCGAAGCGCTGCATGAGACGCTGCGCCGTGTCCTGGCCGGCGAGGAGCCGGCATGACGCTCCAGGACATCACCGTGCGCGGCGCCTGCGAGCACAACTTGCAGAGCGTCGACGTGACCATTCCGCGCCTGGCGTTGACGACGATCACCGGCGTCTCGGGGTCGGGCAAGAGCTCGCTGGCCTTCGACACGATCTACCAGGAGGGACAGCGGCGCTACGTCGAGAGCCTCTCGACCTACGCGCGCCAGTTCCTGGGGCGGCTCGAGAAGCCGAAGGTGGAGCGCATCGACGGCCTGTCGCCGGCCCTGCTGATCGATCAGAAGACGGCCGGCCGCAACCCGCGCTCGACCGTCGGCACGATCACCGAGATCCTCGACTACCTGCGGCTGCTGTTCGCCCGCCTGGGGACGCCGCGCTGCCCGACCTGCGGCGTCGCGGTCTCGGCCCAGTCCATCGACGCCATCGTGGAGAGCCTGCTCGCGCGCTATGCGGGACGCCCACTGGCCGTGCTCGCGCCCATCGTGCGGGACCGCAAGGGCCACTACCGCAAGGACATGCAGGGCTGGCTGCTCAAGGGCTACACCCGCGCCTGGGTCGACGGCCGGGAGTACCGGCTCGACCAGGCACCCGAACTGCACCGCCAACGTCGGCACACGATCGAGCTGGTGATCGACCGGCTCAAGCCCGACGCCGAACGGCGCGGGCGCCTGGCCGAGGCCGTCGAGAACGCGTGCGTGCTGGCCGACGGCCTGGTGCACGTGCGCGACGGCGCGGGGGAGCTGGAGACCTTTTCCACGCGCAACACGTGCCCGGACGGTCACGGCGACTTCCCGGAACTCGAGCCGCGACTGTTCTCGTTCAACTCGCCCCACGGCGCCTGCGATGCCTGCGACGGACTGGGCCGCCGGCGTCAACCGGACGAGAGCCTGCTGATCGCCGACGGCGACCTGTCGATCCGCGCGGGCGCCCTGCGCATCAGCAACCGCACCGGCTACATGTCCTACGTGCGGCTCGGCCCCAAGAGCCTGGCGGCCCTGTCCGAAGCCTTCGACATCGACCTGGACATGCCCTGGCGTGAGCTGCCCGCGCGCGCGCGCCGGGTGATGATGCACGGCTCGGGCGAGAAGGAAGTCACGTTCGAGTGGGACTGGAAGGGCCGCGACGACAACCTCACCATCCGCGGCAAGGACACGCGCCCGTTCGAGGGCGTGCTGCCGGCCATCGCCCGTCACGTGGGCAAGCCCGGGCACCGCCACGTCGAGCGCTTCCTGGCCACGCGCACTTGCCCCGAGTGCGACGGCACGCGCCTGAACGCAGCGGCCCGCGCGGTGCGCTTCGCCGGCGAGGGACTCGACTCGGTGTGCGGCTTCACGATCGACGAGGCGGCGGCCTGGTTTGGGGCGCTCGAACTCCAGGGTCGCGACAAGCTCGTGGGCGGGCAGATCGTCAAGGAGATCCGCAGCCGGCTGGCCTTCCTCTCCGACGTCGGCGTGGGCTACCTGCGGCTGGAGCGCAGCGCGCCCTCGCTCTCGGGTGGCGAGTCGCAACGGGTGCGCTTGGCGAGCCAGGTGGGCTCGGGTCTGCAGGGCGTGTTGTACGTCCTCGACGAACCGTCGGTCGGTCTGCACGCGCGGGACAACCGGCGCCTGATCGACACGCTGGGAGCGCTGCGCGACCGGGGCAACACCGTGATCGTGGTCGAGCACGACGCGGACATGATCCTGGCCTCGGACACGATCGTGGACCTCGGGCCCGGCGCCGGCCGCGAAGGTGGCAAGCTGCTGGGTGCCGGTCCGGTGGACGAGCTGCTGAACGGCGCGCACACCTTCACCACGGACTTCCTCTCGGGCCGGCGCCAGATCGAGGTGCCCCCCGAACGCCGCCCGGGGAACGGGCACGAACTCGTGGTCGAAGGCGCGCACCAGCACAACCTGCACGACCTCACGGTGCGCTTCCCCCTGGGCTGCATGGTCGCCGTGACCGGCGTGTCGGGCTCCGGCAAGTCCACGTTGGTGGACATGATCCTGCGGCGCGAGCTGGCCCGGCGCCTGCACGCTGCCCAGCGGATCCCGGGCGAACACCGCCGACTCACCGGAGTCGAGCACATCGACAAGGTGATCGAGATCGATCAGCAGCCGATCGGTCGCACACCGCGCAGCAACCCGGCCACCTACACCGGGGTGATGGACCTGGTGCGCGACACCTTCGCCAGCACGCCCGAGGCTCGCGTGCGCGGCTACGCCAAGGGGCGCTTCTCGTTCAACGTGAAGGGCGGCCGTTGCGAGGCCTGCCAGGGTGCGGGCGTGAACACGATCGAGATGCAGTTCCTGCCCGACGTGGAAGTGGCCTGCGAGCTGTGCGCGGGGCGGCGATACAACGCCGAGACGCTCGAGATCCAGTACCGCGGCCACTCGATCGACGAGATCCTCGACATGACGATCGAGGAGGCGGCGGTGTTCTTCGAGCACCACCCGAAGACCACGCGCATCCTGCAGACGCTGCTCGACGTGGGCCTCGGCTACGTCAAGCTCGGCCAGCCGTCCACGACGCTGTCCGGCGGCGAGGCGCAGCGCATGAAGCTCGCCTCCGAGCTGTGCCGGCCCACGACCGGCAACACGCTCTACATCCTCGACGAGCCCACCACGGGCCTGCACATGGAAGACGTGCGCGTGCTGATCACCGCGCTCCAGCGCCTGGTGGACGACGGCAACTCGATGATCGTCGTGGAGCACAACCTGGACGTGGTCAAGGTCGTCGACTGGGTCGTCGACCTGGGCCCGGAAGGCGGTGACGGCGGCGGCCAGATCGTGGTGGCCGGGACTCCCGAGGACGTGGCGGCCTGCAAGGCCTCGCCGACCGGCAAGGCCCTGGCACCGCTGCTGCGCAAGCGGCGCGGCACGGCGGCGCCCACCAAGCGTCCGCCGCGCAAGGCCCGCGCACCGGGCGGGGACCTCGTGGTGCGCGGCGCGACATTGCACAACCTCAAGGGCGTCAACGTCACCGTGCCCCAGAACAAGCTCACGGTCGTCACGGGGCCTTCCGGCTCCGGCAAGACGAGCCTGGCCTTCGACACGATCTTCGCCGAGGGGCAGCGGCGCTTCGTCGAGAGCCTGTCGACCTACGCGCGGCGGTTCCTCGAGCGCATGGAGCGGCCGCCGGTGGAGAGCATCACCGGACTGTCGCCCGCGATCGCCATCGACCAGCGCACGTCAGGACGCAACCCGCGCTCGACCGTCGCCACC
>JAJDEQ010000069.1 GCA_029259695.1 Planctomycetota bacterium
CGTCTGGCCGAGCAGGACGCGCAGTGCATCTTCGTGATGGGCCGGGTCACCCTTGCGCCAGCCGGCGAGGGCCAGCAGCCCGGTGTCGTCCTGCACGCCGGCGGTGTGGTGCAGCAGGTGGCGCAGCGTGACCGGCTCGAAGACCTCGTCGAGCTCGGGCAGGTGACCGCGCAGCTTCGAGTCCACGTCGAGCGCGCCCTGTTCCACGAGCACTGCGACCGCGGCGGCCGTCACCGACTTGGCGATGGATGCCGTCTCGAACACCGTCGCCTCGGTGGCGGCCACGTTGCGCTCCAGGTCGGCCATGCCCGCAGCCCCGGCGTAGATCAACTCACCGTCGCGCATGACCGCGACGGCCATGGCGGGGCCACCGGCGGGCACCTGCTCGGTCAGCAGCAGCCCCAGGATCGCACCCGGGTCGTCGAGCGAGAGCATCGACGCGCCGCCCCCGGACGGCACGTCGATGCTGCTGCCGTCGTCGGTGGTCCAGCCCTGCCCGGTCACCGGAGCGACTCCCAGGACGGAAACGACGAGACAGCAGGACAAGCTTCGCAAGGCGGACATGGCATCCCTCGGGGTGGGCTTCGATTCGATCGAACCTACGCAGCGCCGGCGCCGGAGGGTGTTAACGGGTTGCTAAAGAGTGTCGCGGGGCACCTGGGAGCGGGCGCGAAGGGGACCGACGCCCGCAGAGTGGACCCACCCTCGCGGTCGACGCGAAATGTGTCTGCCCGCTTTCCCAGCAAGGGCGCCAATGCTCCGGCGGCGCGTCGGGGTGACGTGACGGGCACGCATGTGGAGGAGCACCGATGAACCTGTATCGACGACTCGTGACGGACGGCCCCCTCGGGCGCGTGCGCACCGCCATGGCCACGGCGCCCACCTCGAGCGCGGTCGCCTTGCCGGGCCCGGCGGCGGTCGCCGACGACACCACGGCAGGTCCGGGCCGGGCCGACGACGGCGTCGCGGGTCAGGGCGAGGAGCGCAAGCGGCTGACGCTCGGCCGGCTGTTGGGGAGGCTTTGGGCTTCGGTCGCGGCTGTGTGGCGCAGCGTCGCCGATCTCGATGCCAGCCGTCTGATCGCCGTGGTGATCGAGCGTCCGGGTGCTCACCTGCTGTGGGCCCTCAAGCTGGGACGCTTCCGCTTCGTCGACCAGCTCGCACGCCGTGACAGCAACACGGTGGCCGGCGTGCTCATGTGGATCGTGTTGCTGTGCATCCTGGCCGCGGCGGGCTAGTCGCGGTCGCGCGCAATCCGCGCGCTCGCGAACCCCTTCGGCGTTCATGGTGGCTCGAGTACGTAGCTACCGGGAACTCAATCCGCACTCCCCCCAAGCACGACGTGCGGCGTGCTAGCGTGGCTCTCTCGCCGCCGCGTCTCGCGGCACCTGCACTGAACCCGTGAGTGTTCGAGGCAGACTCGCTTCGGCACGCACTGCGACAACGATGTCGCACGAGGGGGAGCCATGCTCGTCAAGACAATCGCGTGTGCCTGCATCACGATCGGCTTGTTCGGATCGGCGAACGCGCAGACGCCCAAGCCCAAGGCGCCTCCGTTCCTGCCGCTGAGCATTCCCTACACGACGGCCGATCCGTTGCTCGACGGACAGGCGACGTCGGCCATCGAGTGGGCACAGGCGACACGCACGCCCGACGTCTTCTACTCGGGTGGTGCCTCCCGTGCGGGAGCCTGGTACGCGCAGTCGCGGCTCGACTGGGAGGCGACCAGTCTGCTGACGCCACCCAACGTGACGCCGTACGCCGGCACGACCGTCTTCCTGGCCCATGACCTCGTCGGCTCTTCCGATCCGGCCAATCCGTTGCACCAGTTCCAGGTACAGGCCGACACCGACTGGGCCAGTTTCCGTGTTCCGGTGCCGGCGGGCACGGCACAGATCTGGGTCTTCGCCAACGGCAATGCCGGGGATGACTCGACCTGGTTGCCGTTCGCCGACGGGCTGCTGAGCGAGGACTTCGTCCCCGAAGGCGTGCCGCCCGACATCGTCAACGACATCGGCTTCATCGCGCGGCTGAACGATGACCCGACCACCGACGTGCACTGGATTCCCGGCCTCGATCCCGAGCCCGGCGACACGCAGGCCCTGCCCGACGGCGGCGACCCGACCTGGGTCTGGGAGGACTGGCACCACGTCTTCGGGCGTGCGAGTTTCGGCCAGCCGTTCCAGGCCAACGGGCTCGACCCCGCTGAAGACAACGCGGTGGATCACGAGGTCTACGAGATCGCCTTCTACCGCCCCGATTTCTCCGCGGGAGCCGACGGAGAGCCGCCGCCGCCGTGGAACGAGTGGTGGAACCTCACCAGCGTGGAAGAGGCGGGCCCCTGGTGGCTCGGGGGCGCGGTCGCGGGCACGCCACTCAAGCCGTTCACGGTCAAGCAACTGCTGAAGAAGCCGGTGCCCGTGCTGCGCAGCGATTTCTGGCTTCGTTTTCGGAGCCCGGCCATGCCCGATCCCACGGCGGAGCAGGATCGTGATGCCGTCGTGGCCCAGCTCGAGCAGCTGAAGTTCGACGCCCCGCCCTCGGCGTCGATTCCGTTGTCACGCGTCCAGGCCTTCCTGGTCAATGCGTACGACGAGGTCGCCGACGGTGACGTGAAGGGCGGGTACGCGAACCTGAAGCTGGCCCTCAAGAACGCCAAGGACGCGCGCAAGGAAGGGGTTCGTCAGGACGAGCTGCTCGAGCCCCTGACGAACATCGCGGCGCTGTTCTTCGGGCTCGCGGTCGAGCGCGTGATCGCGGTGGACGACGACGGACTCCCGGCCACCGACAAGGCGCTTCGCAAGGCCTACCGCAGCGTGTACGGCGTGGGCCGCGGTCTCGGCGTGGGGAGCACGAAGGGCGACAAGGCCAAGCTGACGAAGGTCGTGATGAAGACGCGCAAGATCTTCCAGGCGGCCGAGAAGGCCGAGAAGCGACTCGCCCTCCAGCAGCAACCCTAGCAGCTTCGGCGCCTTGATCCGGCACGCCTGGGCCGCCCGCGGCACCGGAGCACTTTCCGCACGGGCTGCTGACCGGCTGCACGTCGACGGGTGAGTCCCCCCCGTATTCCTGGTGCGCTGTGTACGCCGAACGACGGATGCCTTGTTCCGCGTTTCCGGGTCATCCTCGGCGCACAGACGGAACGAGTTCCTGCACCGGGTCTCCACGCACTCACGAGTGCCGCACAGCCCAGGCCCCGGACAGGCACGCCGTCGTGAGCGCGAACGCGAGGACGCGGTTGCGTGAGAGTCGATCGGCACGGGAGAGCACCATGGTCGCGGAACGAACGAGTCGTCTTCACCACCGGATCCTCGCGATCTGCGTCGCCGCGACGCTGCTCGCCGTACCGGGACGCGCGCAGGTCGCACAGCCGACGCCATCGGACGGTCCGCTCGAGACGCTGACGTACCCGATCACCGAACTCGAGGCGTGCCGCGCGACGCTGGTCGGGATCGCGTCGAACCTGTACGAGATCACCGGCATCCTCGGTGACCATCCCGCACGCAGCCAATCCGCACGCGTGTGGACCCAGTTCCAGGAGTTCACGCCTGCTCAACTGGAGCAGTGCATGCCCGTGATCGACCAGATCAACGAGCTGTCCGACACGCTCTCGCGCTTCCACAGCGAACTCCTCGTTCCCTCCGTGCAGAAGTCGACGTTCGGCGACGCGTGCCCCGACCCCGCGGTGCTGCCCACGTCACACTGTGAGGGCCTGCCGAGCGCGGACTACCTGGTGCCCGTGCAGGTGATCATCGACATCTTCGGCAACGAATGGGTCGAGCGGGGCTCCACCGTCCTGGAAGGCATCGCGCTGATCGCCATCAACGTGGCCGACGGGATCTACGCGGCCATCAACGACGTCAGCGAGCAGACTGCGGCCGGCTTCAACGCCGCGGCGACAGGGGCGCCCTTCGCCATCGTGCTGTCCATCGTCAAGGGCGTCTTCGCAGTCCTCCAGATGCTCGACGACGACGTGAACTCGGCGGAGATCGAAGGCTCCTACGAGCGTCTCGCACACCTGCACAAGGACATGGGCCAGATGGCTGCCGACGTCGAGTCGGTGAAGAGCGCCGGCGCGGGTCTAGCCGACGAGGTCGCCGCGTTGCGAACCGAGATCGAGGCCCTGCGCAAAGCCAACTGCGAGATCATCCGGCTGCTGCACACACCGCCGAAGAAGCGGGCTTCGGTGTGCGCCACCTGTGACGACCAGCCGGGCTTCCCCTACGAATACCAGCAGAAGAAGTAGGCGGAATCGACATGCTCAACTCACTCTTGCCCATGGTCGCCGGGGCCGCCTTCGCCGTGTCGGCACCCGCGGATGATCCCGCACCGATCCAGCTCGATGCGCTGATCTACAAGACCAACCCGAGCGGATCCAAGCACACGCCCTTCAAGGCCAAGACCGGGCGGTCGTTCGACGTGATCGTGCGTCTCACCGACGGACCCGGCGGCGCAGCCGTGCTCGACGGTCTCGGCGCGCCGTTCGTGGAGACGCTGACCGTCACGGCCTCGCCGACCGCACTCATCGACCCCGGCGCGGGGCGGTTCGCCGAGGACGGCTCCATCAACGGGCGGGTGCGTCTCCTCGTGGGTGCCGTGTCACCTCTGCCCGGGGATTTGTTGGAGAACGACGTCTGGTTCACCACCCAGGTCGTCGTGACCAAGCCCAACGGTTCGCTCGTGACCTACGCTGTCTCGCCGCCGCAGCCCGCGGGCATCGTCGGCTTCACCGGTGGTCAGTCGATCGCACCGGCCGGCTTCGGTCAGTACGCGTTCGACCCGATCACCGGGTTGCTCTCCGGCCCCGGGCCCGCCGTGCTGCGCGGTGCGGATGGTGCCACGGGCCTGACCGGACCCACCGGGTCGGCGATGGGTCCGGCCGGTCCTGCGGGCCCCGCCGGGCCCGCGGGCTCGACGGGACCGATGGGACCGCAGGGACCGTTCGGTGTGCCCGGCCTTCCCGGTGCCGAGGGTCCGCCCGGCCCGCCCGGAGGTCAGGGACCTGCCGGTCCGACCGGCGAACACGGGGACCCGCTCGCGTTGCTGCCCAACCACGACGGCGACTTCTCGGCCGACACGATCATCGCGCAGTCGACGCTGCCCAACACCGACATCGCGGTCGAGACGATCGACGGTCTCGATGCCACCAGCGGCGGCGACATCCTCTCGCGCGGCAGCATCTTCGCCAAGCGCAGGATCCTGACCCAGAACCAACAGGACCTGCTCGGCGAGTTCCTGCCGCCCGACGCACTCGACGACTCCTTCCCCGGCGACATCATTGCCGACGAGGATCTGTGGGCCGACAGCGACGCGAAGGCCTGGAACGGCACCATGCAGGCGTTGCAGCTGGGGACCGCCCCGAGCCTGCCCGCCCAGTTCTTCCTGACGCCGGGCGACATCTACGCCGAAGCGGCCCTGATCGCGGGACGGCACGTGCTCGTGCCGAGCGGCGGGCGCATCGGTGTCGGCACGCCCGACTCGGCCACCAACCCGCTCGCCTACCTCGAGATCATCGACCGCGCCGCGACAGGGGATCAACTGGTCGCCACGGTCGACATCGCGCGCACGGCGGACGTGGCCCCGGACGATGACCTGCTCGCGCTCACCGCGACCGGCACGTCGATCACCCCGTTCCAGTTGATCGAGGCGAGTCGCGGAGTCGACGTGGAGTTCCGCGTCGACGGTGACGGAGGGGTCTTCGCCGACGGCGCGTTCACCTCGCCGGCCGCTGACTTCGCCGAGATGATCGCCGTCGTGTCGGGTGCCGACAGTGTCGAACCCGGCGACGTGCTGGTCATCGACCCGAGCAGGCCGCGCGCGGTGGCTCTCTCGCGGCAGGCGTACTCCTCGCGCGTGGCCGGCATCTACAGCACGCGGCCCGGTTTCGTGGGTTCGGAGCGTGCCTGGGATCGCGTCGCCGAAGCGGGCAGTCCCGCGGCAGCACGCGGTGAGTCGATGGGGCTCACGCGTGCCGACATGGCCGCGGACTTCGACGAGATCCCGCTGGCCGTGGTCGGCATCGTGCCCTGCAAGGTGTCGGCCGAGAACGGACCGATTCGCCCCGGCGACCTGCTGGTCGCCGCATTCGAGCCCGGTCATGCCATGCGCGACGACTCGCCGCGCCCGGGCACGATCGTCGGCAAGGCCTTCGGGTCGCTGGATTGGGGCACCGGCGTGATCAAGGTGCTGGTGAAGCTGCAGTAGATCCACCTCATGTGAAGGACACGTGCCATGCGCAAGACGCTCCTCTTCACCTGGCTCGCGAGTTGTCTGCTCGCGGCCACCACGAGCGCGCAGGACCCGGCGCCGATCCTCATCGACGCACTCGTCTACAAGACGAATGCGGCGGGGACGAAGTTCAGCCCGTTCACTGCCAAGCTGGGCAGCGCCTTCGACGTGATCGTGCGCCTCACCGACGGTCCGGACGGCGCCGCGATCCTCGACGGCCTCGGCGCAGCGTTCGAGGAGACCTCGACGGTGACCGTGTCGCCCACGGCGGTCATCGATCCGTCAGCGGGCGAGTTCGCCGAAGCCGCGACCGTGAAGGGCGTGGTGCGACTGCTCGTGGGTGCGGTCACACTGCTGCCCGACGACCTGCTCGAACAGGACGTGTGGTTCACGACGCAGGTCGTCGTGACGAAGAAGAACGGCACGTTGATCACCTACGCCGAGTCGTCACCGCAACCGGCCGGCCTGGCCGGACCCACGGGGGGACAACGCATCGCGCCCGCCGGCTTCGGCCAGTACACGCTCGATCCCATGACGGGTCTGCTGAGCGGCCCGGGCCCTGAGGAACTCACCGGCGCCGACGGCGCACCCGGCCCGACGGGCCCTGCCGGCGCCCCCGGCGGACCCACCGGCCCCCCCGGTCCTGTCGGAACGATCGGCCCCGCCGGTCCCATGGGCACCCCGGGACCCGCCGGCACGCCGGGCCCTCCCGGCGACCAGGGACCGCAAGGCCCGCCCGGTGCCGACGGACCCACGGGACCCGTGGGCCAACCCGGCCAGACGTTCTTCTGGAACGGCGGCGAGGTCACCCGGATCACCGTCACCTCGTTCATCGAAGACGAGATGGGTGATCCCACCAGTCTCGCCATCGAGACCATCGACGGCGTCGATGCCACGTCCGGGGGCGACATCCTCTCGCGCGGCAGCGTCCTGGCGAAGGTCAACATCCTGACCCAGTTCCAGCAGGAGCCGGACGGCACCTTCCTGGCGCCTGACGCGTTGGCCGCCAGCGTCCCGGGCGACATCATCGCCGACGAGGACCTCTGGGCCGACAGCGACGTGAAGGCGTGGGACGGGACGCTGCAGGCGCTGCAGATGGGCGTCGCGACGAACCTGCCCATGGGCTTCGTGTTGGGGCCCGGCGACGTCTACGCCGACGACGACCTGGTCGCGGGCCAGAACGTGCTCGTGCTCGACGGTGGCCGCATCGGCGTCGGCGTCCTCGACGCGATGACCGACCCCGCGGCGTACCTCGAGGTCGTCGACCGCGGCACGACGCTCGAGCAACTGGTGCAGACGGCGGTCATCGCGCGCACCGACGATGTTCGTCAGGACGACGACCTGCTCGCCTTGCGTGCGACGGCGACCTCCACCGATCCGTTCCAGTTCATCGAAGCCAGCCGCGGCGCCGACGTGGAGTTCCGCGTCGACGGCGACGGTGAGGTCTTCGCCGACGGCGCGTTCACCACGCCGGCCGCCGATTTCGCGGAGATGATCACGGTCTCGACCGGAGCGGCCAGCGCCGAGCCCGGCGACGTGCTCGTGATCGATCCCCAGCGGTCGCGTTCGGTCGTCGTCTCGGAGCAGGCGTCCTCGACGCTCGTCGCCGGGATCTACAGCACGCAACCGGGCTTCGTGGGATCGGAGCGTGCGTGGGACCGGGTGGCCGACCCGGGCACCGACGCCGCCGGGCGCGGTGAGCCGTTCGTCTACAAGCGCGCCGACATGGCCGCCGAGTTCGACGAGGTTCCCGTGGCCATGATCGGCATCGTGCCGTGCAAGGTCAGCGCGCAGAACGGGCCCATCCGGCCCGGCGACCTGCTGGTGACAGCGTTCGAACCGGGACACGCGATGCGCCACGACAACCCGCGTGCGGGGACGATCCTGGGCAAGGCGCTCGGCTCGCTCGACCATGGGACGGGCGTGATCCGCGTGCTGGTCACCCTGCAGTAGGTCCTCGGGCCCGCGGCGCAGGTCCTCCCGGCGGGCCACGAGGGCACCCCGGCTCCCAGAAACCCACCGTTGTCCCGAGACATCCGGCGCCCGTTCCCGATGACTCGGTGCGCGGGGCTGTCAGCCGTCGGGGGTGCTTCGCCCCCGGGCCTTCGACCTCGCGGGGGCGCTGAGACTTCTCCGGCCACCCCGGTCCACCAGTGGGGTTGCCGCCATGGGATGTCGTCGTCTGCTCGCCCGTCACCCGGCCCGGGTCATCGCGTGGGCCACACTCGGCTCGTTGTGGTGTGCGGCGCCGGTGCTGCAGGCCCAGGGCGTGGATGCCGGACTGCTGCCGGGCGATCTGTTCAGCGCCGCGATCGAGCCGGCGGACGACGTGGACGTGGTCGTGTTCGAGGCCCTGCGCGACACGCGCCTCACGATCGCGCTCGTCGCCCTCAAACCGGCGGAGCTGCGCGCGACGCTGACGCTCGTGGACCTGGCCGACGACGCGGTCGTGGCCCAGGTCACCGCCGAGAAGAGCAAGCTCAAGCTCGTGGCGATCGCGCCCAGCACCGGTCCCTATCGCCTGGAGATCGCGGGGAGTGGCGGCAGCTCGGGAGCGTACAAGCTGGTCTACAAGGAGAAGCTCTCCAAGGACCTGACGCGCATCACGCACGCTGCGGAGGTCGCCGACGGTGCGGCGTTCGACACGGCCTTCGAGTCGCTCGGCGGCTTCCAACTCGTGGGCAAGCTGCAGCGCTTCCCCAAGCAGTCGGCGGCCGTGCCGGACGTGCCCGCGTTGTTGCGCCCGCTCGGGGGCAGCGAGCTGCCGCTGGCGGAGACGCAGCTCAAGACGAACAAGAAGGGCGACGGCTTCGCGCTCAAGAAGGTGCCCCTGGACGCCACCGGGGACTGGACCCTGAGCAGCGCCAACACCGCTGCGACCGGCGGCCTGCGCGCCAAGCTCGTGCTCAAACGCATCAAGCAGAAGAAGCGCAAGCTGGCGGAGCAGCCCGGTGACGTGCCGCTCTCGGCGCCGCGCCTCGACGCGTTGCCGCTGCTGACGGCCGAGACGTCGCTGCTGATCACGGGCGGCGAGGTGGCGCCGTTCGGGAAGCTGAGCGTCGAGGGCGGCGCCGCGCCCGTCGTCGTCACGGCCGACGCCGACGGCGACTTCGCCGCCCTCGTTGCGCTGCGCACGAACACGGTCCAGTCCCTGTTCGTCAGTCAATCGGACGGCGATGCCCAGGGGCCGGCGGCCACCCATCGCATCACCCAGGACGGTACGCCGCCCACGCTGTTCATCGACTTCCCGCCGGCGGGCAGCGTCCTGGGCAGTGCGACCACCAACGTGTCGGGCCGGGTGGGCGACCTGCTCAGCGGCTTCGCCGGGCTGTCGGTGACGGTCGCCGGGCAGGCGGCCGCGGTGAACGTCGGCATCGGCACCAACGGGACCTTCGACCTGGGCGGCGTGGCGCTGGACCCGGACGTGCCCACGGTGATCGAGGTGGTCGCCGTGGACGGCCTGGGCAACACGTCGAGCGCGTCGGTCAGCGTCGTCTCCAAGACGTCCTCCGGTGCGGTCTTGAGCATGCAGAGCGGCAACGATCAGGTCGGCGGCGTGGGGGCCTTGTTGCCCGCGCCGCTCGTGGCGCGCTTGCGCTCGGCGGACGACGCGCCGCTCGTGGGCCGCCCGGTGACCTTCCGTGTGGTCAAGAGCAACGGTCGGCTGGGGCCCGTCGGCGAGGGCGCGAGCGACCAGGTCGTCACCGTGCTCACCGACCTGGCCGGCGAGGCGCTGGTGGAGTGGGAGCTGGGCAGCGACGCGGGCATGGGCAACAACCGCGTGGCGGCCAGCGCGGCGGGCCTGCCGGGCGCGGTGTACTCCTGCGCGTCGGCGTTGGCGGACAGCGCGCGCCGCATCGCCGTGGGCACCGGCAATGACCAGACCGGTCAGGTCGGATCGGTCCTGGTCCAACCGCTCAGCGTGTGGGTCAGCGACGGCCTGAACGGTGTGTCCGGCGTGGCCGTGACGTTCAACGTGGAGGACGGGGACGGTGGCCTGCTGCCCGGCACGGGCGATCCCGCCGCGGAGCCGCAGCAACAGCTCGTGGCCGTGACGGACCTCACCGGCCGTGCGGCGGTGCGTCTCGCCCTGGGCCCGTCAGGCGGCCCGGTGCGGGTCGAGGCCGACTTCCCCGGCAACACGGGTCTGCCGGCCACGCTGCGCGCGCGTGCTCCCGTAGCGCGCTTCACGGCCACGCGCTTCGCGGGCGTGGTGCTCGACAACGCGCGCCGGCCGTTGGGCGGCGTCGTGTGCGCGATGGTCTACGGCGATGGGACCGAGGAGACGACGGCCACGGCCGTCGACGGTCGCTTCCTCTTCGACGCGCTGCCCCGCGGTGGCCAGGCCCGGCTCGACGTCCACGGGGACACGGCCACCACGCTCGCCGGCGAACTCATCGATCCGGCCGCGCTGGCGTTCCCCGAGCTCCACTACGAGGTCTTCGTCGTCGAGCAGGCGGCCAACGACCTGCCCTCGCCGGTGCTGCTCCCGCCGCTGGACCCGACCCGCTCGGTCAGCTTCGACGGCACCGAGGACGTGGAACTGAGCCTGCCCGCACTCGAGGGTTTGCGCTTCCTGGTCGACGCCCAGACCGAGGTGCGTCGCGCCGACGGCAGCCTGGTGACACCCGCCGCGCCGATCGAACTCAACCTCAGCCCGGTGCACGTGGGCGACGTGCCCATGGCCTTCGCCGACGGCGCCGCGCCGCCCTTCGCGTGGACGTTGCAACCGGGTGGGACGACCTTCGATCCGCCGCTGCGGCTGGAGGCCCCGAACGTCGCGGGCCTGCCCGCCGGGGCCGTCGCCTACTTCCTCTCCTTCAATCACGACACGATGCGCTTCGAGATCATCGCGAACGCCACGGTGAGCACCGACGGCACGACGATCACATCCGACCCGGGCCAGGGCATCGCGGTGGCGGGCTGGGGCGGTCTGTGTCCGCCCTACCCCGACCAGGGCAACTTCTGCACCACCGACGAGATCGACTGCATCCTGCCCGACGGGTTGATGTTGCTCGGGGACGAGACCGAGGAGGAAGAGGAGCAGATCGACGAGACCAGCGAGATGGCCTCGTCGCTCGCCGGCGGCATCGCGGGCGGGGTGCCCGCCATGTCGCTGCAGTTCCTGATCGAGCTGGCGGGGGAGGACGTGTTCGTGTGCCAGGGCGCCGAAGCCCCGTGCGCGCAGGCCGTGCTCGACGAACTCGCCGCCGGTTTCGCGCAGACGGCCTTCGCGCAATGGGCGCTCGAGCAGGAGACCGGCACGTTCAAGCTGCTGGCGTCGATGTTGCACACCGACTTCAGCAGCGTGCGCGCGTTGCAGGACAGCGCCCATCAGGAGGGCGTCGCCATCAGCTGGCCGCTGTCGCTCGCCGACGCGCGGCTGGCGGCCTTCATGCAGGACATCGACGGCCTGGACCCCACGGCGCTCGAGGCCCGGCGCCAGACCGTCGAGGACCAGTACGCGCAGCTGGTCGCGCTGCTCCAGACCATCGCCGGCGCGGGTGCGGCGGACGGCGCCTCCGACGGCGGCCCGCCCACGCTGCAGGACGCGCAGACGCTGCTCGACGCCGCGGCTGCCGAGGCGGCCCTGTTGCGCGATGACCTGCAGGCATTCGATGCGATCAACGTCAGCGTGGCGGACCTGGGCGACCTGTTGTTGCTGCGCGGTGCGCGGGTGAACACCGGCTTCAACCAGGGCATCGTGGACGTGGTCGGCGGCTACGTCGTCGCCAACGTCACCGAGACCGGCGCGCCCGAACGGGTGGACGTGGTGCTCCAGGCGGGGGACCTGGTGCTCTACGGCAGCTCGCCGTTCGCGGCGATCGTGGCCCAGAGCAACGTCGATCCCGGGCCGATCGTGCTGAGCACGACGCCGCCCCTCGACCTGGTCTCGCTGGCGGCCGAGCTGCAAGGCGGCGTGAACGTGATCGACACGCTGGCCGTGCCGGTGCCGGTGGACGCCGTCGGGTCCTTCGCGGACGGCAGTGACAGCGCGCTCAGCGGCTTCGCCGACGGACTCAGCTACGGGTCGAGCAGCCCCAGCGTGCTGACTGTCGACAGCGACGGCATGGCCGTGGCCCACGCTGCCGGGTTGGCCGTGGTCTCGGTCAGTCGCGCGGGCGTGGTGACGAGCTTCCTCGTGAACGTGACTCCGGGTGTCCCGACGACGACGGTCACCGGCATGGTGGTGGACGTGACCCTGACTCCCGTCGCGGGCGCCGACGTGAGCACCAACGAGGGCGGCTTGGCCGTGACCGACGGCGACGGCCTGTTCGTCCTCGCCGGTCAGCTCGCGAGTTCCCCGACGCTCGAGGTGCGCGCTGAGACGCTGAACGCCTTCGGCCTCGACCTGGGCGTCGTCACCGTCCCGGGTGGGACGAGCCAAGCCGGCGTGATCGTGATCGACGTGGACGGCGACGGTGACGGTCTGCCCGACTGGTACGAGACGAACCTCTACGGCTCCGACCCGAATGCGGCCGACAGCGACGGCGACGGGCTCGACGACGGGCTCGAAGTCCTCGTGCTGGGCAGTGACCCCGCGTTGGCCGACACCGATGGGGACGGTTTCGACGACGGACTCGAGCAGGCCGTCGGCTCCGACCCGGTGGGTGTCGACGTCGCCACCGAGATCGTCGGCCGGCTCGTGTTGGAAGGCGGCGGCGCACCCAACGGCGGCGTGGCGCGACTCGCGGGCGTCCCGGCCGAACTGTACGAGGCCGCCGCCAACGGCAACGGGACGTTCGCCCTCGACCCGTGGCCCGCGAGCGTGTCGCCGGTCACGGTGCTCGGTTCGGCGGCCGGCGGACTGATGGGCGTGTCGCTGCCCACCGCGACGGCTGCCGGAGCGCAGACCGATGTGGGCGACGTCCTGCTGGAGGTCTCCCTCGATCCGCTCTACCTGGGACGCAAGTACCTGCTCGGCGGCTTCCTGAGCGGCCTCGCCCACGGCGACGTGGACGGTGATGGACGCACGGACCTGGTGAGCGCTTCGTTCTCACCGCGTCAGGTGAACGTGCTGCTCGGCCAGGCGGGAGGTGCGTTCGAGCCAGGCCCGACAACCAGCTTGGGGTTCGTTCCCGCCTCGGTGTTGTTGGGCCGATTCGACGGGGGTGATGTGCTCGACCTGGCGATGACGTCCAGCGCGGGGACGGTGGAGGTGTTCCTGGGCGACGGTGACGGGAGCTTCACGTTTGACGGTTCCTACGGCGTCGGCGGAGCTCCGAGCGAGATGTTGTGCTTCGACACGAACGCGGACCTGATCGACGACCTGCTGGTGATGGCCAACGACTCCACCGTCTCGGTCCTGCCGGGCAACGGCGACGGCAGCTTCGGGCCGGCCACGACGATCCCGGTGGGCAACAGTCCGCGCTCCATGGCTTCGGGCCTGATCAACAACGACGCGTTCCTCGACGTCGTCGTGTCGAACTCCGGTTCGATGGACCTCTCGATCCTGTTGGGTGACGGCGCCGGGAGCTTCGGTGTGCTGACCCACGCGATCACGACACCCGGGCTGGTGTGCCTGGGCCGCTTCGACGCCGGGGCGACCCTCGACATCGCCGTGACGAACAACTTCACCGCCGGCGTGGAGATCCTGGGCGGCAACGGCGACGGCACGTTCGTGGACGTGGGCGATGCCGATGCAGGCGCGAATGCCCGGGCCACGGGGTTGGTCGCCATGGACATGGACCAGGACGGTTTGCCCGACCTGGTCCAGGTGGCCCAGAACACCGACGACCTGCGGGTGATGCTCGGCAACGGCGACGGCAGTTTCGACCCGGCGCTCGACTTCGTGCTGGGCCTCTCCCCCGGCCCGCTGCTGGTCGTCGATCTCGATCAGGACGGGCAGCTGGACGTGGCCGCCGCCAACCTCGGGTCGAAGGACGTGTCAGTGGTGTTCGGTACGGGCGACGGCGGCTTCCGGGTGGCGCCACGCCTGGCGCTGGGCAACGACACGATCGCCGGCGCGCTGGGTGACCTCGACGGCGATACGGATCTGGACCTCGCCGTGGCCAACAACAGCTTCGACCACGCCAAGGTGGCGCTGGGCGCAGGCGACGGTGGCTTCGGGCCGACCGTCAACGTGACGCTCCCGTCGACCTCCAACCTGATCGTGCTGGGCCACGTGAACGCCGACGCGAACCTCGACATGGTCACGCTGACGCCCAATTCGAACAACGTGGTGCTGCGACTCGGCAACGGCGACGGCACGTTCGCCAGCGGCACGGTTGCCTTCACGGGCAACTTCGTCACCGACATCGCCCTGGGCAAGCTCGACGCGGGTGACTCGCTGGACCTGGTGGTGGTGAACCGTTCGGGCAGCTCCTTCTCGGTGCTGCTCAACGACGGCAACGGCAACTTCGCCGATCAGGGCGAGGTGGCGGCGGGCACCAGTCCCGTCGAGATCGCGCTGGCGGACCTCGACGGCAACGGCACCCGGGACGTGGTCGTGGGTGAAGTCTTCACGCGCAGTCTGCTCGCCTTCCTCGGCAACGGGGACGGAAGCTTCGTCGCTCAGCCCGAGGTCCTGCTGCCCGAGACCCCGCGCGACCTGATCGTGGCTGACGTCGACGCCGACGGCATCCCGGACGCTGTCTTCGTCGACGATACGGAGAACAGCGTGTTCATCCTGCCGGGCAACGGCAACGGGAGCTTCGGCGCGGTGATCGACGTGCCGTCGGGCGGAGTGCAACCCTTCGGTGTGCTGTCCGCCGACGTGAACGGCGACGGCGTCGGCGACCTGATCGTCGTCAACGGGGGCTCGCTGGACATCAGTGTGCTGCTGAACGAGGGCGGCGGCGGCTTCGCGCCGGCGCTCAAGTACCACGGCGGCATCAAGCCCCGGGCCATCATCACGGGTCTGATCGACGGTGACGACCAGCTCGACATCGTCGTGCTCGACGGGGCCGGCCGGGACTCGTTGGTGCTGCTGCACCAGTGACGGCGGGCGTCCGCTGATGCCTCGGGCGGACGCCCCTGTGCTGGCGGGCCGTCGGCCAGGATGTACTCGGAGAGGCAGTCACCGTCCAGGTCGTGCAGCGCCACGATGACTTCGCCCAGCCCGATCTGGCCCGGATGCCGTGGTGGGTCCACGTCGCGCTGCTCAACGGGGCGAGGGTGGCCGCCGTCCACAACGTCTTCGCGGGGCCCTGCTAGGGTATCGGCCGTCAGGTGGAAGCGGGGCTGGGCACAGGGACAGGAGACATCCGGGACATGGCAACGAGATCCGTTCATTGGCTGGTGCTGGGGTTGCTGTTGGCGGGCTCTGTGTCCGTTGGCGCTCAGCTGGTCCCGGAGTTCCCGCTTGGGCAGCAGGTGAAGGGTGAACTCGACAGCTCCGGTCCGGAGAGCAGCTGGGAGTTCGGGGCGGTCGAGGGTACGAGCCTCACGATGCGCGTGAAGGGTTCGAACGGACTCACGCCCGGGCTGGCGGTGACGGACCTGAGCGACGGCACCGGCCTCGGGCTCGCGCTCCCCAAGGGCAAGTCCGCCGTGCTGAAGAAGCTGCTGCTTCCGCGAACGGGTCGCTATCGCGTGACGGTGGTGGGCGCGGGAGAGGGCCTGCAAGGCGCCTTTCGCGCGAAGACGAAAGGCAAAGCTCCCAAGCACGCGACCCGGGTGGTGACGCCCAAGAACCACCCGGCGGGGGAGCCCATCAGCTTCGACGCCGTGCCCGGTGCCTTGCTCAGCGGGATCGTCAAGCGGTTGGTCCCCGCGGGGACGGGCCCCGAGTGGTTCATGCTGATCGGCCCGTCGGGTCCCGTCGATCTCGCGCCGTACAGGACGGTGAAGAAGGACGGTGACCTCGTCAAACTCAAGCAGGTCGTCCTGCCCGAGCTCGGGACCTACAGCGTCGTTCCGCAGGCAGCACGCACGACCTACCTGGCCAAGCTGAAGGTCAAGCGTCCCCCGATCTCGAAGGCGCCGCGTTCGATCATCAGCAACCTGGAGCTCGATCCCGTGTCGTCACCCACGGATGAACTCCTGCTGACGATCAGCGGTCGAGCGAATCAGGCGGGGAACATCGTGCGTGTCACGGGGGCGCGGGGGCCCGTGGAAGTCACCGTCGACGACGGTCAGGGCTTCTCGGCCGAGGTGACGCTGCTGCCGAACCAGGTGAACGACCTGTTCCTCAGCGAGCACGGGCAGGATGGTTCGTCGGGGCCGGTTCGCTGTGTCTCCGTCGTGCACGACGCGCAAGCGCCGTACGTGTCCGTGCAGTTCCCGCTCGCCGGCACCGAGTTCACCGCAGACAGCGTCACTGTCGCGGGCACGGTGGGAGACCTGCTGAGCGGTTCCGCGGGACTCGAGGTCCTCGTGGGCGGCCAGCCCGCCGTCGTGGACGTCGGCATCGGCACCAATGGCACGTTCGAGCGCCAGGGCGTGCCACTGGGCGCGGGCGAGAACCAGATCGCGGTGCTGGCGAGGGATGTGCTGGGCAACACGGTCGAGACGTCGGTCACGGTCAGCCGGGTGACCATCCCGGAGGGCGTCCCGTGGATGGAGGCGGTGGGGGGTGGCGGTCAGTCGGGGACGGTGCTGGAGCCGCTCGCCGAGCCCCTGCGTGTGCGCGTCCTTCGCGGCGACGGGGCGCCCTTCGCCAACAAGACGGTGAGCTTCGAGGTCACGCGCAGCGATGGCCGACTGACGCTTCCGGCAGGCGACGGCGACGAGACCCTGTCACTCGCGGTGCGGACTGATGCTGCGGGCGAGGCGGTCGTCGTGTGGCGGCTGGGCAGCGACGCGGGGTGCGGCAATCAACGCGTGGCGGTCACGTCGCAGGACATCGCGGGCGCCGCCTACTTCTGCGCCTCGGGGGCGCCTCGACCGGCATCGCAGATCAACCTGGGGTCTGGGAACGGGCAGTGCGCGGAGGCCGGGTCGGTGGCACCCGAGCCGCTGCGCGTCTGGGTCAGCGACTCGTGCAACGCGGTCGCGGGTGTGCCCGTGCTGTTCCGAGTCGTGCGCGGTGAGGGTCTCTTCGCCGGTGAGCCGGAGGCGCTCGTCGAGACGTCTGCCACCGGTCATGCCGAGGTGGATTTGACGCTCGGCCCGCAGACCGGCTCGAACGTGATCGAGGCGACGTTCGCAGAACACTCCGGTGAGCCCGTCGTGTTCACGCTGCGCGGTGTCTTGCGTGATCCGACCGGTGTGACCAGTTTCCAGGGCATCGTGCTGGACAACGCCACGCAACCCGTTACAGGGGCGCGGATCGTCCTGACGCTCGTCGACGGCTCCGCGTTCGAGACAAGCAGCGCGAGCGACGGGACGTTCGGGTTCACCGACCTGGCCGTCGCAGGGCCTGCCACGTTGTGGGTCGACGGGGGCGAAGCGTCGGCCGTGAATGGCGTGCCCGTCCCACCCGGCTCGCTGCCCGCACTGACGTTTCATCCCCTGCTGGTCGAGGGCAACGAGAACTCGTTGGGCATGCCGGTGTCGCTGCCTCGCCTGCGGCCCGAGAACAACCGTCTCTACAGCACGACCAAGCCGACCGTGCTCGAGATGGGCGATGTGGAGGGGGCATGCTTCACGATCGCCCCTGGATCGATGTTCATCGACGGGGTGCCAGCCCCGGAGGGGACCCCGGTCTCGCTGAATCAGGTCCACCACACCGACATCCCGATGCCCATGCCTGACGGCGTCGCGCCTCCCATTGCCTGGACGCTCCAGCCGTCGGAGGCAACGTTCTCGCCACCGATCCAGGTGGAGTATCCGAACCTCTCCGCCCTGCCGGCCGGCGCCACCGCGAACTTCCTGACCTTCAACCACGAGACCGGCGCGTTCGAGATCGTCTCCACCGGTGCCGTGAGCGCCGACGGGGCGATGCTCGTCTCGGATCCGGGAGGTGGTTTGAGCAGCGGCGGCTGGGGTTGTGCCTGTCCTCCCTACGCCGACTCGGGTGATTGTCGCAACTGCTTCTGCGTTGCGGTGGTGTTGTTCGAGGGTGGTTTCGTCGGCCCGATCAACCGGCCCGGTGTGCTCATGGAGGACGTGGATCCCCTGATCCGCGCACTGGACACGACCGGCAAGAAGCTCACGACGCGTATCTTCGGTTCGATCTCCTTGTTCGACTTCGCGGCCAAGGGACACCTGAAGCCCGCCCAGAAGTGGCTCGACAGCCTCTGGCTCGACGGCGAGGACGACGAGTGCCCGGCTCCCAAGACGATCGTGGCGGGATACAGCCTGGGCGGGGACTCGGTCGTGCTCAGCTCGCTCTTTCCCACCAACTACCGTTTCGCCGCTGACCCGATCAATCGAAGGAAGGCCGTCGTGCCCTCGTTCTGCGACATCGGTCTGTGTTCGGTGTACCAGCGTGGCTGCGAGATCGACGGGAACGCCGACATCCTGTTCCTCGCCGACGATCTCACGCCGCTCGAGGAGACGGTGTGCTTCGCCGTGGGAACGTTCGCGCCGCCGTTCCTCGGGTGCGTCCTGGGTCAGGACGAGTTCCTGCAGTGCGCGCGCGGCTACACGGTCCCCGGAGTGAACAGTCTGGTCGTACCCGGGACGCACCACGGCACGTTGTTCCAGCCCGTCTCCCTGTCATCCACGTTCCTGCTCAACACGATCGCCACATTCCTTGCGGATCCGTCCTGTGAGGACGAGCGGACGGAAGGTGATGGAGCCTCGCTGCCCGTCGTGCTGGACGACTCCTGGACGATCCAGGTCGCGGGCCAGACGCTGCAACTCGACCAGGACGGCAGCTTCGTCGTGTCCAATCTCCCGCTGGTCGACGAGTTCGGGGCCGGGGGCGCCCCGGGTGCGGACGGCGTCGGCGACGAGTTCATCCAGATCCGTGGCGTCGGCTGCACCGAGGACGGCGTCCGCTACATGACCAGCGAACCGTTTCGCCTGGTGGGCGGCGAGACGTACGTGATCGAGAACCCGGTCTTCACCGACGTCCCTCCCGCTGACGCCCAGATCCTGGAGATCGAGCCCGGTGCGCTCGTGCTCGAGCCCGGCGCAACGGCGCAGCTCAGCGTGACGGCGCGCTTGCTCGACGAGACCGGGGTCGACATCACGGCGGCCGCGAAGGGGACGTCGTACGGGACGACGAACCCCGCGGTAGTGACGGTCGGTGCAGACGGACTCGTGACGGCGGTGGGACCGGGTGACGCATTCGTCCTCGCACGCAACGCCGGTGCGACGGTCACACGGCGGGCGGAGGTCGTCGCCGAACTGCTGCCCACGGTCCTCGAGGGTTTCGTGCAAGCCGAGGATGGCACCCCGGTCCAGGACGCGACGGTCACCTCCAAGGTGGGCGGGCTCGCCCTCACCGATGCCACGGGCTTCTTCGCCCTGCCGCTCGATCTGGCGGGTGACGCGAGCGGCATCACGCTGCAGGCGGTGGGCGAGGTGGGCGGGGAGGCGCTGGTCGGCTCCAAGGTCGTGTCGCCGCTCAACTTCGAGGGCGTGACCGACGCGGGGCTGATCACGCTCGGGACCGACGCCGGAGAGGTCGACACCGACGGAGACGGTCTGCTCGACACCGAGGAGGTCCTGCTCGGGACCGACCCCGCTGATGCGGACACCGACGACGACGAGTTGGACGACGGCTTCGAGGTGGCGGTCGGCTCCGATCCGTTGGTGCCGAACGTCCTCACCGCGCTCGACGGCAGCGTGCTGCTGCCGGACGCCACACCCGCCGAGGGCGCGCGGGTGCGCCTGGGGACGATCTCGCCGGACGTCGTGTTCGCAACGACCGACGCATCCGGTGTGTTCAGCATCGATCCCTGGCCGGCGGAGATCTCGCCGCTCGTCGCCATCGCCGAAGAGTCCACGCCGGGCGCCGGCGCCTCGGGTGGCGCGTCGGCTCCGACGCCCACCGTTCCGGGCGCCCAGACGTCGTTCCCCGTGATCGAGATGGTGGCCGACGGCGGGCGACCGTTGTATCCGGGCGCCCGGCAGTGGGTGCCCGGTTTCTCCATCGGCTACGACACCGGAGACGTGAACGGCGACTCACTCCCGGATGGAGTCGCGGCCACGACTTTCCCCGTCGCGCTCTTTACGTTCCTCGGTCGCGGCACCGGGACCTTCGAGGCTCCGTTGCAGACCGAGCTGATGCTCGACGGCGAAGTGGGCGACCTCGCTCTCGGTGACCTGAACGGAGATGACCTGGCGGACGCAGTGGTCGGCGAGGACGCCTTCAACATCGACGGTGCGGTGAACGTTCTCACCGCGGACGGTGACGGGACCTTCACGGCGCTGGGGCAGGTGCTCGTCGACGGCCCGGGTGACATCGAACTCGTTGACCTGGACGGCGATGGAAACCTGGATCTGCTGGTGCTCAGCAACGGCAGCGATCTGGCTGTGGGCCTGGGACAGGGTGACGGCACGTTCGCGCCGCTCACGACCTACCCGGCCGCGGCGGGCGCGCGGGCGCTGGCGGTCGGCCGGCTGGATCTGGATGACGATCTGGATGTGGCCGTCAAAGGCGATGGCGAGCTCGCGCTGTTCCGCGGCCTCGGCGATGGGGCGCTCGCAGCGCTGGCCCCGCTCCCCTTGCCGGTGACGTCCGAGGAGCCGGCGCGTCAAGCGGTCGTGATCGCAGACTTCAGCGGCGATCAGTGGGGCGACCTGCTCGTGGCCACGGACGGTGACGGCTACTTCTTCCCGTCGCTCGGCGGTCTCGTTCCCGCGTGGGATGCGCCCGAAGGCTTCGGCTTGCGGGGTGTCCTGGAGCAGTCCTCGGTCAGGGTCGCTGCGGCCGACCTCGATCAGGACGGCCTGACCGACGCCATCGTCGTGGCCCAGGCCTGTGATGGAGCCGACATGCTCTGGGTGCGGCTCGCCGACGGCCAGGGCGGACTGGGGCCGACCCGGGAGTTCCTGGCGGGTACCGATTCGGGTGTCTCCTCGATCGTGGATGTGGATCTCGACGGGCGGGTGGACTTCACCTCTGCGTTGAGTGAGGCCATGACCGTCTTGCTGGGCGATGGTGCGGGAGCGTTCGCCGCAGCCGAGTTCACTCCGGATCAACAGGACTTCTTCTTCGACGATGGTCAGGTCGAGCGCGTCCTCGTCGACTTCATCGACGGCGACGGCCTACCCGACGTGCTGACCGAGTACGGCTTCTTCGCCGGCAAGGGCGACGGCACCTTCGAGGTGGGAGTCGCGTCCGGTTGCGACGACTGCGATGCGTTGCTGGATCTCGACGGCGACGGCACCCTCGATGGCGTCAACGTCGAGAACGGGATGGGGTTCGGGACCGGCAGGGTCCGGGTCCGTCAGGGATGGGGCGACGGGACGTTCGCCGGTCTGATCCAGGCGTTCACGTTCGACGGCAGGCCTGAGGGGCACGCCCTCGGCCTCGTCGACGGCGGGCCGGATCAGGACGTGGTGATCGCCGGCGACAACGGCAAGTTGATCATCGGTCTCGGCGACGGTGTCGGATCGTTCGACATGGGTGGGACGATCGACGTCGGACCGAACCTGAAGGCAGTGGCCATCGGCGACCTGGACGGGGACGGCACCGCGGATCTCGTGGTCTCGGCCGGCGACTTCGGAGCCGGAACCGTCTGGGTGCTCCTAGGGACGGGTGCCGGTGCCTTCGGGACGCCGACCGCCTACGTCACCGGCCAGCGACCGGGGACCGTGCTCGCGGCCGACGCGGATGGCGATGGAGTCCAGGATGTCCTCACCGGCAACGCACTCTCCGGCGACGTCTCGCTGCTGCGGGGCCTCGGGGACGGGTCCCTGCTCGCGGCCGAAGCGTTGCTCCCGGGCGGGGCGCTGACTTTCGGAAACGGGATCGGAGACGTCTTCGTGCGTGACGCCAACGACGATGGTCGCCAGGACATCCTCGCCTTGTCACGGGGTGCCGGCAACGTCTACGTCTTCCGCGGTGGCGCCGGTGGGACCTTCCTCGATCCGCTCGTCTTCGCGCTCGGCGAGAGCTCCGTCCTGGCGCTGCAGGATCTCGACGGCGATGGGCTTCCCGACTTGATCGTGGGTTCGAACGGTGGGGACACGGGCGGGGGCTTTGCGGCGGTCCTCAACCGACTCGAGCCGACAGCGCCCTGACGCAACGGCTCCCCTACAGCACGCCCGCCAGCACCAGCGGGAGCACGACCACGCTGAGCAACGTGCCCAGCACGATCGCCGATGCGACCGTGCTCGTGGCCGCATCGTGGTCGCGGGAGAAGATCACGTTGATCACGGCGGGGGGCAGCACCGATTCGATCAGCAGCACCTGGCGGGTGATGCCCTGCACGTCGAACAGGTTCACGAACAGCACGCCGGCCAGCAGCCCGAGGCCCATGCGACAGGTGGCGACGACGACGGCATCGCGCAGGGCGGTGACGCGCAACGTGCGCAGGGTCATGCCCAACGTGAGCAGCATCAGCGGGATGGCCATCATGCCCAGCATGTCGATCGGCTCGAGCACGGCGGCGGGCACGCTGACGTCGCCCAGGGAGCACGCGCCGCCGAGGATGCAGGCCCACCCCAGCGGCATGCGCAGCACGTGCAGACCGCCGCCGCGCCCCTTGGCGATCCACGGGCCGAAGAACGCGTTGAGTGTCGCCACGGCCACGAACACGATCGCTGCGGCGCCGAGGGCCTCGTCACCGAGGCCGAGGCGCACGATCGACAGGCCCATGTTGCCGGAGTTCCAGAAGAGCACGGGCAGCAGCACGCCGCGGTGCGGTTCGGCGAGCAGCGGACGGGCGAGCAGCACGGCGCCGCCGGTGAGCGCCATGATCCAGACCACGCCGCCCGTCAGCAGCAGCGGGTCGTGGGCTTCCCAGCGCATCTGTGCGAAGAGCGTGAACACGAGCGCCGGCGCGCACACGTCCACCGCCAGCCGGGTGAGCGTCGCCGCCTCGATGCGCCGCCAACCGCCCAGCACCCAGCCCAGGGCGACGATCGCGAACACGGGCACGATCGTGGCGATGATCGCTCCCGCGATGGCGGTGTCGGCGGGAGGTCCGGGCACGGCGGTCTCCTGAGGGCGTCGCATGATGGCATGCGCTGCGTACCGGCACGACACCTGCGCCCGTCCGGCGTATCCTGGGCTCACGGCCATCCGACCTGGAGGAGAACCCATGAGAGCGGCATTCGGCTGGGTCCTGATGGGTGTGATCGCTTCGCGCGCGGCGATCGCGGGCGACGGCCTGATCCCCGCCGGGTCGATCAACGCGGTGTTCTCGAACCCGCCCATCGCCGTGGTGCACGAGCCGCACCCGATCGTCGAGCGGCACGCGCGGGGCGTGCGCGACGCGTTCTTCGCGGGCGGGGAACTGATCCCCGCTGACGAGGCCGTCGAGCGCGACCTGTCGGGCTTCAACGTGATCGTGTACGGGACGCCCGGGGGCAACGCGTGGATCGCCGAGCACGCCGAGGCGTTGCCGTTCGCGTTCGGGGCGGGTGAGGTGCGCGTGCAGGACAAGCGCTTCGAGGGCGCGCAGCTCCGCGCCATCTGCGCCGTGAAGAACCCGCAGAATCACGAACGACGTGCCGTCGTCTACGTCGCCGCCCGCCCGCAGGACATCGCGGGCATCAACAACCTGCACCACGGGCCGACCGAGTGGCTGGTGGCCGACGGCGGGCGCACGCTCGCCGCGGGCGACTACGTGATCACCGGGCCGCTCGGTGTCGAGGCGCAGCGGGCGGATCTGAACTTCGTCATCGAGCGCATCGAGGCCGTGCACCCGGCAACGGTGCAGGGAGTCCCGGACAGCGTCCAGGCCGCGATCGACGAGGCCGAGCGCGCGGTCAGGAAGCCGTTGAGCCGGGAGCAGTTCTGGTTGGTGCTCAACCGGCTGCTGCTCTCGCTGGACGATGCCCACACCAGCCTCGGTCGACAACGTTCGGGGCGCGGCGTGAACCTGCCCCTGCGCTGGCTGCGCGAGGGTCTGGTGGTGAGCGCCGACACCGACCAGCTCGAACGGGGCGACCACCTGATCGCGCTGGGCGGGCGCAGCGAGGAGGCGCTGCTGACCGCGTTGCGAGACATCGTTCCGGCGGAGAACGACGGGTGGATCCGCCATACGGCCGAGACGGCGCTCACCGAAGTCGAGGTGTTGACGGCGCTGGGCCTGGTGGACGACGACGAGTTGCAAGTCACCCTCGAGCGCGACGGCAAGCGCGTGGGTCACAAGCTGCCCGTCAGCTCACCGCCCGACGCCGAGCCCCGTCCCCCCTGGGTGCGCTACAGCATCGACACGGACGCGTCGCTCGGCGTGTTCACGCTCGACTCGTCCCGCTGGGACGACGTCTACCGGGCGCGCCTGCGCGAGTTCTTCGAGGCTGTGCACGAGGCGGACGTCGAGCGCATCGCCGTCGACGTGCGCCGCAACAGTGGCGGCAACTCGATGGTCGTCGACGCCTTCATCACCTATCTCGACGTCGACACCTACCAGGGCTACACCGGGGCCGTGCGCACGTCCGACGACTCGGTGGCGCAGCGCGGGCTCGAAGGGCGCGAGCGGGGCTACGTCGAGTACGGCCCCACGTCCAAGAAGAACCGACGCGTCGAAGACCTGCCGCCGTTCGACGGCGAGATCTTCATCCTCACCTCGCCCGCCACGTTCTCCAGCGGCAGCTGGTTCGCCGTGATCTTCCAGGACAACGGGCTGGGCACGATCGTGGGCGAACCCACGGGCAACGCGCCATCCTCGTTCGGGGACATCCTGACCTTCTCCCTGCCCGCGAGCGGCTTCTCGTTCAGCATGTCCTACAAGCGTTGGTTGCGTCCCGACCGGGAGCGGGATCCGGCGACGACGCTCGAGCCGGACGTGCTCGTGCCGCTCACCCGCGAACACCTCGTGCTGGGCATCGATCCGGTGCTCGAGCGGCTGCGGGGCCTCGCCAGGCGCGGGCGCTGATGCCGTCCGGACCGGGAGGCAACGTCAGGAGGAGCGCGGTGTTGGGATCGAGGCCATCGATGGTGTTCGCCCGCGTGTGCTGCGTGCTGTTGGCGTGCGCGGTCAGCCGGCAGGGCAGTGCTCAGGAGCGACGGCCTGACCAACCCCTGCGCGAGCTGCTCACGCGCCCCGAGGAGACGGTCGCCTACGAATCGTTCGAGGAGCAGACGCGGCAGCTCTATCCATGGGTCGGGGACAAGGTCGCCTTCCTCACCCGTTCGGCGGACCTCGACGTCGTCACCATGACGCGGCTGGTCGAGGTGTTCGACGGCGTCTACGACTTCTATCAAGCGGCGACGGGGCGCACACCGCGGCGTGCCAAGCACCTCGACGGGAAGCTGACGATCGCCGAGGAGCCGGAGACCTGCGGCGCGGGGTGCGGCTACCTGGGCTACACGGGCATCGAGTTGACTCCCGAGGCCTTCGAGGAGCTCTACCAGAAGCTCCGTGTGGATGGTCGCGTCGACCAGGCGCTGCCCTACGAGTTCGGCCGCAACTTCTGGTTCTACGCAGACCGACTCGAGTATGCCGAGGAGCACGACACGGGCAGCATCACGACGGGCTATGCGGTGCTGATGCGGTTCTGGGCGCTCGAAGCCGTGGGCTGCCGCGTGGCGCGCTTCCACGACGCCGAAGGAGATGCCTTCGTCACGGCTGTCGAAGGGCTCGTGGATGCATACGAAGGGGACCGCCGGTCGACCTGGAAGCGGACCCTGCGCAAGGGCCGCGGGGTCGACAACGCGCTGGGGTTGGGCGCGACGGACCTGTTCGCGTCGTTCCTCATGCGCGCGCGTCGTGAGAGTGCGCACGCCGACTTCACCACGCGTATCTGGCGCTACGCAGGTCACCAGCCCGTGGCGAAGTCGACAGAGGACGCGGTCGACAATCTCGTCGTCGCCGCGAGCCTCGCCGCCCAGCGCGACCTATCGGACCTGTTCAAGAAGCGTTGGAAGTTCCCGCAGTCCGCCGCGGCGAAGCGCCGCATCACCGAGGGGCTCGAGTCGGGGGTCGAACCGAACGGCAACCGGCCCGGAACGCTTCTCTCCGATGGTGGTGTCGGGAGTTTCGTCTTCGACACGACGTCATCGACGAGCGTTCGCCCGGTGCGCGTGTGGTACTCGATTCCCGAGCGCCGGCGCCCATCGACACCGATCTTGTTCGTGATGCACGGCATGAGCCGGACGGCCGAACGGTATCGGGACGCGTGGGCTGACCATGCGCGCAACGAGAAGCTCGTCCTGCTCGTGCCGGAGTTCTCGCAGCAACACTACCCGGGAAGCCGCATGTACAACCTCGGCAACCGCTTCGATGTCGCCGGCCAGCCCGAGCCGAGCGAGGCGTGGAGTTTCACGGCGATCGAACGGATCTTCGATCACGTGCGACAGGAGCTGGACCTGCGCGTTGACGATTACGCCATCTACGGCCACTCGGCCGGGGCACAGTTCGTCCACCGCATGGTCCTGTCCCTGCCGGAGTCGCGCATCCGCCTGGCAGTGGCAGCCAACGCGGGCTGGTACACCATGCCGAGCGAGGAAGAGGAGTGGCCCTATGGGTTGGGGTCGAGCGGGATCGACACCGGAGGCCTGGAGCAGGCATTCGCCCGCAAGCTGTGTGTCCTGCTGGGTGAACGGGATGTGGATGAGCGGGGAGCGAACCTGCGCCGCACGCCGGAGGCCATGCGTCAGGGGCGACATCGGCTCGAGCGCGGTCACGCCTTCTTCGAAGCGGCTCGCGACTTCGCGAGGGAGCAGCACTGGCCGTTTCGTTGGGAAGTGAAGACCGTACCCGGCGTGGGTCACAGCAACTCGGGCATGCAACCGGCCGCTGCGAAGTGGTTGGATCTCTGAGCTCAGGTCGGGCGCTTCGTGTCGTGCAGCTCAAGCCTCGGGCGCCTCTTTCTCCAGCGCCTTGATCCGGATGTCCAGGTGGGCGAGGCGAGCCTTGAGCTCGTCGCGGTGCTCGTCGGAGGCGCCTCCTACCGAGGTCTTCATCGCGGCGATCTCCGCCGCGATCCGCGCGCGGTCTTCGCGCAGCTCCGTGAGCTGGGCGGCGACCTCGGCCTTGTCGAAGATGCGCGTCTCGGGCACGTCCTCGACCTCCGGCTCCGTCGTGCGCAGCGGCTCGGGGATGATCGGCGTGTCGTCCACCCGTCGCTGGCTCATGAAGGTCGGCGACATGACCTCCACGCCCGCTCCGTGCAACTCGTCGAGCACGCGCTTGCGCAACGTGGAACGCGCGGTGAGCAGGTGCTTCACCTTCGGGAGGAAGCCGGCGACGCGGTAGGTGATCGCGAAGTCGCCCAGTTCCATCACCTGCACGAAGGGCTCCTCGAGCCCCGCCGCGAGGCCGGCGTCCACCAGCAACGTCTCCACCCGATTGCGCGGCTCGTCGTAACCGAGCGAGAGTCGGCACGAGATGATCGTGCCCGACGAGCGCACGACGGTGATGGGGTGGTTCACCAGGTACATGTTGGGCAGGGTGGTGAGGTCGCGATCCTCGGTCTGGATCTCGGTGTGGAACAGGCCGCGCTCGGTGATGCGTCCGAACTCATCACCGACCCGCACGAAGTCGCCGGGCCGGTAGCTCTTCACCATGCGCAGCATGAGACCGGCCATGGCGTTGGCGACGAAGGTGGTCGATGCCAGGCCGATGGTCGCCGTGAACACGAGCCCGAGCAGTCTCAGCAGTTGCCCCTGGGTCTCGTCCGAGACCGGGAGCACGATCACGATCAGCGTCAGGCCCAGTGCGGTCAGCACCAGCATGCCGAGCTGGCGCGGGGCCTTGCGCTCCTCTCCCAGTTCGCCGCGACGCAGCAGCAGCCAGTCGGCGAACCACAGGATCAAGACGACGGCCGTCAGCGCCCCGAGGGTGGGCGCGAAGTCGGCGAGCGACGTGTAGACCTCCCGCAGCCACTGCATCCGCTGTCCTCCCGTCCGGCCCGTGCGCCGGCTCCGCGATCTTCGGCCGTACTGTAGGTGCTCGGTCGGCGGACCGCGAGCGACCGCTGCCGATGCCGGTCAGAAGTACCGCAGCACGCTGCGCGGGTGCTCGGACTTCACCTGGCGATACCAGCGGCAGATGGGGTAGAGCACGATCAGGCTGATCAGGGTGGCGAGCAGTGCGCGGTGCAGGCCCATGTGCGTGTGCAGTTGGGCTTCCGACATGTCGGTGCCCGAGTACACGCCGAGCAGGCGAGCCGCCAGCTCGAACAGGGCGATGTGCGCCACGTAGAAGAAGAACGCGGTCTGCCCGAACACGAGCAGCGGCCCCTTGCCCGCTGCCGGTGCGGGGTGGTTGCGGTTCCAGCGGAACATGAACGACATGATCAGCGCCATCAGGCCCAGTTCGAGCGCGGTGTAGGCGATGCTCGGTGGGTACTTGCTCACGTGCAGCCACTGCACCCAGGAGTCGTCGAGGCGCTCGAGCCGCGAGTCGCCGTAGCCGTCCATGAAGCGGATCACGGCGAACAGGGTGAGGCCCGCGACCCCGCACAACAGCAGCACGTGCGACACGTGCGCCTCGGCGTCGTCGCGTTCGCGCAAGCCGATCAGCCAGCGTCCCAGGGCCCAACCGAGGGCCATCATCGCCCACCAGGGCACCACCGGGTAGGCGATCATGAACGGCATGCGCCCGTCGATCGGTTGACCCGTGGTGGTGTCGAGACCGAAGAAGCCGGTGCTCAGGAACAGCGCCTGCAACCAGTCGCCGACCGTGTCGGCCAGCACGAAGCCGGGGGGCATCCACGACTCGGCCGCGGCGACGACGGCGAGCGCGAGCACGACCAGCGCCGCCGTGGGCAGGCGCCGCAGCGGGATCATGAGCAGCATCGCCAAGCCGATGGCCGTCATGACCTGGAGCATGAACATGCCCGGGGCCCAGACGATGTTGATGAACGTCAGGTCGACGGCCAGGATCAGCAGCCCGCGCACCAGCAGGTCGCGGTCGATGCTGCGCGGCGACACGCCCTGGCGCTGCTTGCGCGCGACGCTGAACGCGAGCGACGTCCCGGCCAGGAACAGGAACACCGGTGCGCAGATGTGACTGGTCCAGCGCACGAAGAACTCGAGCCCGTCGAGCGGCAGCGCGGGGTCGTAGAAGTAGACCGAGTCCCCGACCGGCCGGTTCGGGTTGAACGCGGCGCCTGCGTGGTCCACCGCCATGAGCACCATGGCGAGCCCGCGCATCCAGTCGATCGGTGCGATGCGGAAGTTCATCCCGCGCCGAGTCTACCGCGATGGCTGCGCGTCCCGCCGGCGGATCCGGCGCCCAACGCGCGACCGGTCACTTCGCGAACAGCCACCCGAAGAGCGTCTTGAAGCTGGGCGTCTGGCCCTGGAACAGGATGCCGATGCGGAAGATCTTGCCGCCCGCCCAGACGGCGAACAGGGTGAAGAGCGTCGAGCCCAGCAGCGCCAGGGCCAGCTCCCACCAAGGCACACCCGGGGGAATGGCCATGCGCAGGAACATCATCATCGGCGTCATGGGTGGGATGAAGGAGAGCACCTGGGCCAGGGTCCCGTCGGGCGCCTGGATCACTGGGCCCAGGAACATCAGCGGCCCGACCAACATGATCATGGCCGGCATCATCAACGTCTGGCTGTCCTGGATCTCCGAACACGCGGCGCCGATGGCGGAGAAGATCGCGCCCGAGGTCAGCAGCAACAGCAGCATGAAGAACAGGAACCAGGCCAGGATGCCCGGGTTGAGTGCGTCGAGGATCGGCTGGGGGACACCGTCGATGTTGTGCACGAACACGAGCGCACCACCGAGGTAGAGCAGCGCCAGGGTCATCGACATGGCGACCGCCGAGCCGAGCTTGCCCAGCATCAACTCGAACGGCGAGACCGACGACACGAGCACCTCGGCGATCTTCTGCATCTTCTCTTCGAGCACATTGTTGAGCAGGATCGGCGTGCTCATCATGACCAGCATGAACATGAGCATCACGAGCACGATCGGGATGAGGATCTGCGAGATCTCGTCGACCTCCTCGGCCTCCTTGCGCTCGCCCGTCGCCTTGTTCACCGACACGAGCCCCTGGGTCCGCATCCTGACGCCTGCGTTGGCCAGATCGACCTTGGCTTGCTGGCCCTGGGTGAGGCCCGCGGCGGCGATCAGGTTCCCGGACACGATCTCCTCGATCTTGTACTCCAGCCAGTCGGGCAGGTCGTCCGCGGTGGGTGTGTCGGTGGACCAGGTCAGGCCGCGCTCGCTGCCGGCTTCGAGTGAGAGCACGTTCTTGCCGACGGTGAGGAAGCCGAGGATCTCGCCGGCCTCCACGCGCTCGGAGTAGATCTCATCGAGGGGGCGGTCGTCGCCCGTGGCGACGTCGTCGTCGAGGGCCCAGCGGGCCCGATCCTGGTTGCCCTCTTCATCGTTCAGGTTCGCGTTGCGGACTTCGAGCTGGGTCTCGATCTCGTCCCGCAACCCACCCGAGTTGTCGATCACCGCGAAGACCTGCTCGTCGAGGTCCTTGGTGTTCTCCGCGATGGCGACCGCAATGGCGCCGCCACCCATCAGCACCGGCATCAGCACGATGCCCAGGATGAAGGCCTTGGAGCGGATGGCCTTGAGGTACTCGTTCACGGCGACCGTGCGGACCTTGCTCATCGGATCGCCTCCTCTTCGGCGCTCGTGAGGGCCGCGCCGTTGCTCGCGTCGGGCCCCGCGATGCGCACGAAGATGTCGTGCAGTGAAGGCTTCGCGATCTCGAAGTGCTGCACCGTCGTGTGCTGGACCAGATGAGCCAGCAGCGCCTGCGGGTCACCGGCCATGCGCACCTCCTGCACCTGGCCCAGGTCGACGACCTTCTCGACCGAGGGGTGCTCGCGTACCAGCTCCGGCCCGCCGCTGATGCGCAGCCGGACGGTGTCGGTGCCGTAGTGTTCCTGGATCGAGGCGAGGGTGCCGTCGAGCACCTTGCGCCCCTTGAAGATCATGAACACGAAGTCGCACATCTGCTCGGCCATGGACATGTCGTGAGTGGAGAAGATGACCGTGGTGCCCTGGCGATTGAGCTCCAGGATCGCGTCGCGCAGCACCTCGTGGTTCACCGGGTCGAGGCCCGTGAACGGCTCGTCCAGGATCAGCAGCTCGGGACGCGAGATGACCGTGGCGATGAACTGCACCTTCTGCGCCATGCCCTTGCTCAGCGCCTCGATCTTCTTGTTGCCCGCGTCGGCCAGGTCGAGGCGCTCGAGCCACTCGGTGCCCGCGCGGCGCGCGTCGGCGAACGACATGCCCTTGAGCGAGCCGTAGTACCCCAGGATCTGGTGCACCTTGAGCTTCTTGTAGAGGCCGCGCTCCTCGGGCAGGTAGCCCACCCGGTCGTTGGCTGCGCGCAGCGCCTCTTCGCCCAGCACTTCGATGCGACCCTCGTCGGGGTGGATGATGTTCAGGATCATGCGCAGGCTCGTGGTCTTGCCCGAGCCGTTGGGGCCGATGAAGCCGTAGATCGACTCGCGCGGGACCTCGAGCGACAGGTCGTCGACGGCGACCTGGGTCTTGTAGCGTTTGGTCACGCCCTGCAGGCGTACGGCGTCCATGCATGATCTCCCGGTAGGGCGCACGATGGTGGGGCAGGCGCCTCCGTCCCGCAAGGGGGCGCTCGGCCCGGAGGCCGATCGGTCACGCCGAGGCCATCGGTCGCGCCGGCGATCCGGTCAGGCGCACGTCAAGCGGTCGGGCCGGATCGGGCCAGCTCGTCCAACTGCCGTTCGAGCTGCGTGATGCGCGCCTCCATGCCGCTGCGCAGGCTGCGGTCGAAGAGGCGGGTGAAGAACGATGTGAGCATGCCCGTGCTCAACAGCGCGATGACGAAGGTGAGTACGTACATGGCGACCCGCCCGGTCAGGTCGATGGACAGGTTGCCGAACAGCTCGATGCCGAGGTACGACAGCAGGCCGCCCACGACGGTGGCTGCCAGGGACACGATGATCGGGCGCATGGCTCTCCTCCCCAGGGTGCGCACCCAACGGGTGAGCTCCGAACTCGTCCGCGCCGAGCTCCGGCGCGACGTCCCATCCTACCCGCGCAGCCGGGACGTGTGGACGACGGGAACGTGACGCGTCGAGTACCGTGACGTCATGCAGACGCCACCGGACTGGACGACGACGGATGAGGAACACCTGCTGCACTGCCGGGTGTTCGACGTGCACAAGGCCAACGCGATCTCACCGCGCACCGGGGCGGCCCACAGCTTCTTTCGCATCGTGGCGGGCGACTGGGTCAACGTGATCCCGATCACGGCGGACGACAAGGTCGTGATGGTGCAGCAGTACCGCCACGGTTCGCGCGACGTCACGCTGGAGATTCCCGGCGGCATGGTGGACCCGGGTGAGACGCCCGAGCAGGCCGGCGCCCGGGAGCTGCGCGAGGAGACGGGCTACGCCGCGTCGGTGCTGGAGTTCATCGGCAAGGTGAATCCCAACCCGGCCCTGTTCGGCAATCACTGCCATACGTTCCTGGCGCGGGACGCGAGGCAGGTCGACGAGATCCGCAACGAGGGCGCCGAGGAGACCCACGTCGTCACCGTACCCCTGGCCGCGATCTCGGACGTCGTGCGTCGCGGCGAGATCACGCACGCGCTGGTGGTGACCGCCTTCCACTGGCTCGCGCTGCAGCGCGAATGATCCGGCTCGGGGCGAGCGCCCCGGATGTCGCACCGGGCAACGCCGTCTTCGTGAGCAACCCGAAGACGGTCCAGGTGACCTACTCCACCCGGTAGACCTGCCCGCTCTGCGCGCCCTCGACGCTCTTGGCGTAGGCCAGTGCGGCGCGGGCGGCGGGCACCGGCTGGAAGCCGCGGAAGTAGGGCCCGTAGTCGGCCATGGCCTCCTCGATCACGCCCGGGCTCACGGCGTTGATGCGCAGGCCGCGGGGCAGTTCGATGGCCGCGGCCATGACGAACGCGTTCACGGCGCCGTTGACCATGGAGGCCGAACTGCCCATCACGATCGGGTCGCGATCGAGCACGCCGGTGGTGAGTGTGAAGGAGCCGCCGTCGGTCAGGTGTTCGCGCCCGACGAGCACCAGGTTCACCTGGCCCATGAGCTTGTCCCGCAGGCCGACGTCGTAGTCCGCCGCGGTCATGTCCTGCAGCGGTGCGAAGGTCACCTTGCCCATGGTGGCCACCAGGGCATCGAGCGGGCCGACCTGTTGCAGCGCCGCGCGGATCGAGGCCTCGTCGGTGAGGTCGAGCTGCACGTCACCGGACGTGCGTCCGGCGCGGAGCACCTCGTGCCGCGGCGCCAGCTCCGCGACCACCGCCTTGCCGATGGTACCCGACGCTCCCACGACCAGGATCCTCAACGGTCCGCCCTCCACGTCGTCCACTCCTCGTTCACGGCCGGGCGAGACGCGGCGCCGCGGTGCATGCTGCCGAGGCGGTCACGCGGACTCACCCGCTGATCCAGACCGCACCCACGAAGACGATCGCGCCGGCTGCGGTCGCCGCATCTTCGGCGTAACCCACGAACAACTCGGCGAGCTCGTCGGGCGAGTCATTGCGGATGTGCTGGACGATCTCGTAACTGCTGCCCCGGAACATCTGTGCGGTCTGCTCGCGATCGGCGGCCTTCAGCTCCTGGACGTCCGCGTAGTTCATGCGGCCCGTGATCACGGCACCCTGTCCGCGCTGCTTGAGCGCTTCGTAGAGCTGGGCGCCGAACGGGACGGCGTCGCTCACGAGACGACTTCGACGCGCTTCGACTGGAAGGTGATCGGCAGGCCGCCGGGCCCCTGGATGAAGTACATGCGTTCGCCGTGGGCGTCGGTGGGGCCGTGGGGCTCGAGTCCGTTGCTGCGCGCCTGGGCCGCCCACGCGTCGGCGTCGTCCACGACGATCTGCAGCATCACGCCGCTGGGCATGTCTTCGCTCTCGGGCCAGATCTCGATCCAGCTCTCGCCTGCGGGAAAGATCGCGCCGCTGAACCCGTCGGCGTCGTCGTCGAGGTCCTTGCGCGGCAGGCCGAGGCCGTCGCCCAGCAGACGGGCGAGTTGCTCGGCGTGGGCGTTGACGCTGCAGAAGCGGATGCCCAGGACGTTCATGCCATCTCCGTGGTGTGAGTCGTGAGTTTGGTTCGGGGTGCGTGGATGAGGATAACGAGACTGATGAGGAGTTGGAGCAATCCCGCCGCGAAACGCGTGCGCGGGATCAACAGCAGGGGCAGCGCGAGCAGGACCGCGGCAGCGAAGCGGAGCTCGAACATGGTCAGCGATCTCTCTCGGCGACAGCAGCTCGGATGACCTCGGCCACGCGCGGACTGGCTTCGTCGAGCAGCCTGCGCCGGTAATCGCCACTGTCCGGGTCGTCGGGATAGCGGAGCGCGGCGCCGGCGTCCAGCAGCATCCGCGCCAGGGCAACGTACTCGTCCTGGCGCTCGTCGGCGCCGCCGGACCAGCGCGAGCCGTGGGTCACCCAGGCGATGGGCGAACCGGCGTGGGTGGGGTCGAACACGTCGAGCGGGGCGCCGGCGTCGATCAACAGGCGCGCGTTGCGTGGCTGACCGAACCAGCCTGCCTGGTGCAGCGGCGTCCCGCCGTCGAGGGCCGGTGCGCCGAGGTCGGCGCCCGCGGCGATCAGCAGCTCCACCGGTGCCGTCTCGTGGCGGCCGGCCACGTCGGCCAGCAGCCGATCTTCCTCGGGGTTGCCGGTGCGTGCGACCGAGGGCTCGTCCGCGAGCAGCTCCCGGGCTTCGCCCAGGTGATCGTTCACGACGGCGACGGCGAAGCGATCGGCGCGGTTCAGGGATGCGTCGGCGCCGTGCTGGTCGAGCACGCGCAGCACGTCGTCGAAGCCCCGTCGGGCGGCGTGGGCGTAGGCCGTCTTGTCGCAGGCGCAGCGCGCGTCGACGTGAGCGCCGGCCTCCAGCAGGATCGCCACGGCGCGGGGCCGGCGCCGGCGTGCGGCGACGTGCAGCGCCGTTTCTGCCAGCGGGCCGGCACGCGCCTCGGTGTCGACGCCGCCGGCGAGCATGCGGCGCAGCATGTCGTCACCGTCGACACCGTAGTTCCAGTCGAGGAGCTCGTGGATCTTCACGGCGAGGCGTCAGGTGTCTTGGACGGCAGCGAGCACGTGTCGTCGGGACAGGTGCCGCCGAAGACGCGTCCCACGCGCACCCGGTGTCGGGCGAAGAGTTCGTAGGCGGCATCGGAGAGCCGGCGCAGCAGGGGCCACGTCGTGGGGGCCATGACCCAACCCAGTCCCACGGCGTCGTAGGCGGCGCGCACGGCGTCCATGCGGCGCACGACCGTCCCGTCGTCGTTCACGGCGTGCAGGATCGCGTGCACCTCGTGGTCGGTCAGGCCGTAGCGCGTGGCGTCGAAGGCGGGGTCGCTGATGTCCTCCACGCTCAACCGGCCGCGCTTGTTCCAGCGCTGCAGGAAGCGGACCTCGAGGCTGCAGAAGGGACAACGCTCGTCGTAGAGCAGGCGCACCGAAGACATGGGCTCCAATCTAGCAGTCTCGTGGGATCGTGCGCTGACGCCGGGGCGGTGGCGCACCAGGACACGGGCTTCTTCGCCCTGGGCCCCGGTCCGGATGCGCGCCGACGCGCCGGTTCGTCGGGCTCGCCGCCCCGGGTCGGCCGGCCTCGGCGACCTGAGTGGGTTATCGGCCGGCCAGGCGATCGAGGTCGTCGAGGCGCAGGCGCACGCTGCGGATGTAGGCTTGCTCGCCCTCGTCCCAGTGACCGTAGGTGGTCGTCACGATCGTTCCGTCCGGCTGGATCACGACGCCGGGGTAGGCGCAGTCCCAGGCGTGCGTGTTGTCCTTGAGGCGCACGCGGTATTGGCCCTGGGTACCGTCCAGCAGGTCGTCGAACGTGCCGACCCACGCCACCCAGTCACCTTCGGTGGGGCTCTCCCAGGCGGCGGGCGAACGATCGCGGAACGAGATGAACAGGCGCCCGTCCGGAGCGTAGACGCCGGTGTGCCGGTCGCCCGTGAGTGCCGCGGGAAGCGCCCGTGGTTCGCTGAAGCTGAGGCCTTCGTCGCGCGAGAAGATCACGTGGCTGTTCTGCGTGCGACTGTTCTCGCGCAGCAGGACGGCGAGGGTCGTGCCGTCGGGGCTGCGGATCACGCCGGGCTCGCACAGGTGGCGATCGCTCCCGCTCCAGACCACCTCGGGCTGCGACCAGCTCAGGCCACCGTCGTCGGAGAAGGTCTTGAGCAGCTTGAAGCTGACGGGGTCGGTGCGCTCGGGCGTCGCGGACAGGAAGCGCCCGTCGTCGTGGAACATGGCCATGTAGCGGCCCGGCGTCTTCAGCTCGACGACGCAGCCCATGACGACGATCCCGCCCCAGTCGCCGGCCGGCTCCAGGGGGCCCCAGCTCTCGCCGTCGTCCTCGCTCACCGCGAGCCGGGCCGGGTACAGGCCCGACCACATGATCAGGCGCGCGGTGCCCTCGGCGTCCACGACACGGTGCAGCGTGGGGACCTCCTTCGAGCTGAGCCAGTCCTCCGGCGTGGGCAGCCGCTCGCTCCAGGTCCGGCCGCCGTCGGTGGAGCGCTTGGAGACGATGCCGCCGCGACCGTGTCCCTTGGGGTACACGCACAGGATCGTCTCCCCGTCCTCGAGCAGCACCGTCGTGGGGTGGCCGAGGTACTGCCCCGGTTCCCGATCGACTACGACGTGGAAGGACGGGTCGGCGTCGAGATCGATCACCGGCAGGGTGAAGGGGCCGGCGACGGAGGTCGACGCGGCGTCCTGCAGGGCGGTGGTGAAGAGGCACGAGAGCAAGAGCAGCGCGACGGCTATGGTTCTCTCCTTCCATTGCACGCGACCCGGGATCGTGAGTCGGCGCACGGCGTGTGCGCCCCCGAGCCGTAGCATTCTCCAGAGTACCCGAGCATGGCGCTGCCCCCGATTGCGGGACGGACCCGCCCCTACAGCGTGAGCGGCGTCTTCCCCGCGCTGGATCGCATGGTGGCGTTGCTGCCGGTCCTGCAAGGCGTGGACCGGCGCGAGCTGGTGGATCTGCCGCGGGCGCTCCAAGCGGCCGAGCGCGCCGGGTTGGCCCAACGCATCCGGGCGGGGACCGACGGGCTCGTCGATCCCCGCGCCGTCGTGGGCTACTGGGACGTGGCGTCGCGCTACGGGCTGCTCGTGGAAGGCGCGGACCACGCACTGACGCTCACCCGACGGGGTGGCCAGCTGGTGCAGCAACCGACAGGCCGCGTGGCGCGCTGGATCGCGGGGCGCGAGGGGCTCACCTACCTGCTCGGAGCAGTGGCGGCGAGCGCTCCGGGCGGCACCACGCTGGCCCGCCTGCTCCCCGGCTGGCGCGACGTGCTGGCCGGCAACCGACGCTTCGCCGCGCCCGCCTCACACGCCCGCAGCCTCGGCCAGCGGGTGGCGACGCTCGTGCGCGGCGGCTGGCTGGCGCCCCACGGAGAGCACGCATCGCGCCTGGCCGACGAAGCCGGCTTCCGCAAGCGCGAGCCCGAACCGGCCTTCGCCGATCTCGGTGGCGGACTGCAGCTCACGCCCGAGGGGGAACGGTGTCTGCGAGAGCCCTCGAGCACAGCGTGATGCGGCGCGCAGCGACTGCTGCGATCACTGCTGCTGCAGCGGTGAGGTCTGCTTGAGCTTGTCCGCGAACTGCTTGCGCACCTTCTCCACCTTGGGCAGGGCCACCGCGCGCACGTAGCCCTGGTCCGGGTTCTGGCACACGAAGTTCTGGTGCTTCATCTCGGCCGGGTAGAAGACGTCGAGCGGCTCCAGGGTGGTGACGATCTTGCGATCGCCGAACGCGCCCGCCTCGGTCAGGTCGGCGATGACCGCCTGGGTCAGGGCGCGCTCCTCTTCGTTCGCGCAGAAGATCGTCGAGCGGTACTGCGGGCCCGCGTCATTGCCCTGACGGTTGAGCGTCGTGGGGTCGTGGGTGGCGAAGTGCACCTGCAGCAGCTCCTCGAAGCTGATCCGCTGCGGGTCGTACACGATCTGCACCGCTTCGGCGTGCCCGGTGCGGCCCGAACACACGTCCTCGTAGTTGGCGCTCTCCGCGGTTCCGCCGGCGTAGCCGGAGACGGCCTCGATGACGCCCTCGAGTTCCTCGAACACCGCTTCCACGCACCAGAAGCAACCGCCCGCGAAGACGGCGTTGGCGCGGGACGCGGCGGGGTCGGCGAGCGTCGCCAGGTTCTCGCTGTCGGTGAAGGCGAGCGACTCGGAGTTGAGGCAGAAGCGCAGCCCCGTCGGGCGCGGCCCGTCCTCGAAGACGTGGCCGAGGTGGCCGTCGCAGCGGGCGCAGTTGATCTCGGTGCGGACCATGCCGTAGGCGCTGTCGACCTTCTTGGCCACGTTCTCTTCCGCGATGGGCTGGAAGAAGCTGGGCCAACCGGTGCCCGACTTGAACTTCGAGTCGCTGGAGAAGAGCGGCAGCCCGCAGCCCACGCAGGCATAGACACCCTCCAGCTTGTTGTCGAGCAGCGTGCCGCAGAAGGCCCGCTCGGTGCCGGAGTCACGCGTGATGCGGTACTGCTCGGGAGAGAGCAGGGCCTTCCACTCGTCTTCGGTCCGCTCGACGCGCGGCACGGAGAGGGGGCCGACGAGCTTGCCGGCGGCATCGAACACGCGGACGGTGACCATGGGATCTTCCATCGAAGCAGGGGCGATCGTGTCGAGTGTGGTCTGTGCGTGGCCGCATGACCAGAGGGCGAGCAGGGCCAGGACCAGGATGGCGGGGCGCGGCGCGAGGCGGGCGGGGGACGTGCTCACAGGGTGCCTCCGAAGGGGCGGTGCGGGGCGGGGTGCCCGAGTATCTAGCAGGAGAGTCGGCGTGCGGGGGATTATCCGGGCCGTCGGCGATCTGCGATGCCGCTGCCCGCAGCCGCGTCACGGCCGGGCGCCCCCGCGGCCGTCCGCCGTGGGTATGCTCCCTGCCGTCCAGCCGCCCGGAACCCAGCCCATGACCGCCTACGACGACTTCGCGGCCCGCTACCACGGCCATTTCTCGCGCGATGCCAACCAGTGCATGATCCTCGGGATCGATGCCCGCCGCGGTGACCTACCCGACCGCAGTGCCGCCGAGCGCTCGGCCACGGTCACCGAGGCCCGCGAGCTGATCGCCGCGGCCAGCGAGTTGTCCGCCGGTGAGCTCGACTTCGACCAGCGTCTGGACGTGGACATGGCGCGCCTCTCCCTCGAGCGGGAGGCACACGACCTCACCTACACCTTCAACGGCGCCACCATGGCCGAGCAGCGGCCGCGGGCCGGCGCCGACGTGGGTGAGGGGCTCACGGTGCTGCTGTCGAATGACCCGCGCCCGGCGACCGAGCGCCTGGCCGACGCGACGGCTCGCGTGGAGTCCGTCCCCGACTACGTGGAGGGCGCGCTGTCGGCGCTGACGACCCCGCTCGCGCGATGGGTGGCCGTGGACCTGGATGCGGTGTCCGGACTCCCGGGACTCTTCGAGACGCTCGAGCGCTGGGCGGACGACGTGTCGTTCGCGGATGCACCCCGACTGCGCACGGCGCGCGAGCAGGCGGAGGCGGCGTTGCGCGACTACAGCCGCCGGCTGTCCGCACTGCCGACCACTCAGCAGCTTCACATCGGCACCGAGGAGGCTCGCCGCCTGGTCGCGCTGCGCGGCATCGACGCGTCGCTCGAAGACCTGCACCGCATGGCCACCGACTTCCTGGCCGAGATCAGCACGACGGTCGAGGAGCTGCGTGCGCGGCTCGCACCCAAGTACGGCCTGCCCGTCGATGCCAGCGCCGACGACCTGCAGGATCATCTCGCCGAGCGCTTTCGGGTGCCGATGCCCAACGGCGAACTCGGTGACGTGCTGGATCGCTATCAGCTCGAGCGGGAGAAGCTGATCGCCTTCATCCGCGAGCACGACCTGTTCCCGCTGCCGCCAGCCCAGGACATGATCATCGAGCGCACGCCCGCGTTCCTCACGCCCGTGATCCCGGCCGGCGCCATGTGGTGCCCGCCGCCGTTCCGGCCCGGCACGCGCACGAGCCTGATCCACCTCACGCTGAGCCAGGAGCTGCTCCCCGAGCACACCGAACTGAGCATCCCCGGCATGATGATGCACGAGGGCATTCCCGGGCATCACCTGCAGCTCGCCTGGGCCGCCGAACACCCGTCGATCATCCGCCGTCACTACTCGGGCAACGAGCACCACGAGGGCTGGACCACCTACCTCGAGGACTACATGCTCGACGTGGGCTACATGGGCGACCTCACCGACGAGGCCCGCTTCGACGGCAAGCGCGACATCGCCCGGGTGGGCGCGCGCGTGGCCATCGACCTGTTCTTCATGACCGGCGACAAGGGCTTCCTGGAGGTGGGCGTGCCCTGCGACCTCTCGTCCGACGACCCGTTCGTGGCCGCGGCCAACCTGCTCGCCGCCGTCACCGGTTTCGTGCCGGGCCGTGTGCAGGGCGAGCTCAACTGGTACTCGGCCGAGCGCGGCTATCCGCTCAGCTACCTCACGGGCAATCGCATGACGTGGGCGCTCAAACGCCGGGTCACCGATGCCAACCGGGGTCGCCTGGATGGCCTCGCACTCGACCGCGCGTTCCACGACGTGTTCCTGCGCTCCGGCAACATGCCGCTGGCGTGGATGGACCGGGTCATGGCGCGCGCGGGACTGCTCGGCGGCGACTGAGGCGACCGACCTGTCGCGCGGCGGGGGACACCGATCTCCTGTCGCCATGGTCGTTTGCGCCGCCGGCCCCCGGATCGCCCGGCGACCGTTACACTGAGCGCCGCGGGAGCGCTGGGCAACGGTTCGGGCAGAACACGGTCTTCCGCGGTGGGCAGAACCGATCGGGAGAGATCTCATGACGACGTGCGTGCAGGGGGTGTTGCGTACGCTGATGGCCGTGACCCTCGTGACGAGTGTGGCGGCGGCGCAGTTCGCGGCCAGCGAGAGCGACAAGGTCAAGGGCAGCTTCTACGTGCGGAGTTTCGGGGAGCAGGTGGCCGCCGACGGTGACGTGGTCGTCGTCGGTTCGCCCCTCGAGAACCTGTTCAAGGGCAAGGTCTACGTCTACCGCGACGTCGCCGGCACGCTGGTGCTGGAACAGGAGATCACCAACCCCGCACCCCAGTCGAATGACCTGTTCGGCGACAGCATCTCGGTGAGTGGGGACGTGCTCGCCATCGGCGCCCCGGGCGACCACAACTTCCAGTTCAACGACGACGGCGAGGCCTTCGTCTACCGCTTCGACGGCAACACCTGGCAGCTCGACTTCTCGATCGTCGACCGGCCGTTGCAGTACGGCGACGGCGTGGCCGTCGACGGCGACCTGCTGGTCGTCGGTGATCCGGGCTCGGAGCTCGGCGTGCTCCACGGAGGCGCCCTCGAGATCTTCCGCTACGACGGCGCCAAGTGGGAACCGGAAGCCACCCTGCGCAGCTTCGTCGTGAACGGTTTCATGGGCGACTGGCTGGACGTCGAGGACGATTGGATCTTCGCCGGCACGTCCCAGGACGTCGTGGAGGTCTACCACTTCAACGGTTCGGCGTGGACCAACCCCCAGACGCTGCTGTTCGACAACCGCGTCATCTCCATGGACGGGGACCTGGCCGTGATCGGTCAGTCCGGCGGTGCCCCGGTCCTGCGCCGGCGCTGCGACACGTGGGAGCTGGAGACGACGTTGACCGAGCCGGTGGAGCCAAGCGCCGGCTCGTTCGCCGGATCGGTCTCCGTGAGCGGTGACGCGATCCTGGTGGGCAACCGCACCGCCAGCACCGCCTCCTTCCTGGGCGGTTCGGCCCACGTGTTCCGCTCCGACGGTGCCGACTGGGTGCTCGAGCAGACGCTGCTGGCCAGCGACAGTCACGAGAGCCAGCACTTCGGCAACGCGGTCGCGCTCAGCGGAGATCGCGCCGTCATCGGTGCCCGCCAGGACGACGAGACCTGGCGCAACTCGGGCGCCGCCTATCTCTTCAACGCCACGCCGCAGACGCCGCGCTGGCAGGACCTGGGATCGGGTCTGTCGGGCGACGAGACACCGGAGCTCTTCGCCAGCGGGACGCTGCTCGCCGGTGAGTCGGTGAGCTTCGCCACGAGTTGTGCGCAGGCCTCGAGCAGCGCCGCGTTGTTCATCGGACTGACGCGCATCGACGCGCCGTTCAAGGGCGGCGTGCTCGTGCCGGACGCCGACGTGCTGTTCACCGGATTGCCGGTGGACGGCAACGGCGAGCTCGTGCTGGGCGGCTCCTGGCCGGCCGGAGTTCCGGCCGCGTTCGAGCTCTTCTTCCAGCTCTGGATCACCGACGCCGGAGCGCCGGTGGGATTGTCCGCCACCAACGCGGTGCTGGCCACGACACCCTGACGGGGGCCGTCCAGACCACGGCCGACGGATCGCGACGCGCATCGGCGCGGGCGGCGACACATGTGCTCATCACGCGCCGAGGTCGTCGGCGTTCGAGCGGTTGTGTCGCGAGCATGAGCCGATGAGCTCGTGGGGGAATCCGCACGGTCCGTCGCTAACATGGCGACCGTGAACGGTGCCGCTGCGCATGCCCTGAAGATCACCGACGTCACCAAGCGCTACCGCACGGTGACGGCGGTCGAGCGTCTGTCCTTCTCGGTGGCGCACCAGGAGATCTTCGCCCTGCTGGGGCCCAACGGCGCCGGCAAGACGACCACCGTGCGGATGATCCAGGACATCCTGATCCCGGACGAGGGCACGATCGAGTTCGGCATCGAGGGCGCCCGCGGACACTGCCGCCCGGGCCTGGGATACCTGCCGGAAGATCGCGGGCTGTACCGCGATCAGCCCATCGGCCGCATCCTCGAGGTCTTCGGCCGCATCCGCGGGATGTCGCGCGCCGACGCCCGCAGCGAGACGAACGCCTGGCTCGACCGATTCAAGCTGGCTGATCGCAAGGGCGAGAAGCTCGAAGCGCTCAGCAAGGGCAACCAGCAGAAGGTGCAGTTCGCGGCGGCGATCCTGCACCGCCCGCGCCTCGCCGTGCTCGACGAACCGTTCAGCGGCCTCGACCCCGTCAACCAGGACGTGTTCCTCGACCTGCTGCGTGAGTTGCGCGACGACGGCATGACGATCCTGCTCAGTGCACATCAGATGGACCTGGTGGAACGTTGCGTCGATCGACTGTTGATCATGGGTGCCGGGCGCTGCCTGCTGGAAGGCACGATCGACGAGCTGCGGGCACGACGCGCGGGCGCGACGCGCGTGCGGGTCGCGCTCGACGACGGGCAACCACCGACGATCGCAGCGGACGACGCGGTGATCAGCTCGATCGAGCGCAGGCAGGACGGAGCCTTCGACGTCCAGGCGCGCGAAGGCGTCGAGTTGCAGGGCCTGCTGGCCGAGGTCTCGCGCTGGCCGGGTCTGCAGCAGGTTGCCACCGAGCAGCAGCGGCTGCACGAGATCTACGTCGATGTGGTCGCGGCCGCCGGCCTCGATGCGGGAGCTGATGCCGTCGAACCGGGATCTGGCGAACCCACGGCGGACGCATTGCCGGATGAGCCCGAAGGGAGCGCCACGTGAGTCGCTGGCGCATCACGCTGTTGCTCGCCTCGTGGGAGTTCCGTCGCTACTTCAAGTGGAAGAGCCAGCTCATCAGCATGGGCATCGGCGTCGTGCTCATGGTGGGGATCGCACTGCTCGGCCCGCGCCTGGTGCGCGAGACGATCGCGGAGACGATGCTGGTGGGCGTCGTCGGCGAGGCCCCGTTCGCCCTGGCGCCCACGCTCGGCATCGAATGGCGCAGGGGTGATGCGAGCGAACTGCGCGCGGCCTACGAGGCGGAGGAGGTGGGCGCGCTGCTGACCCTGCACACCGACTCGGAGGGCACGCTCGAGAGCCGCTCGGAGGGTGGCTGGGTGCACAGTCTGCAGAACACCCTGGACGACGGACGCAGGCAGTCGCGCCTGGGCGTCCACGGGTTGGACCCCGCCGTGCTCTCCGACGTGATGGACTCGTTCGACCTCGAACAGATCGAGACCGGCCCGGACGCCGAGCACGACGCCGAGCACGACCACGAAGCGCAGCATGAGCCGCACAAGCCGCGGCGGTCGCGCTGGGACAGGATCATCGCGCTGACCATGGTGGGCTTCATGTTCGGCGGCTTGTTCGCCGGCACGGCGCTGTTGTTCTCGGGCATCACGTCGGAGAAGCAGCAGCTCGTCACGGAGCAGATCGTGGCCGCGGTGCCGCCGCAGACGTGGATCGACGGCAAGATCCTGGGCATCGGCTTCCGGGCCATCACCAGCGCGCTGGAGATGGTGCTGTGGGGGCTGCTGGGGATGCTCGTGTGGCGTGACTTCGTGAACCCCGAGTTCGTCGGTCTGTCCCACGTCTCACCGGTCTTGTTGCTCGGCGTCGGCTTGCTGGCGGTCCTGGGCTTCTGCCTGTGGTTCTGCTTCTTCGCCGCGATCGCCGCCACCATCGATGACCCCAACACGTCGGCTCGCGGCATGCTGATGCTGGTGCCCATGATCGCGCCGGCGCTGGCCGTGCCCGTCTACCTGCACCCCGACAGCGATCTCTCGCTGGTGCTGAGCCTGCTGCCGCCTACGGCGACCATCGCGCTCACCGTGCGCATGGCACTCACCGACGTCGCCGCGTGGCAGTACGTCGTCGCTGTCGTGGGCATGGGATTGACCGTCGCCTTCCTGCGTCGGGCCGCAGGCAAGGTCTTCGCCATGGCGATCCTGATGCACGGCAAGGAGCCCTCATGGCGCGAGATCTGGCGCGCCGCGCGACGGAGTGCCTGAGGAGTCCGAGGGGCGGTCGGGCGCCCCGCTCACGGACGGTGTGTCAGCGGGACGCGAACAGCCCCGCGTCGTTCCAGCGCTGCACGTAGTCGCGCACGCGCAGCTTGCGCGCCGTGTTCTGCGAGCTCATGTAGCGCACCTTGCCGAAGATCGGCCGCTCGGGGCCCCAGGCCCGATCGTAGCGCCCGAGACACCAGAAGATGCCGCTGTAGCTGTTGGGGTCGCGCCCGTCGAGGGCGTACTTGTTGTTGAGTTCGATCATCACGTCGAGCGCCTCGCGCGGGCCCGGTGACCACTCGAGGATCTTCTTGCCCCACAGCATGCGCAGGTAGTTGTGCATGCGCCCTTCGGCCACGAGCTGGTTCTGCGCTGCGTTCCAGAGCTCGTCGTGCGTGTCGGCCTGTTCGAGGGCCTCCAGTTCGTAGACGTGCTCGCGCGGATCGTTGGCGTGACTCTCGAGCGTGTCCCGTGCCCACTCGGGAAGCGACTCGTAGCGGTCGTAGTCCTCGCGCTGACTGCACATGACGAACCCCAGCTCGCGCCAGGTGACGAGTTGGTCCAGGAACGACTCGCTCTCTGCGCTCATCTGCCACCATCCGGCGCGGGCCCCGTTGCCGCTGTCCGGCAGCGCATCGACTGACCAGTCTTCCCGGCGCGCCAGCACGTCGAGCACCTGGTGCGATGACACGTGCCCGAAGTGCAGGTAGGGCGACAGGCCCGAGCTGGCTTCGACCTGGGGCTGATTGCGCTCGCCGTACCGCGCGAGGCGCTCGCTGATGAAGGTCCCGAGGGCCCGCTCGGCGGCGTGGGGGCCTCCGTCGATGGGCGCAGGCGCGACGCGGTGATCGATCGGCAGTGCGGCCAGGGCGTCGGGTGCGGCGGCCAGCAGCTCGGCGGACGGAGCAGGCCAGCGCGCGTCGATCGCGGGGTCGAGCGCCTCGGCCGACGGGATGGCCGCTCGGCTCAGGGGATCGACGCGGGGTGGCTGGTGCAGATGGGGCTGCAGGTTCTTGTGCAGGAAGCGCCGGAAGGCGTACGCGCTGGGGAAGCTCTTGTCGGCGGCGCGCAGGGGCAGCAGCCCGTTGGAGTCCACGAGTTCGAGCCGCCCGGGGATCGCCGGGCCGGCGGCGCGCAGCATGCGCGGCAGGAAGAAGCACGGGAAGTCGTCGGTGACGACGGCGCACGCGTCCGCGGCCAGGGCGGCGAGCAGCCCCTTGCCTGCCCCGTGTTCCGGCTCCACGTAAGGGCGGTAGAGCACGCCGCTGTCAGCGAAGTCCTCGGCGTTGTCGCGCATGCCTTGCAGGACGAACGCGTGCAGGCGGTCCGAGGCCCAGCGGTAGCCGGAGCGCAGGGCCTCCAGCACGACGAGCGGCCGGTCCATGGACTCGGCCAGCTCCAAGGCACGCTGGAGTCCGAAGTTGCTGCGCGTGCGGCGGGCGGCTGTCATCCAGTACAGCACGAAGCGCCCGTCGGGGCGCAGGTCGCCGCGCCGGCGGATACGGATCTCGGGGACGGTTGGCATGCCGGTCTCTTCGTGCCGGGCCGCCGGGCGGATGCGGGGTGTCTTCACGCCGCCCGGGTCCGGCGCCGCTCGTGCGCGTCAGCATGCCGGCCGCCCGCCCCGTGCGCCCGCCCCGCGGCTCCGCTACGCTGCGTGAGGAGGACGGATCCATGGCCTGGAACCTGGACGTGCTGAAGGCGGCGTTCGCCGATCGGGAGCTGACGCTCTACCTCGGCGCGGGCGTGAGCGTGCCCAGCGGCCTGCCCAACTGGGATCGCCTGGTGCTGATGATGTACCTGGCGTCCCTGGCGGAGGGCGCTGAGCAGGACAACCCGTTGCGGGACTGGCGGGTCTTCCCGAACTACCTCGAGGCCATCGCACAGTGGTTGTTGCGCGAGAGCGTCGACCCGGCCGAGATCACCGCGCAGAAGATCCTGGCCAAGGTCGGCCCGGAACGCTTCATCCCGCTGCTCAAGGAGACGCTCTACGGAACCCTGGACAACGGAGGCGAAGCGCCCAACGGGACCCTTGATGGGGTCGGCCGGCTGTGCAACGACACCGGCGCCGGCGTGCGAGCCGTGGTGACGTACAACTACGACGACCTCTTGGAGCAGCGGGTGGAGCGCTCCCAGCCGGTGTGGAAGCCCGCTTCGGCACCGGAAGCCGGCAAGTTGCCGGTCTACCACGTGCACGGTTATCTGCCGCCGGACCGTGGGTCGGCCGCGAGCGAGGGTTCCACCTATCCGGAGCTCGTGCTCACCGAGGAGCAGTTCCACGGCGCGGCAAGCGACGCCTACTCGTGGTCGAACCTGGTGCAGTTGCGTCAGCTCGGTTCGAACGTGGGACTGATGGTCGGTATGAGTCTGCGCGACCGCAACCTGCGCCGCCTCCTCGATGCCATGCGCAAGCTCCAGGATCGCTGCCCCCAGTACGCCGTCCTCAAGCGCGAACTCGACCCGCTCGAGCCCACAGCCATCGCCGAGATCGAGAAGCTCGCGGCGGAGTACGGTGCCGACCGCAAGCTGGAAGAACGAAGTGCTCGGGAGATCCAGGCCATCTTCGACCGGCTGCGCAGCGACGATCAGCAGCGCACCTCGGTCGTGCTCGAGGGCCTCGGCGTGGAGGTGCTCTGGGTCGACGACTACGCTGAGATCCCGCGGGTCCTGGCTGCGATCGCCGACGGGTGACGTTCGGCGCTGATCGCCTCGTCGCCGGCGTGCGCGCGTTGGGCGCGCTCGGACCGCTCGCGTTGTTCGTCGTCGTCGCGCCCGCGCTCGGCGCCATGCTGCTCGTGGTGACCGAGCAGCACTGGTTCGGGCCGCTCGAAGGCATGGGCTTCGGCGCCGTGCCGCTCTTCCTCGCGGCCTCGATCATCCTGGCGGGATTGTCGTTCGTGCCCACCCATGCGGTCTCGCTGGTGGGCGGCATGTTGTTCGGCGCGACGGCCGGCTCGCTGCTCGCCATGGCGGGGGTGACGGGCGCCGCGCTGCTCGGCTACCTGGCCCTGCGTCGCGTGGTGGGCGATCGAGCCCTGGCGGGCCTGGAGTGCCGGCCGGGCGCGGCGGCCGTCCACCGGGCATTGGTGCACGGCGGGGCGCGCCGCACGTTTGCGCTCGTCGCGTTGGTGCGACTCTCGCCGGTGATGCCCTTCGCCGGCACCAATCTCCTGCTCGCCGCGGCCGGCATGGGCCTGCGTGACTTCCTGCTGGGCTCGATCGTGGGCCTCGCTCCGCGCGTCGTGGCCGTGGCGGTGGCCGGCGCGGGGCTGGCCAGCCTCGATCTCGATCGGGCGGCGGACGCACGCGTCGCGCTGCTGGGGGCCGTCGCGACCGTCGCCGCCCTGTGGGTCATCGGGCGCGTGGCCCGGTCTGCCCTGCGACAGGCGGCCGTGCTCACGCCGTAGCCGGGGCGTCCCCGTCGAGCAGGCGGGCGATGCCGGGCAGGTTGATGCCCTGCTGTCGCTCGAGGCGCAGGATCAGCGCCACCCGATCGAGCATGCTGACCGACACGACCAGCAACCGCTCCACCCGCTCGCCCGGTCCCAGCAAGCCGAGCGTGTAGACCTCCTCGATCCAGGCCAGCTCCACCTCGTAGCACTCGGCCACGGTGGCGATCGACACGTAGGTCTCGCCGTGCAGTTCGATCGTGCGCCAGGTCATGAGCTGGCCTCCCGGCAGCCGCCTGTGACCTCGCTCGGTCCCGCTCCGTCCATGGCGCGCAGCAACTCGCGTTGACGCTCGTTGAGCGGGTGGGGCAACACGAGACGGATCACCGCGTGGAAGTCACCGCGTTCGCCGGGGGCCGTGCCTGCACCGACGTGCGCGCTGCCGCCGGCCCGCCTGTCGCCCGAGCCGCCGAGTCCCTGGCCCTTCAGGCGCATGCGCGTGCCGGCGCGGGTGTTGGCCGGGATCGTGAGCTGGACCACGCCCGTGGGGGTGCGCACGTCCAGCTTGCCGCCGAAGGTCGCCTCCCACGGCGCCACCGCCACGTCTGCTTCCACGTCGCGACCGCTCACGCGGTAGGTCTCGTCGGACACGAGGCGCAACGTGAGGTGGAGGTCACCGGGTTCGGCCGGGGCTTGTCCGGGTTCCCCCAAGCCCTTCAGGCGCAGTGTCATGCCATCCTCGACCTTGTTCGGGATCTTGAGTTCGACCTGTCTGGGTCGGCGCACGCTCCCCAGCCCGGCGCAGGTGGGACAGACGTGCTCGCCGATCAGGCCCACGCCGCCGCAGCGCGGACAGGCGGCCGCAGCGTCCAGTTCGAACGACCGGCTGCCGCCCCGGATCGCGTCGCCCACGCTCAGGTGCAGCTCGGCTCGGACGTCGGCACCGCGCATGCGGAAGCGGGCGTGCCGCGCGTCGCGATCGCCGAAGTCGGCGCGGAACTGCTCGCCGAACATGCTGCGGAAGAAGTCGGAGAAGCCGCCGCCGCCGCCGAAGGCCTGTTCGAACTCCGCTTGGCTCATGCCGCCCTGGTCAGGCGGCGGCTCGAAGTCCTGGCCTTGTTGCCAGTGCTCTCCGAAGCGGTCGTAGCGCTTGCGCTTCTCCGGATCGGAGAGCACTTCGTAGGCTTCGTTGGCCTGGGTGAAGCGTTGCTTGGCGGCTTCGCGCTCGTCCTCGGGATGGCGGTCGGGATGCCACTTGAGCGCGAGGCGCCGGTAGGCCTGCTTGATCGCCTTCGGGTCGGCGTCGCGGGGGACGTCGAGCACCTTGTAGTAGTCCTGGAACTTCACCGGGTCTCCGCCACGGCGCCGTGCGGGTCGGCGCTTGCGACGCAGGTTAGCGGATCGCTTCGGCGCACGGCGAGCCCCGGCGGCCGCGCGGCGTGTGTCGTGAACTGCCCGCCGCCGGACCGGTTGACCGCCGCGGGGCCGGTTGCCCGCCCCCGGACGCCGACCCCGCAGGGTCGGTCGCCCGGGTGGGTGCGGCAGGCTACGGCGTGAGGCCCGACAGCCCGTTGCTGGCCGAGAAGCCGACCGGGCCGACCGCGTCCACCACCCAGTACTGCATGAAGATGGCGAAGCCGGAGGGCACGCCCGCGGGCCAGGTGGAGCTGATCGGCAGGTCGCCCGTGGGGCTGGTCGGCAGCGGGAGCACCAGGCTGGGCGGTCCCACGTTGGGCACCAGGCGGCCGCCCTTGAACGGCGCGTAGAGCGGCGCGAAGCCCACCACCAGGTACGCGGTCGAGTTCTCGAGCGCGCCCGACAGCGTGATGTCGAGCGGACTGCTGCGACCCAGGGTGCCGGTGCCGGTGAGCGTGGGCACGCCGTGTGTGCCGGCCAGGCCGAGACCGATGTCGCAGAACGAATCGGGCACGAGGGCGCGCAGCAACATCTCGTCACGGGAGTCGAGCAGGCCGTTGCCGTCGACGTCGGCCAGCACGCGCCAGGGCCAGGTGGCCGGCACGCTGACGTCCACCAGGGCTTCGTCGACCCGGCTCAGGCTGAACAGCGCGACGTCGTCGCAGTCCACGTCGAGGTCGCCGTCGAGGTCGCCGGTGGCGTCGGCGCCGCGGGCGATGGACTGGATGCCGTTGAGGCCCGGCCCGCCGCCCGGCAGCACGCTGTGCGCACCGTCGGCCCAGCGCACCACCGCGTAGTCGGCGTCCGCCGCTCCGAGACCGAAGTGCAGCCGGCTGGGCTCCTGTCCGAGGTAGCTGCTGCCGGTGATCACCTCGTCCATCTGCTGCTCGCCGGTCGGGCCGCCGGTGCGCACGAAGACCCGCGCGCCCACGGTGGCCAGACTGCCGCCGGCCTCGGTCAGGTCGAGCTGCAGCCAGTTGTTCGCATTGGACAACGTGTTCAAGTAGACGGCCGCGTCGAGCCGGTCGACCGGGTGCGGCGGCGAACCGCCCGAGCGCGTGAACACGCAGTCGAGGTCACCGTCGTTGTCGAAGTCGAACGCCACCAGGCTGCGCGCCGTGTCCCAGCACCCGCCGAGCCCGCTCGCGTCCGGCAGGAAGGGCGTCAGCTCCTCCCACTCGGGCGACGGGTTGGTGTGCGTCACGTCGGGGTACAGGTTGCGCCACACGTTGTTGGTCGCGACGAACTGCGCCATGCCGCGGGCCAGCAGCAGGTCCGGGTCCCCGTCGTTGTCGAGGTCGGGGAACACGACGCCCCAGCCCACGCCGTCCGAGAACGTGGTGACACCCGTCGACCCGCCGATGTACGAGAACTGGATGCCGGCGCCGCCGATCGAATGGTCGGTGTCGTTGCGGTAGAAGGCGTCCTTCTTCCACTCGTTGTCGGTGCCCGGGTTGGTCAGGTAGAAGTCCAGGTCGCCGTCGTTGTCGATGTCCGACATGTTGGCGCCCATCTCGTGACCCCAGGCGCTGCCGGGAATCGGTTCGGGCCCGTTGAAGTTCATGCCGACTGCCGTGGCGATGTTGGGCGCGAAGGTGCCGTCGCCGTTGTTGAGCAGCAGCTCGTCCTCACCGGCTTCGATGTTGATGTGCAGGTCGATCCAGCCGTCGCGATCGACGTCGGTCCAGGTCGGTTGCCAGACCCAGCCGAAGCCCACACCGTCCAGGCCGGCTTCGAGCGTGGCGTCCTCGAACAGGCGCGGCGAGTAGTCGGGCTCGCCCAGGTCGGGCGCCGGGTTGGGGACGTTCTTCCACAGCCGGAACTGGTCCTCGTCGTAGCCGATCAGCTGGTTGTTGCGGTGCCAGTAGGTGACGACCACGTCGAGGTAGCCGTCGTTGTTGTAGTCGGCCACCGCAGCGCCGCCGGGGTCGCCCACGGTCGTGGTCTCGACCGTGGCTGCGAGCGGGAAGCCGCCCACGCCGGCGGTCACGTCGGTGAAGGTGAAGCTGGCGCCGGCACCGTCGTTGCGGAAGAAGCTGTACAGGTCCAGGTTCTGGTACGGCTTGCTCGGGTAGCCGAACGTCATCAGGTCGTTGTCGCCGTCGTTGTCGTAGTCGAAGAACAGCGAGTTGCCGCGACGCTTGGAGGGTTCGTCGATGCCGTGGGCGGCCGCGCCCTCGGTGAACGTGCCGTCGTGGTTGTTCAGGTAGTAGTGGTTGGGGCGGCCCTCGATGCCGCAGAACATCATGTCCTGGAAGCCGTCGTTGTTGACGTCGGCGACGGACACACCGGTTGCCTCGGCGACGAAGTCGCTGATCGGCAGGTACTCGTAGGTGGTGCCCGGGTGGAGTGGGTCGCCCGCGTCGCTGATGCGGATCAGGTCGAAGTCGAGCGGGCCGCCGTTCAGTTGGAAGCCGGCGGCGGGGCCCGCCAGGGCGCACAGCGCCAGGGCGAGCGGGACGAGGTGGAGACGGTTCATCGCGGAGTCCAAGTGCTTCGGCGAACGGTTCGTGAGCGGGTGGGACGTCGTCGGGAGTGTCATCAGTTGTTCACTCCGTCGCGGTAGCCGCGTGTGTTCGGTGCGGCGTCCCAGACGTCGGGCCAGCCATCGAGATCGGTGTCGATGCGCAACGGCAGGGTGAGGCCGTAGGCGGCGGACAGGTTGGTCGCCGCGAACGAGCGGATCATCTTGCCCTGGATCACCTGGACCATGCCCTGGATCTCCACCGGCGTCTTGAACAGCCACTCGGCGTTGAAGCGCTCGGGCCCGGTGTCGATGCGCGTCACCATGAAGTTCTCGCTGATCACGTCGTCGTCGTCGATGTCCGCGGGCAGCGACTCGATGTCGTAGAGCTGCAGCTTGCGCAGGAAGTCGATCACTCCTTCCTGGTCCGCCGTCGACGCGTTGACGAACTCCGTCTTGGACGGCAGGGCGTCGCGGCCGTGACGCAGGATCGCGTCGCGCAGGGTGAGCGAGGCGCCGTCGTGGCCCCAGGGGAAGCCCGAGCCCACACCCCACAGCGGCGCCGTGCGCCACTTGGTCTGCGAGTGACCGTCGTAGCCGATCTCCTCGAAGCCGCCGCCCAGGTCGTGGTGTGCGAAGTCGGTGAACAGGCCCTTGACCTCGAAGCCGTCGAAGTTGCGGACGTAGTCACGGCCGGACTCGGTGTAGAGCCGGTCGAGCTTGCCCTCCAGGCGTTGCGCCGTGTCGTTCCAGGTCACGTCGAAATCGAAGAAGCGACGGTCGCCGGTGAACATGGCGTCGGCCGGCTTGATCTGCCAGTCGGCGATGTGGCACTGGGTGCACAGCATGGCGTCCATGAGGGCGACGCCGGCGTCGTATTCGACCTGCGTGCCGGCGAAGGCCGGGCGCGGCGCGTTGAGCATGAACCACTCGCCCAGGTCGAGGTCGCCTTCGCTGATCTCGCACAGGTGACCGTCGTCGTCCGGGTCGTCGCGGCTGAAGCCGAGGGCGTCCTTGTAGAAGCCGCGGTCAGGAGCCAGGTGCGTGGCCGGGAACTGGATCGCGCCGGCCAGCGATGGCTCGGAGATGCCGTTGAGGTCCGGGTCGTCCAGGGTCGTGGGGTCTTCCGACTCCAGTCCGGAGTGGGCGTTGAGCGGATCCCAGAGGAAGGTGCGCAGGGTGGGGTTGAGCGCGTTCTCGGGGACGAGCTGCCCCCAGCCGAAGACGACCACCTCGATGTTGTAACGATCCGAACCCAGGTCGCCCATGTAGTCGGCCGTGGGCAGGTAACCGCCGTCGCAGCCGTACCAGACCTTCAGGATCTGGTTGAGCTGCGGCTCGAGCGTCGCCGGGTCGAGCTTGGCGCTGCCGAAGTTGACCATCCCGCCACCCGGCGTGGCCTCGATCAGCAGCGGGTCGGGTGCCGCGTCGGACTCGGCCACGTCGATCCAGCCGTCGCCGTTCGTGTCGATCACGTCCATCAGCTCGGTGCGGATCTGGATCGCGAGCATCTCCATGATGCCCCCGCCGTAGTAGTGCGGCGAGTTGCGTCCGAAGCCGCTGTCCTTGGCGAAGGTCACGCCGCCGCCCGGATTGCCGTTGGGCAGGTTGTGACAACCGAGGCAGCTGGTCTGGTTGTTGGCGGTGATCTTGGCCGTGAACTCGTCCTGCATCGGGCCGCCCAGGTCCGCGACGCCGCCGGTCTCGTTCCCGTAGAGGTCGGGTCCGAACGTGCTGAACACGCCGTCACGCGAGCGGAACTCGCGGAAGTTCAGGTTGCGGCCGAGCTGGTAGGCCAGGAACGGGTCGCGCTGGATGAAGTACGCGGTGCCGCCGAGTTCGTTCGGGTCGTGACTGTGCACGGCGCGCACGCGCGGGTTCTTCACCGAGCGGCCCGACGCGTCGATGTCCTCCTCTTCGCTGTTGACGAGGCTCGCGCGCTCGGCGTATTGCGCCCACGTGGGGGCGCAGCAGAGCAGGACGGCGGTCGCGATGCGCGCAGCGCTGGCGAACCGATCGAACGGGCGCGCGTTGTCGGAACGCGGTGTCGAACAGGAGGTCGTGGTTTCAGGGGGGGACGAGAAGTCCATGGATCCAGCTCCTTCGGATGTTCAGCGCGGAACAAAGGAGGGACCATGACGTCGAGGGCGCGTACCGGACTCGTCGCCGGTCGCACCGCGCCATCGTGTCTGCTGCCCTCGACTGCCCGAGGCCTTACGTATGCGGGCAAAGCTATACCGTGATCGACGAATTGCCTATCCACCGTTTGGGGACGGGAGCGATCTGCTGTCGTGCGAGAGGCGATACAGAATGTCGGTTCACCATGCGTCCGCGCGCACTGTGACGGGGTACCGCACGTTTCGTCGGTGCGATGCGTGACTGCAGGACGCACTTGCAGAACTCGCCGTCCGACGCGCTCGCGGTGCCGCCGACACCGACAGCGAGACCGACGGCGGCGCGCCGTCGCCAGTCTCACGAGTGAAGGTTCGGGTGCCCGACGACGACTCGCGCAGGGTCCGTGAGCAGCTCCGGCACGGCCTTCACGAGCCGTTCCCTCGATCCGCTCGGCTCGTCCCGGGGGCCGCTCTCATCGCTTGCCACGGCGCCCGGAGCACCGCAGGCAGCAGCCAACTGCCCGGCTGGCTCGCAACCCTCGGCCAATAGCAGCCGCCGCAGTGCGGCTTCATGCCTCCGGGAGCCACTGGCGCCTTCCCTTCGCGCGGCCGCGACCCGTAAGCTCCAGGGCTTCGAATCGGCACCCACCCGGCGAGGTCGAGACCAAGTGTCGGATCTCTTGTCAGGCTTCCAAGTCGTTCGGCGTCGCTTCGCGTTTCGCGATTATCCGCGCGGCTGCGCGGGCGGTGTTTCTCCCCAAGACCGCCCTCCCGAACCGGCTGCTCGGACCGAACCCGAGACGAGGAGCCGGTCAGAACGACGTAACGAGCCGACCCTCGGCACGACGCGCTCTGTGTCCTTCACGCCCGTTCGGCGGGTTACGAGGGGCTGGCGTGGCATTCGTGCGGTGCACGTCGCACCGGCCCGGGTATCGATTCGATCTCGACTGACGCATGCACCTTTGATCGACACCTCGTCTGCGGGAGTTCCCCCCGCGGAATTCAACGAGAACACCATCGATGGCGTCCCGTGCCCCCCGGCCGTATCGGACCCCTGAAGGACCCTTTGCCCCCCAAACCGCAGCCCGAGCGCGTCGCCTGTCGGGCTCCCGCGTCGGCTCACGCCGATTCGTCGCCGGGTTGGCGGTGGGTCTTGGCTCGCTCCTCCTCGCGCTGAGCGGTCTGATCGCCGAGACACCGGTTGCGCCCGGTGTCACGAGCGGTGATCAGCAGGCCTCCTGCGCTGCGACGAGTGGCTGTGCGACTCCCGGTCACGACCACGAGGTCGTCCTGGTCCAGGCTCGTGGCTTGCAGAGCGGTTCCACAGCCCCCGGCTCGGCCGGCACGGAGAGTGCCGGCCTGGAAGCGGCCGGCCTCGACACCGATGGGCAGACAGACAGTGCGTTGGCGGTCGTCGGCCAGGCCGACGGGTCGTCGGTCGCTGAGTTCGGCGGGGCCGCTTCGGCCCCGGAACCCATGGTCGTCGTGGACGCGGGTGAGCACTTCGTCGGGCGGACGCTGCGGCGCCGCCAGGACTCGCAACAACTCGCGCTGCGGCAGCGCCTCGCGGAGGAGCAGCGGCGACTGGCCGAGGCGCGGGCGAAGCTCGTTGCTGCCAGGTCCCCCTCGCCCTCTGATGGGCTCGATCCGGCGGGTCGTCGAGGGGCCGTGACCAGTGCCCGTGACGGTGTGCAACGGGCCGACCGGCGGGTCTCGCGGATCGCCACCAAGCTCGCGAGCGTGGCCGCGGCCATGAATGCCCTGGCGGCACCGGCCCAGGGGCACGTGACCGCCGCCTCGTCCTCTACGTCGCCTGGATCCGGTTCGGCCAGTGGCAAGGCCAGTCAGGCCTTTGCGTCGCTGGTGGCGGATGACCAGATCGATCCCCCGACGCTGAGCGTCATGTCCGACGCCGCCGGGGCGCTGCTCTACGACTGGACCGTGGTCGCGGACGCGTCCCACTACACCCTGTACGTGGACCTCGAACCGGAGGTCGACACCGTGACCGGCACGCCGTTCCCCACCGAGGACACGGCGCTGCTGATCGACAACGTCCCGCCGGGCACGACGGTCTACGCCATGGTCACGGCGACCGTCGCCGAGGTCGAGACGCGCGGCTCGAACGAGGTGCGCATCGTCACCCCGACCACGCCGGCCGCCCCCCAGGGGTTCCAGGCGCAAGCGACCAACAGCGCCTCGGTGATCCTGTCCTGGCAGTCGGCCGATGATGTGGACCACTACCGGATCTTCTGGAGTGAGACGCCCGGGGTGTTGCCCTGGACCGGCAATCTGATCGGGTCCGTGACCAGTCCGCACACGCATGCAGGCCTGGCGCCCGGTCGCACCTATCACTACATCGTGGTCGGCGTGAACGAGCTGGGCCTCGGTGAACCGTCCGAGGAACTGGCGGTCACCGTGCTCGAGCCGACGACCCAGGGCAACGAGGGGTCACCCCTCGGCGTGAACCTGCACGCGATCACGTACTGGTCCCCCGAGTGGGTCTTCAAGGACGTGTTCAAGCAGTCGAAGCCCTGGTACCCGCAGGAGGCCAACAGCGGCGCCTGGGACACCGACTTCCCGTTGAACCTCACGGCCGATGGCTACCCGATCCTGGGCACGAACCCGGCGGGGAATCCCGAGGCCGCCGGGACGCTCATGTTCCGGGACCTCGATGGGCACTACCCGTCCGGCGAGTACATCTGCCTGTACGACGGAGTCGGCGAGGTGGAGCTGGGGATGGACGCCACGGTGGTCAGCTCCCAGCCGGGACGCATCGTGTGCCGCGTGGACGACCCGTCCGACTCCGGCATCTTCCTGAAGATCCGTACGACGCCCAACCCGTCCAACCCGGTCCGCAACATCCGCTTGTTCCACTCTCAATGGGAGAACAGCTACCTCACCGAGCCGTTCCACCCGGCCTTCCTGGCACGCATCGCGGCCTTCAAGATGATCCGCTTCATGGACTGGCAGCGGACGAACCACAACGACTTCCTGATGGACTGGGAGGATCGCGCAAGAGCCAGCTTCCAGACCCAGGCGTCACCGGAGCGGGGCGTGGCGCTGGAGCACATGATCCAGCTTTCCAACACGCTCGGTGCCGACCCGTGGTTCTGCATGCCCCACCTCGCGACCGACGACTACGTCGTGCAGTTCGCGATCCAGTGCCGCAACCAACTCCGACCCGATCTCCAGATCTACATCGAGCACTCCAACGAGGTCTGGAACGGGGCGTTCGGTCAGGCGCAGTACGCTCTGCAGACCGGCAAGGCGCGCGGTCTCTCCGACAACGACTTCCAGGCGCAACTGCGCTACCACAGTCAGCGCTCCGTGCAGATCTTCGAGATCTTCGAGCAGGTGTTCGGCGGCACCGACCGGCTCGTGCGCGTCTTGGGCAGTCAGTCCGACAACCCCTGGGTCGGTACCACGGTGATGGACTGGGATGATGCCTACCAGCACGCCGACGCCCTCGCGGTGGCGCCGTACTGGGATGGAGGGCTCACCGGGAACATCGGCGTGCTCAACATGTCGATGAGCCAGATCATGGACATCCTCGCCGACGACATCGACGAGACGCGCAGCATCAGCGAGCAGAACGCCGCCAATGCCGCAGCCCGGGGATTGACGCTGATCGCCTATGAGGGTGGCCAGCACCTCACACCGAAGCCGCAGTACGTCGACAATCCGGCCATGGCCCAGAAGTTCATCGAGATCAACCGCCACCCGGGCATGTACGACCTCTACGTGCGCGACCTCGAGCACTGGGCCGACGTGGGCGGCGGCATGTACGCGATCTTCTCGTCCATGTCCGTCTACTCGAAGTGGGGTAGCTGGGGGATCATGGAGTACGAGGATCAGGATCCCGCGACCGCTCCCAAGTACCAGGCCTGCCTGCAGTTCATCGCCGATCAAGCCTCCGTGAACTGACGCCCTCGCCGTATGCCCGTGCTTCGCGCCGCGGCCTGCGTGCGCGGGGACGGGGCTGGCGGGCTTGGTCAGCTCGCGCGGCCGACCCAGGTCTCGGCGAGGGTGCGCAGGTCGGGGTCGGCGCCTCCGTCGTTGCGGAAGTAGTGCTCTTCGAGCTGGCTGATCTGGGTCTGGAGCTCGCGACGATGCTCGGCGGAGATGCCGTTCTGTGAGTCGATGTCGCGCAGCAGCCCGATCACGGTGAAGGCCGAGAGCGTCTCCGGCATGCGGAAACGGTCGTCGGCGAGCGCGCGTTGGCGCGGACGACGGGCGATCGAGACAGCCACCACGACCAGCACCAACAGGGCCCCCAGGCCGACGGCCCAGCGGGTGATCGAGCCCAGGTCCCGTTCGCCATAGCTCGCGGCGAGGCTCACGACGGGTTCCACCGTCTCGAGGTCTGCGTCGACGTAGCGTTGGTACAGCAGCTCGGCTCCGTCGACCTTCGTCGAGGCGAAGTGGAACGTCTCGGGCAGCTCGACGAGATCCTCCTCGGCGTGGAGGACGATCTGCCAGCTGCGTTCGGAGAGGATCCCGATGCCGTCGCCCTCCTGGTCGAACTCGATCACCGAGACGCCTTGATCGTCGATCGAGGCCACTTCGAAACCCTCCGAGCCGAGGTCGGCCAGGGTCTCGAGTTCCGGGACGAGTCCCGTGGCCGAGGCCTTGACCTCGAGCACGAGGCGGCCCTCGTTGGCCTGCCGTTCGTCGAGCGTCTGGACCAGTTCGAGGTTCGCGAAGGGAACATCCGTCGATCGCTGCGTGGCGTCGATGGGTCGCGGGGCCGACTCCACGGGCAACACGGCGTAGCCCGTCGTGTCGAGGAAATCGAGGTCGAAGCGCAGGGGTGGCACGCGATCGATCTGGGGCCCACGGGCCTGCAGCAGGACGTAGGCGTAGGGCGTGACGCGCCAGCCGTACTCCTCGACCGCGCGGGAGTGTGTGTCGGGGTGATTGAATGTCACCGAGAGCACTTCGAAGTGCTCGTCCAGGGACTCGCGCGCCGCCTCCTCGAACTTGTCGCGGTAGTCCTCTGTCGGGCGGCCGTAGTTGTACGAGAAGCCCTGGTTGTTCTGGTTCACGAGGTACTTGGCGAAGCCGCCGGCCTCGCGCTCGATTTCGCGCGTGTGGCGGATGTTGACCAGCAGTCCGAAGGGCTCGCCGTGGCCGACGCGATCGGGGCCGTCGATGTTCGTTTCGAGGCGGATCTCGGTGACCAGGTCCTTGTAGTAGTCGTAGACCTCGCGTGCCAACTCGGCGCGCTCGTGGTCGCCGGCAATGTCGAGCCCGTGCCGCACGTAGCGGAATTTCACGTCGGGGCTCACCGAGCTCATACGCGTGAAGAGCGTGTTGGCGAACTGCCCGGTGTGCCGCTCGGCAGCCTCGTCGGGCAAGGCGCTGAGCGCCGCGCGGATGGCTGGGAACTGGGCGCCGACCGGCTGCTGCTCGTGGGTCACGGCCCCCAGGTCGCAGGCGCCGAGGGCCGCGTAGAACCAGGTGTCGTAGGGCCTGGACGTCTCCTCGTCCTCGGGGCGCTCGGCCAGGCCGGCGGCGTACAGCTCGGCCGCCCGGGCGAACTCGGCGAAGGCGGCCTCGCGCCGCGCGGCGAAGTCGGACGACCGCGCGATCTCCTGGGCGTAGTTGTTCTCATCGTGCAACACGGCGGCGCGCGCCAGGGTCAGGGCCCAGTCGTCGGGGTGGTCCGCGAGGCCGCGGTCGGCGACCGACAACGCGACTTCGTAGCCGCGCAGGATCTCGTTCTGGATGTCTTTCTGGCGGCGCCGGGTCTGCTTGTCCTTCTGCACCGAAGGGTCACGCCACACGCCGACCAGGTTGCTGCGCATGCGGTGGACGAGCTCGGCCATGGTCTCGGGTTCGAGTTCCTGCATGGCCCCGAACACGCTCTCGATGGTCTCCACGCGGTACACCTCGGCCACGCTGTGGGCCGCGGTGAAGCAGTTGGCCACCAAGGCTTCGTCCAGGTCGTCGATCGGCAGTTGGCGCAGGCGCGCGATCCACTCGGCGAGTTCGGCGAGGTTGCGCTGCTGCTTGGAACGCGTGAGCGGGATGGCGTTGGCCCGTTGCTCGAAGCCGTAGAAGAAGACGTACTGGTTGGAGCGCTGGTTCTCCGAGTTGGGGTTGTGGTTGCGTGCCCAGACGCGCAGGAATTCGTTCACCAGCTCCTCGGCGCGCTCCGGGTAGACATCGGCGACGCGCTCGATGAAGGGGAAGGCGTCGGACTCCTCGTTCACCTTGAGCAGCAACTGCGCGGTGAGCATGTCGAACCGGGGCCGGACAGCGCCGTCGATCAGCGCGATCCAGGTCTCCGAGGGTCGGATGTCGAGCACGTCATCGGCACGCAGCGGAGTGGGGCGCTGGTTGCTGTTCGACGGGCGGTACTGGTTGTAGAAGAAGTTGCCGTAGTAGTCCCGTTCGAGCTGCGGTCCGCGTTGGGTGGACTCGTCGTACTTGTAGGTGAACTCGGCTTCGCGAAGCCAGTTCACGGCGAGGACGTTGAGGGTCTCGCGCCACTCGTCGGCGCGTTCGGGGGCCGCGGCCAGCAGCGCGTCGGCCGCGGTGGTCTGGAGCTGGAGCGTCTTGAAGCGCGCGTCGGCGTCCCTGCCCTGGTCGATGAAGCCCGCGGCGGCGGCGCCGCCGATGGTGGCCAGGATCTCCATGCCGCGTCCGGGGCGCGTGGTGAAGCTCTCGTCGAGCCAGGCCGCGCCGAGTTCCTCGCGCAGCCGCGGCGCGATCTCCACCGCGCGCTTGAGCGCTTCCTGCTTGTCTTCCTTCTCGATCGTGCCCAGCGCCAGGGCCGCCTGCGTGGCGCGCCACACCGTCTCGAGATCGGCGCGCTCTCCGTCCCGCTCGTGTCGCGCCAGGTAGTGGCGCGCGATCATGTTGAGCGCGGGGCGGTCATCGTCGGCGATGGCCTGGCCGAGTTCGGGCAGGAAGCGTCCGGCTTCCACCGGCAGGCCGGCATCGAAGGTGATGCGCGCCAGCTCGTGCGCTGTGAGCGGCGTCTGCTCGAGGGTGAGCGATTGCTCGAAGCGCTGCATGCACTCCTCGACCAGGCTGCCGGCATCGAGGCACTGTCGCAGCAGCCTGCCCAGGGTCTGCAACTGGACGTTGTCCAGCGCGTGCGGCGCGCAGGCCGCGAGGCCCAGGATGTCCTCGGGGGCGAACAGGTTCGTCTCCGCGAAAGCGGCGAACTGCGACTTGGGCTTGGGGGGGCCGGCCTGCAGCGACTTGAGCAGTTGGGCGTAGGCCGCCCTGCCGGTGTCCCCCTCCAGTTCGGCCAGGTATGTGTCGACCGCGACCCAGTCACCCAGCGTGACGTACCGCTGGAAGAGCTGGAGCTCCACTTCGAGCGCCTTCCTCAGTGCTGCGAGCCGCGCGGCGGCGGCCGTAGCCGTGGCGGCCTGCTCCGGCGTCGGTGCCGCGACGGTGGGGACGTCGGTGTCGGTCGTGTCGGTCGTGTCGGCTGAGTCGGCTGAGTCGGCTGAGTCGGCTGTGTCGGCTGTGTCGGCTGTGTCGGTCGTGCCGGTGGTGTCGGTGGTGTCGGTGGTGTCGGCGGGAACGGCGGTGTCGGTCGCAGGTGCCGTACCGGGACCCGCGTCGTCGGCGCCCTGGGCGTCCGTCGTTCCGGGAGAACCGTCGGCATTCGTTTCGACCGCGTCGGCGTCGGCCGGGGGCGCGACCTCCGGGGGGATCTCCACCGGCTTTGGCGCCGGCTTGGACCAGATGTCGAGGATGGCCGACGGGCGTCGATCGAAGCTGAGCGCCTTGAGTCGCTTCAGCCGATCCGGATCGCCGCTCGCACCGTCGCCGGGCGGGGTCGGGTTCCCCGGTGTGGCATCGACCGGTGTGCCCAGGCCATGGATCACGAGACCCTCGGCGAGCAGCGCCTCGATCTCGACCCGTTGCTGCGCGGTCGCGGCGGTCGCCAGGACCAGTGCCGCGAACGCGAGGATGATTGGCTGTCTCATCGCAATGCCCCTGTCGTTGATTCGCTTGCCGTGCAGCTCCGACGGGCGACCCGGGGAGCTGACGGGCTCTCGGCGCTGACGCCCGGTCTCACGGCGGCGTCGAACCGATCTGCGCCGCCGTCGTTGCGCGGCACGACACGAGTCCGGAGTGCTCCGTGCGCGTGTATCCCGGACCCGTGTATCCCGGACGACCGGCCCGGAAACCGTCGTGCGTCCGTCACGCCCCGCGCGTCGTCAGGATCCTGACCCGTCCGGTGGCGGCCCCGAGCTCGCGCCGCGCGCGTCTGCAGGTTGCTTCCCGTTCCCATTCGGCTTCTTGTTTCCGCCGCGACCGCGGCCGGATCCGCAGCCGCGTCACTGGCTGGGGAGGGGCAGGCCCTGCAGCTCGGTGAGGTCCATGCGCGCGAGCCGCACCGTGGCTTCGAGATCTTCGCGGCTGGCTTGCAGCAGCTCGTCGTCGCCGCGGGACTCGGCTCGCTGGGCGAGCAGCTTGTAGGTCTGCCGGGCGGCCTCGATCGGCGGCTCCCAGTCCTCGCGCCCCCGACCCTCGAGGCGCATGAGCCAGGTCATGTAGTACTGCGAGTTGGCGAGCGTGCGCCGTGCGTCGTCGAGCAACGCGGTGTCCGCGCTCTCGTCGTCGACGAGTTCGGCCACGAGTTGTTCCAGTGCGGCGTTCGCCTCGGGCAGCTCGCTGACGTACATGCGGCACTTCGAGTGCTCGAGCGTGATGCTGCGGCGTTCGTCCACGCGTTCGTGCGGGAGCAGGTTCAGCGCGTCTTCGTAGGCGGCCTCGGCGCGGGTCCAGTCGTCGAGCGCTCGCAGCTGGCCTTCGCTCGCGGTGAGTCGGGCTGCGCGCTCGGCGTGGACCTCGGCCACGTTCACCAGTTCGGCGACACGGTCCAGGCGCAGTCGATCCTGGCCGGGGCCGTAGTGGTACGACACGCCCGCGACGGGCAACAACAACCAGACTGTGAGCAGGAGCTTTCTCATGCGTGCTTCCTTCTCCCTTTCGACAGATCGGGGCAGCCACCTCTTCCCGCGTTCCGGACGGGCCGGCTCGCGGAGTTCGGCGGCGTCCGATCGCCGTCGGTGATGATGAGCGGTCGGGTCGGTCTGGCCAGCGCCGGGCCCGGCTCATCGAACGTGGATTCTAACGTCATGTGCGGCTCCCGGAGGGGAATCCCACGCTGCGCGACGGCGGCGAGGTCCGATCCCGACCACCGGCGCTCGCCACATCGGGAGCCCTGGGGCGCATGGCCGACACCTGCGCACCGAGCACACCCGGGCGCCAGGCGGTGCCCAGGTAGTGCAGCGCCAGCGGTATCAGGGCCAGCAGGGCGGCCCCCAGCGCGCAACAGATCAGCGCGTACTCCCGGCGCGAGAGCCGTTCCAACACGTTCTCGCCCGCGCTGCGCGTGAGGTCGCCGATCAGGGTGGAGGCCAGGTGCTTCTCGTTCCCGTTGTGGAACGTGCCGCCCAGCCGGGTTGCGATCTGACGCAGGGTCGAGACGTCCTGGCGCGATTGACGGCCGTCGATGAACGTCCCCCGTTGGGCGTCGCCGACGCCGATCACGACGACGTCGCGCACCGAAGCCGGCATGCTCGGCATGCCCTTGGTCGGCACGGTGTCGCCGTCGCTCAGCACGAGCACGGTGGTGCTGCCCGGGTTCCAGGGGTGCGCGATGCGAGCCGCTTCCTCGAGGCCATCGAACAGGCGCGTCTTGCCCGCCGGGAAGGCGAAGTGCATCGGCAGGTCGCCGAGCACGTTGCGCACCACGTCCACGTCGTGCGTGTCGACCACCACCGGCTTGGCGCCGTTGTACGTGGCCACCACGGAGATGCGGTACTGCTCGAGCGGGACGCGACGGAAGAAGGACTCCATCACGGCGCGCCCGCGCTGCATCCGACTCTGGGTGCCCTGGGGGCCGGCGTCCATGAGGCGCATGCTGGGGGAGACGTCGAGCACCAGCAGCACGTGGCGGTAGTCGCTTTCGCTCACGATCCGGGAGCCGTTGGCGGAGTGGCTCTTGGGTTCCACGCTGGTCAGTGTCACCAGGCCCCACGCGAGGGCGGCCGCGGCGGCGGCGCGCAGCCAGGGCACACCGCGCACCCAGCCGGCCGGACGCTCGTGGCCGCCGAAGGCGAGACGCACGACGTGCCGCACACGCCGGCCGTGGAGCACCTCGGCCCCGAACGCCAGGCCGAACGCCAGCGCGGCAGCAACGACGGGCATGAACTGTTCGCTCACCACGGCGTGAACCTCAGTCCGAACAGCGCCACGAGAGCCGTGCCCAGCACGGCCAGGGCCGCATGAGCCCAGGGCTCGTAGTCGTCGATGGGCTCCGCCTGGACCTTCTCGACGCGCGTCTCCTGCATCTCGTCGATGCGCTGGAAGACGGCGGCCAGGCCCGAGGGATCCCCCGGGTTGAAGACCTCACCGCCGGTGAGCGAGGTGATGTTCACGATCGGGTCGGGCGGGCTGTCCTCCGCGATGTGGACCGCGTACACGCAGATGCCGTCCTCGCGCAGCATGCGGGCGATCTCCTGGTCCGCGTCGTTGCCCAGGTCGAAGCTGTTCCCGTCGGACACGAGGATGATCATGCGATCGCCTTCCTCACGCCCGATCAGCACGCGACGGCACGCGCGCAGGGCCTTGCCGATCTCGGTGCCCCTGAACCACGACGGCAGGCTGCGTGGCCGCATGAACGGCGGTGCGCAGCGGAAGGCGGAGACGTCGGTGGTCAGCGGCACCCAGTGCAGCACCGAGTTGCCGAAGAAGGTGAGCCCGAAGGCGTCGCCCTCGCGGTAGTCGAGGAAGTCGTTGATCGCGGCCATCGACGCGTCGTAGCGGTTGCCGTTGCCGAACTGGGCGTTCATCGATCCCGACACGTCGACACAGAACTCGATGTTCGTGAGCACCTTCTGGGTGCGCGGTTCGTCCCAGCGTTGCGGCCCGGCAAGGATCAGGACGACGAGCGCCAGGAGCAGCGCGGGCAGGGACTCGGCCAGGCGCACCGAGATCCCGATCCAGCGGCCGCGCGGCGAGTGGGCGTGGTCCAGGGGCAGCACGACGCTGCGTCCACGCCGCCGCCAGACCCACAGCAACAGTCCCGCCGGGACCAGCAGCAGCAGCAGCACCGGCGCGTGACGGAATGGGAACAGGATCTCCATGACCGCCGTCAGCCCGAGTCCCGAGGGTCGGTCGGGCGCCGCGTGGCCGGGGGCGCTGCGCCTCCGCCGACTGCGAGTCCGTCGGCTGCGGGTCCGCCGACTGCGGGTCCGCTGGCTGTGGGTCCGACGACTGCGGGGCCGCTGGCTGCGGATCCCGCGTTCGGGAGGGCGTCGGCGGGCAGGTTCGCGTAGGGCCGCAGCAGCGCGCCGACGTCGATCGCCTCGGCCTCCGGTCCCGGCGTCGGCCGGTGCAGCCAGGTCTCCAGGTGTTGCAGCAGCGGACCGGCCTCGGGGTGTTGCTTGAGCGTCGGCAGCACGTGGGCGGCGCTGACGTGACCGAGGTCCAGCTTGCGCCGCCAGAACGCGATCAGCGTGAGTTCGAGTTCGGCGCGGGCGTCGCGCGACAGGCTGCCGGCGATGGCCTGCTCCACCAGGGGCTGCAGTTTCTCGGCGACGGTCTGTCGTCGAGCGGGCGCGGCCGCCTCCCGCCGCGCGCGCCGCCGCCCCGAAGACAGGATCAGGACCAGGCCGACGACCCACGCGATCCCGGCGACCCAGAGCGTCGAGCGGTACCCCCCCAGGGGGGGCGCGTCCGCCGGTGCCGGCCGGTTGGGCTCCACCTGACCGGGCGGCAAGACCGACTCGATCCGCACGGGGAGCGGGGCGAGGTCGTCGACGGCCGTGCCGTCGACGCGTTGCAGGAAGTCGCGCAGGTCGTACGCGCCGGGCGCGAGGCCGTAGAACTCGATGTCGTAGCGCAGGTCCGACCCATGGGGGCGGACGTCGACGATGCGCACGATCACCTCGGTCGCGAGGTCGGCGGGCCTGGCTCTCAGTTCACTGCCCGGCAGCACGACGTCGTGCAGCGCGGCGGGGACGCCGACGGACGCGCTGACGTGGTCGGCGTCGCCGGTCATCGGGGCCCCGGTTCCCACGAGCGCGAGGGCCAGTGCCAGGGTTGCGCGCGCCGCGGTTCCTCTGCCGCCGCTCATCTGGCCAGCCTCCCCAGCAGGCCGCGTGACTCGAAGAAGTGACGCACCGAGTGCACGTAGCTGCGGTCGGTCCGGATCAGCAGGTGGTCGATGCCGCTGGTGCGCAGCGCACTCTTGGTCGACTCCTGGCGGGTGTGCTCGCGCCGTCCGTGGGTGGAGAACTCGCGCCCGGTCTCGGCTTCCCGGACGCGCATGAGTCCGGCGCCGCGCAGGCCGACCTCGGCCGGGTCCTGGAGTTGCAACACCGCGCAGTCGTGCCGCTGGGCCAGGTGTTTGAGTGCCGTGAGCGAGTTCGGATCGTGCAGGTCCGAGAGCACGATCATGAGCACGCGATGGGACAGGCTGGGTGTGAACTCGGCGATCCGCTCGGTGAGGCGCGTCGTCTCGTCGTAGCGGAAGCGTCGCAGCATGAGCAACCACTCCATCACCTGCGTCTTGGAGAGGCTGGGCCGGATACGCAGGCTGCGGTCGCCCACGCCGAGCACGCCCACCGGACTCACGCGCTCCAGGCAGGCGAGTGCCAGGCCGCCCGCCAGGAACAGGGCCGTCTCGTACTTGCTGCGCCGGACCGACGAGATCGTCATCGAGGCCGACGTGTCGATCAGCAGGTACACCGGCATGCGCTTGGGGCTCTCGTACTCCTTCACGTGGAAGCGGCCCGTGCGAGCGGTGATGCGCCAGTCGATGGCGCGCACCGGGTCGCCCGGTTGGTAGGGACGCGACTGCACGTACTCCACCCCGGTGCCGAGGAACGGCGAACGGTCGGTGCCGTAGCTCAGGCTGTCGGCCAGGCGTCGTACGACGATGCTGAACTGGCGGGCGTCGAGCAGCTCGAGGCGGTCGAGTGCGCCTTCCATCAGTGTCCGTTGGACTCATGGGCGACGGGGTCGTCGCGGTGCGCGTCGTCACGAGCCGTGAGGCCCCGGGTCGGCGGCGTGGCCCCCATGGCGCCGAGCATCTCCTCCAGCACGGACGCGGTGGTGAGCCCCTCGGCCAGCGCCTCGTACTTGAGACGCAGGCGGTGCAGGATCACGTCCTCTGCCAGGGCGAAGAGGTCCTCGGGCACCACGTAGCCGCGGCCGTGGATCAGCGCGCGCGCACGGGACGCCTTGATCAAGGCGATGCCTGCTCGCGGGCTGCCGCCCAGTTCGATCGCGTCGTGGTTGCGCGTGCGGTTGACCAGTTCGACCACGTGCTCCACGAAGGTGTCGCTCACGTGCACCTGGTGCACCGACTCCATGGCCGAGACGATCTCGTCGGACGAACCCACGGGTTCGTGGTCGAGCACGTCGAACTCCGTCTGCACGATCGCGCCGCGGTCAGCGCGCTGGACGCCGAGCAGCGCGTTGCGGTGCAACAGCTCGCGCTCCTCGTCGGGCGTGGGGTACTGCAAGCGGTGTAGCAGCATGAAGCGGTCGAGCTGGGCCTCGGGCAACTCGAACGTGCCCGACTGCTCCACCGGGTTCTGGGTGGCGATCACCAGGAAGGGCGCGGGCAGGGTGTAGGTGGCGTCGCCGATGGTGACCTTGCGCTCCTGCATGGCCTCGAGCAGCGCGCTCTGCACCTTGGGCGCCGCGCGGTTGATCTCGTCGGCCAGCAGGATGTTGGTGAAGATCGGCCCCTGGTGCGTGCGGAACTCCTGGGTGCGCTGGTCGAGGATCTCCGACCCGAGGATGTCGGCGGGCAGCAGATCGATGGTGAACTGCACGCGCGAGAACTTCAGGTCGACGGTCTTGCTGAGCACCGAGGCCAGCAGCGTCTTGGCCACGCCCGGCACGCCTTGCAGCAGGATGTGGCCGCCGGTGAACAGCGAGGTGAGCAGGCGCTCGACGACCACGTCCTGCCCCACGACCACGGTGGCGATGCGCTCGCGCACGGCGCCGATGAACTTCGCCGAACGCTCGAAGTCTGGTGACTGCCCACTGCTCATGTCGTCCCGCCTTCCGTTGACCCCGCTTCCCCGCGGCGGCGGGGGATTCGAGTTCTCGCGGGAGTGACCCGGCCGATGAGAACCCGTGCTGCTTGGACCGGTTGCGTCGCCGGCCTCTTCCGCCCCCGTCCTACGGCCGTGACCGGCTGCCCGCGAGTCGTGGTCCGCACGGCGAATATGCCCGAGGTCTCGCAGCGCTACCAACTTTGCCGGAGCGGGGCGCAGCCTCACACCGGGCCGTGGGCGGCGCGGCGCCCCGAGGGTGGTCACCAATTCGTGCTCCGGCTCCGCCGTCAGCCGCGCAGTCGCTGTCTTGACCACGATCTTGATTGAACGTTCAATCAGGACAGTCAAGGGACTGCTACGAGCCCGGAGGGCCCCAGCAGCCTGACTCGTGCGTCTGGGCCGTTCGTCGGCGCGGATGACTTTCCGCCCGGACTGCCAGGGGCCGCCCGGGGTGTTTCGCTTCTCCAAGCCTCACCGGAGTCCGCTTGCCTGCTCCCGACACGCGCCACCGACTGCTGGCGACCGCCGCGCGCCTGTTCCACGAGCAGGGCTACGAGGCGACGGGCGTGTCGACCATCCTGCGCGAGAGCGGCGTCAACAGCGGCAGCCTGTATCACGTCTTCGAGAACAAGGAAGCCCTGCTGCGGGGTGTGCTCGTGCACTACCTGAGCGAGCTCGACGCGCAGGTGACCGGGCCGGCCGCCGCCCGGACCGAGGATCCCCTTGAGCGCGTGTTCGCCCTCATGGGCGACTACCGCCAAGGGCTCGAGCTCACCGGGTGCACGATGGGTTGTCCGATCGGCAACCTCGCCCTCGAGCTCTCGGACAGCCACCCGCAAGTGCGCGAGCTGATCCACGCCAACTTCGAGAACTGGCTCGACGTCGTGTCCGGCTGGCTCGTCGATGCGGGTCCGCGGTTGCCGGCGGATGTCGATCGCCGCGGGCTGGCGCGCTTCGTGCTCGCCACGCTGGAGGGCGGCATCATGCAGGCGCGCGCCAGCGGCAGCTTCACTCCGTTCGATGAGTCGATCGCCCATCTGCGGCGCTACTTCGAGCTGCTGCAGGAACTGGCCGTCCAGACACCCGCCGTCCGGACACCCGCCGTCCGGACACCCACCGTCCGGACACCCACCGCCCGGACACCCACCGCCCGGACACGGGGGAACTGACCCACGCGGGGTGCGCCGAACGTCATCACCGGGTCGGTGGTGAGCTTGCGCGCGTGGAGGCCGCCCCTGCATCCGGTTTCGACCACACGGCGAAGGCACTCGCAGGCGTCCGGCTGAGAGTCTTCCGCCCGGTGCGTCCGCTCCGGCCCGGTGTGCCCGTTCCGGCCCCCGTCGGGGCCTTCCCCATCCTGCGAGCCGTCCATGCAACGCCGAACGCTCGTGTTGATCGTCGTCGTGTCGGCGCTCACCCTGATCGGTTCGTGCGCCGGCACCGAGGAGCGAAGCTTGGGACTCGTCGAAGGTCATCTGAGGTCCTGTCCCTCATCGCCCAACTGCGTGTGCAGCGAGTCCGATGGCGGCACCGCTGGCATCGCCCCGCTGGCCTATGAAGGGGACGACTCCGCCGCCCTGGCTCGCCTGGCGGAGGTGCTGGCGGCCATGCCGCGCACGGCCGTCGTGACCCGCTCCGACGACTACATGCACGTCACTTTCACCAGCGCCATCTTCCGCTTCGTCGACGACGTGGAGTTCCGCCTCGATCGCGAAGCCGGCGTGATCCACGTCCGCTCGGCATCCCGCGTGGGCTACTCCGACCTGGGCGCGAACCGGGCCCGGGTGGAACGCATCCGCGAGGCTTTCGCCGCCGCGGGAGGTGCTCGCTGAGCAAGCCGCGTCTCGCGTCGTTGTCGCTGATCGCCGTGGCGGTCGTGGTGCTGGTCCTCGTGTCGAGCTGCTCCTCGCTCGACAAGGACACGCTCGAGGCGCGGCTGTTGTCGCTGCCGAAGAACGCGGCCATCGCTGAACGGGGTCTCCAACGAGGCACGATCCGCTTGCCGGCCGGGGCGGCGGACGCCCTGACGGCGGGGGAGGCCCTGGCGGTGTGGGTCGAGGTGCCGCCCGCCGACGCCGCAGCCGCTGCCCGGCGCCCGCTGGTGCTCGTGCACGGCACGCCCGGTTCGCTCTTCACGTGGAGCGAGCTGGTCTTCGGCAACGGCGACTTCGAGGGCATCGCCGGCCGCGCGCCGATCTACCTGCTGGACGTCGTCGGCCACGGCGTCACCCGCGGCGAACTCGAGCCCGCGTCGTTCCAGGCCTGTGCCGACTGGGTCGCGGCCGTGATCCGCGCGCTGGGGCTGACCGACGTCGCGCTGGTGGGGCACAGCTACGGAGGCGAGTTCGTGTGGCGCGCAGCGCTCGATCACCCGGACCTCATCGGGCGTCTCGTGCTCATGGACAGCGCGGGTTACCGCCGTGCCGACGATCAGTGGCTGCCCGAGGAGGAGGCGATGC
>JAJDEQ010000070.1 GCA_029259695.1 Planctomycetota bacterium
CTCTGGCCGGCTTCAACCTCGTCATGCTGGCCGCGCTGGCCGCCCTCGCCTGGCGCCCCGGAATGATCAGCGGCGCCAGTGCCTGGACGGGCGGAGGCGTGCTGATCGGGCTCTACCTGGCCGCGACCCTCAACGGTTGGCTCCGCGACCGCGCCGAACCGAAGGCGCACGACGAAGAGCACGAGGGCGAGCCCGCGACGTCACTGCCGGAGCGACGGACCCTCGTGGTGCGCTGCCTGCTGATCGGCAGCGTGATCCTGGGCACGGGCATCTGGCTCACCGGTCTCGGCAACGAGATGGCCGCGCGCTACGGGCTGGACGAGGGCTTCGTGGGCACGCTGTTCCTGGCCACGACGAGTTCACTGCCCGAGCTCGTCACCGGGTTCGCCGCGATCCGGCTGGGGCTGCACATCATGGCCGCCGGCTCGATCCTCGGCAGCAACATCTTCAACCTCGGCATCCTCGGCATCTGCGACCTGCTGTACGTCGCCGGCCCGGGCGCAGGCACGCACATCGCCCAGGCGGCTGCCGCGGCCGAGCCGGGTCGCATGCTGCACAACACCGTCATCGCGTTGAGCATGACGGTGCTGGCGTGGGCCGCCAAGCGCCGCCAGATGCACAGCCCGGACTACGTGCCGGGGATCTGGCTGCCGGTCGCCGCGCTGGTGCTCTACGTCGTGGGCGTCGGCCGGCCGTGACCTGCCGGGGCTGACGACGCGCGGTCCACGGGCCCGCCCCACCGCCGCCCCGCGGCCGGACTCACGGTGTCGTCGCGGAGATCGCGTTCGACGCCGCGAAGCCCTGGACGCCGACCGGATCGAGGACCCAGTACTGGAAGTAGATCACGAAGCCGGGCGGGAAGCCCTCGGGCCAGGTGTCGGCGATCGGGATGTCGCCGGCGCCGTTGGTCACCAGCGGAATCGTGAAGCCCGGCGGCGTGAAGTCGGGCACGAGCACGCCACCCTTGAAGGGCAGGTTGAACGTCCCCACACCGCCGATGAAGGTGGCCGGGGCGTTGGCCCGCGCACCACTGAGATCGATCGACATGGGCTGACCACCCACGAGCGTGCCCGTGCCCTCCAGCAACGGGATGCCGCTGGTCCCCGCCAGGCCCTGCCCCAGGTCCGCCCACGGATCCGGGACCACGCGCACGAGGTCCACCGCGGTCTGCACGTCACTGCCGCCCGGGCCGGTCACGGTGAGTGACACGCTGTAGGTGCCCGGAGTCAGGTACTCGTGCGACGGGTGCTGGTCGATCGAGTTGCCGCCGTCGCCGAAGTCCCAGACCCAGCTCGTCACCGGGCCGCCGGTGGACAGGTCCGTGAAGCCCACCGTGAGCGGTGCGATGCCGAGCGTCGTGTCGGCCGTGAAGGCGGCGACAGGTGCCGGCTCGGCCACGGTGATCAGGTTCACCTTGGTCTCGTCGTCACTGCCACCGGGGCCCGTCGCGGTGAGCGTCACGCTGTAGGTCCCGGCTGTCGTGTAGGTGTGACCGGGGTCCCGCTGCGTCGACGTGCCACCGTCACCGAAGGTCCACGCCCAGCTCGTCGCCGGGCCGCCGGTGGACAGGTCGGTGAAGTCGACCAGCAGCGGCAGCGTCCCGCTGGTGGGCGATGCGCTGAACTCGGCCAGCGGAGCCTGCTCGCTCACCGTGATCAGGTCGGTCTTGGTCTCGCCGTCGCCGCCGCCCGGGCCCGTGGCCGTGAGCGTCACGCTGTAGGTGCCCGCGGCCGTGTAGACGTGGCTCGGGTTCTGCGCCGTCGACGTGCCGCCGTCCCCGAAGGTCCACGACCAGCTCGTGACATCGCCCGTCGACTGATCGGTGAAGTCCACCGGCAACGGAAGCGTCCCGCTGGTGGGCGACGCGATGAACTCCGCCGCCGGCGCCGGCACCGCCACGCTGATCAGGTCGGTCTTGGTCTCACCGTCGCTGCCCCCCGGCCCCGTGGCCGTGAGCGTCACGCTGTAGGTGCCCGACGTCGTGTAGACGTGGCTCGGGTTCTGGGCGGTGGACGTGCCGCCGTCACCGAATGTCCAGGCCCAGCTCGTCGCGTTGCCCGTCGTCTGGTCGGTGAAGTTCACGGCCAGGGGCAGGGTGCCGCTCGTGGGCGACGCGAGGAACTCGGCCACCGGAGCCGGCTCGCTCACGCTGATCAAGTTCAGCTTGGTCTCGGCGTCCACGCCGCCCGGACCGGTGGCGGTCAGGATCACCGTGTAGGTCCCCGGCGCCGTGTACACGTAACTCGGGTTCTGCTGCGTCGACGTGCCGCCGTCACCGAAGATCCACGACCAGCTCGTCACCGGTCCGCCGGTCGACTGGTCCGTGAAGTCGACCGCGAGCGGCGCGGTGCCGGACGTGACGCTGGCGCCGAACTCGGCCACCGGCGCCGGCTCGTCCACCGTGATCAGGTTCGTCTTGGTCTCGCCGTCGCTGCCCCCCGGCCCCGTGGCCGTGAGCGTCACGCTGTACGTCCCGGCGCTGTTGTACACGTAGTTCGGGTTCTGCGCGGTCGACGTGCCGCCGTCGCCGAAGGTCCAGGCCCAGCTCGTCACGCTGCCCGTGGTCTGGTCGGTGAACGCGACGTCGAGCGGCAGGGTGCCGCTCGTGGGCGACGCGAGGAAGTCCGCCACAGGCGCCGGCTGACTCACGCTGACGTAGTTCAGCTTGGTCTCGGCGTCCACGCCCCCGGGCCCGGTCACGGTCAGGATCACCGCGTAGTTGCCCGGGGTCGTGTAGGTGTGACTCGGGCTCGGCTGCGTCGACGTGCCGCCGTCCCCGAAGATCCACGACCAGCTCGTGATGGGACCGCTCGACTGGTCGCTGAAGTCCACCAGCAAGGGCGCCGCACCGGACGTCGGCGTGCCGCTGAATGCAGCCACCGGCGCCACGTCGTTGACGTCCACCACATCGACCTGGGTGGCGATGTCGCTGCCGCCCGGGCCCGTGGCCGTGAGGCTCACTGTGTACAGCCCCGGCGCGGTGTAGCTGTAGCTCGGGTTCTGCGCGCTCGACGTGCCGCCGTCACCGAAGGTCCACGACCAGCTCGTCACGTTGCCCGTGGTCTGGTCGGTGAAGTCCACCAGCAGCGGCGCGATGCCCTGCACGGGCGACACGCTGAAGTCGGCGCTGGGCGCCGCCTCGGTCACCGTCACGTAGGCCGACTTGAGCTCGGCGTTGTTGCCGCCCGGACCGGTGGCGGTGAACAGCACGTTGTAGCTGCCGGCGCTGGTGTAGGTGTGACTCGGGTTCTGCTGGGTCGAGCTGCCGCCGTCACCGAAGCCCCAGGCCCACGAGGTCACCGTGCCCGTGGACAGGTCGGTGAAGTCCACGTCGAGCGGCGCCTGGCCGGAGAGCGGCGTGCCGCTGAACTCGGCCACAGGCGGCGCCGCCGTGCCGGACATGCGCACGTCGTCGATGTAGCCCTTGCTGGGCTGGAAGTCGTCGTCGCCGTTGCCCACGAGCGCCGTGAGCGTGAACACCGTCGACGTGGTCGAGGCGGGGAACAGCGTCACCAGGTCCACGGTCGTCGTCGCCACCGGGGTCATGGCGTAGCCGTACTTGGACGACGTGCCGGAGGTGGCCGAGAACGTGTCGCGGTAGAACAGGTTGACCCAGGTCGAGCCGTCGCTCACGTCGACGCTGAGCCAGTCGTTGTAGGTCGAGTCGGGATCCTCGTTGCGCAGGAAGGCCGCCTCGAAGCTCAGCTCGGTGACGCCCGCGCCGTAGCTGAACGTCTGGCTGATGCCGGCGCCGCCGACGGGCGGGTTCGTGACCCCGCCCGGGTTGCTGGGCGGCGTGGCCCCGTTGGTGCTGTCGGCCGCGAGTTCGCACCACTGCGTGCCGTCCGTGGGCATCCCGTTGTCACTGCTCACGCCGGACGGGCTGACGATGTGCCCCGAACCGAAGGCGATGTTCCACGGTGTCGTCGGCGCGGTCCCCGCGCTCTGGCTCTCGAAGCTGCCGTCACTCACACCGGGCGGCGGCGCGGCCGTGACCGTGACGAAGCCGAACTGGGTGTCGACGTCCGAGCCCAGGGGCCCGGTCGCGGTGAGCGACACGTCGTAGCTGCCCACGGCGGTGTAGTTGTGGGACGGGTTCTGCTGGGTGGAGGTGCCTCCGTCGCCGAAGGTCCAGGCCCAACTCGTCACGTCGCCGGTGGAGAGGTCGCTGAAGGCCACGTTGAGGGGGACCACGCCCGACACCGGGTTGGCCGTGAACGCAGCCACCGGCGGTTGGGGACCGCCACCGGTGGTGCCGTTGTGCACCACCAGCGCGAAGTCCTGGTCGGTGGAGTCGCCGTTGCCCGGGATCCCGTCGCCCGCGATGGACGCGGCCGTCACGGTCACGCTGAAGCTGCCGCTGCTTCCGGCCGGCAGGAACACCGACTCGGTGTTGTTGCGGAAGTCCGCGCTGCCACCGGTGATCGAGTCGGCACCCGAGAACACGTTGCCGCGGTACAGGTTGCCCCCTACCACCACCGTGAGGTCGAGGTCGTTGACCCACGGCCCGCCGCTGGTGCTGCCCGGCGCATCGGTCCACACCAGGCTCACGCGGAAGGGTTCTCCGGCGTCGTCCACGGTGCCGTTCAGCACGTACGACGCGCCGGTCGTCGACAACACCTGCGACTGGTCCACGTAGAGCTTGCCCGTGGTGTCGAAGGCACGGCCCAGGTTCATCAGCCCCTGCCCCTGGGAGTTGCTGGGCAAGGTGTCGTTGGCGTTGATGCCCGTCATGTACGACGCGGAGTTGACGATCACCGCCTTGAGCATGGCCGGCGACGGGATGCCCATGCCCTCGTTGATGAACCACTGCCGCACGAGCGCCGCACCACCCGCCACGCCGGGCGTGGAGTGACTCGTGCCGCTCGACCAACCGTAGAGCGTCTGGCCGCCGGGCCAGTACTGGTTGCACACGCCCGCGCCGTTGTAGTTGCTCTGGGGTACACCGGCCTGGACGTGCGTGCCGGGAGCGGAGATCTCGGGCTTCCAGCGACCGTCACCGCCCGCGCTGTCCACCGGGCCGCGGCTCGAGAAGCCGATCATGTCGTTGATCTGGTTGGCGCCGGTGTTCGTGACGCCGCAACCGTCGGTGCCCGTCTGCCGGTTGTTCTCCGAGGCGCCCACCGTGAGGATGTTCTTGGCGGTGGACGGCGAGGACACGGTGTTGCTGCCCGGCCCGTCGTTGCCGGCCGCGAAGAGCACCATGTACTCCTGGTTGCCCGACACCCCCGAGCGCGCATCGCGCACGATGAAGTCGTACTCCTGCGCCGAGCTGTTGTAGTCCGGGATCGGGTTCTGGAACTGGTCGACGAAGCTCCAGGAGTTGGAGCTGATGCGGGAGTTGTTGGCGTAGGCCAGGTTCTCCCAGGTGCTGCCGCTGGAGAACGTGGGGCCGAAGATCGCCGTGGCGCCCACGCGCGCCCAGGGCGCGATGCCCAGGCCGTACTGGTAGCCGCTGGCGTCCTCGTAGGCCGAGCCGGTCTGGTTGTTGAAGCCTGCCACGATGTGGGCGTTGAGGAAGCCGTGGCCCTCCTGCACGCCGGTCTGGTTGGTCGGGTTGATCTGGAACTCGATGCGGCTGAAGGGCAGGTCGGGGTGCCCCACGATCGAGTACGCGTCGTCGACGACGTTCACCGCGAACGTGCCGAACTGGGTGTCGTCGAAGCCCTGGTTGGCGAGCCAGATCAGGTAGGTGGCGGAGAGCGGGGCGAACAGCCCCACGTTGCCCGCGATGGTCTGCCCCTGGCGCTCGTCACGGCGAGCGCGCGTACCACGCCCCTCGATCGCGAACACGGCCGGGTGTCGGGCGAGGATCGGGGCGAAGGACGGATCCATCACCACCGCGAGGTTGCGATACGGTCCGACCGCCACGCTGCCCTCGACCCGGAGCGACAGCTCCTCGATCGCCTCGAGCGCATCACGCACGCCGCGCCCGTCCACGAGCTGGATCGTCATCGCGATCGGCTGGCCGCCCGACACACGTGCCGCGGCACGCACCTCGGGCGTCAGGCGGAAGACCGGGTGCCACGGGCCCACGTGCTGGATCGCCTCGTCGTCCCGCAGCGCGTCCTCCCAGCTCGCGACCCGTTCGGGCGCGACCGAGACCACGTAGCCGTTCATCGGCACCGACTGCACCGGCCGCGCACCGGCGGCCACCAGCCGCTCGAGCCATGCGTCGCGCAAAGGTCCCACGAACTGCACCAGGTACAGACCTGCCCCGGGATCCACGCGCGCAGCGCCCGCGTCGCCCAGCAACAAGCGGGGCTCCACGCCCGCCAGCGACGCGGCGGGCCGACGGCCGTCGAGCAGCACGCCGTTGAGCGACAGCAGGTCGTGTTCGTCGCGGATGTCCAGGCCCGCGGCGCGCAGCACCGCGCGCCCGCCGAACGCGACCTCGTCCACCAGGAACAGGCTGAAGGCGCCGTAGTCGATCTCGCGCACGACGCTCCCGGACGAGCGCAAGCCGTCCCGGGTGTACTCGTCCCGAGCCTCCACGAAGACCTTGTGCAGCGGCCCCGGGCCGAACGTGTTGGCCCGCAGCGCGGCGCCGTTGCCCTGGCCCTGGTCCTGTGCGCGGGCCGTGGTCGTGGTCGCCCCCAGGGCGAGCACGAGGCCGAGCAGCAGACGCGTCGGCGGCGGGCACCAGCGCGCGGGCTCGATCAACAGGGAGCGGAGTCGGGGGGCGGACGAGGAGGGGGCGCGCATGTGCGGAACGCTCCTGGGGACAGGGAACGGTGAGCGCATCGGGGGGAACGCTCGAGGCCCGACCGGCCACCAGCAGCCGCGGGGTTCGGGGTCCGCGGCCCGGTGCTCGGCGCATTCAAAGGCTACCACGCGTCCCGCACCGCACGACGGTCCCGGCGAGCGGACGCACGCCTCCGTCAGATGGCGGGCCGACGCACGGCTCCGTCGGATGGCGGGCGGACGCACGCCTCCGTCAGACGGCGGGCCGACGCACGGCTCCGTCAGGCAGCGGCCGGCTCAGGCCCCTTCGGCAGCCGCCAGCGCCGCTTCGGTCCACTCCAGGTTCGTGGCCGTGGCCTGGACGTCGTCGAGCTCCTCGAGAGCGTCGAGCAGGCGCACGAGCTGGGCGACCTTCTCCGGATCCTCGAGCTTGACCGTGGTCTTGGGCAGCGAGGTGATCTCGCTCTTCTCGCAACTGAAGCCGGCGGCCCGGACCGCATCGCCGACCTGTCCGAACAGATGGGGTTCGGCGGTGATCTCGAACCCGCCCTCGTCCGCGGTGAGCTCGTCTCCGTCGGCCGTGAGCACCACGTCGAGCAGCGTCTCTTCCTGATCGGCTCCCGCCGGCACGAAGAACACGGCCTTGCGCTCGAAGTTCCAGGCCACGCTGCCCGCCTCCCCGAGGTTGCCGCCGCGCTTCTCCACGGCGTTGCGCACCTCGCTGAAGGTCCGGTTGCGGTTGTCGGTCAACGACTCGATCAGGATCGCCACACCACCGGCACCGTAGCCCTCGTAGGTGATCTCCTCGAGCGAGACCCCTTCGAGCGTGCCCGCCCCTTTGGCCACCGCGCGATCGATCGCGTCGTTGGTCATGTTGTCGTCGCGCGCGCGGTCGATCGCGTAACGCAGGGACAGGTTGGTGGACGGATCGGCGCCGCCGGTCCGCGCAGCGTTCATGATCAGCCGCGCGTGCTTGCTGAACGCGCGGGACCGCTTGGCGTCCTGAGCGCCCTTGCGGTGCATGATGTTCTTGAACTTGGAGTGCCCAGCCATCGTGCTTGCTTCCGCAGTCGCCCCCGGGATGGCTCCCGGACCTCGATCAGCGCTTGCTGAACTGGAAGCGACGCCGCGCCTTGCGCTGACCGTACTTCTTGCGCTCGACCATGCGACTGTCGCGAGTCAGGTGGTTGCCTTCGCGCAGCGCCTCTTCGAGCTCGGGCTCGAGCCGGCGCAGGGCGCGGGCGATGCCGAGGCGCATGGCGCCGGCCTGGCCCGTGGGGCCACCGCCCACGATGTTGGCGAACACGTCGAACTTGGGGCCGACGTTCGTGTCCTCGAGCGGCCCGCGGATCTCGACCCGGTGCTGCTCGCAGGGGAAGTAGTTCTCGAACGGCTTGCCGTTGACGACGATCTGGCCGGTGCCGCTGCGCATGCGCACGCGTGCCACCGAGGTCTTGCGGCGGCCGGTGCCCCAGATGAAGTCGCCCGTGCTCGGCGTGGCAACCGGCGTGGCAACCGGGGCGGTCTCAGCCGCAGTGACGATCGGGATCTCGGTCATCGGTTCGTGCTCTTCGGCTTGAACTGGGTCGTGTCGACGTCGACGGGCTGCTGCGCCTGGTGCGGATGATCCGTGCCGGCGTAGACCTTGAGTTTCGTGAGCATGGCGCGCCCCAGGCGCGTCTTGGGCATCATGCGCCGCACGGCGAGGCGGATCACGCGCTCGGGCTGGCGCTGGAGCAGATCACCGATGACCTCCTCCTTGAGGCCGCCGATGTACCCGGTGTGGTAGCGGTGCATGCGCTGGTCGATCTTGTTGCCCGTCATCATCACCTTGGCCGCGTTGGTCACCAGGACGAAGTCGCCGGTGTCCACGTGGGGTGTGTAGCGGGCGTGGTGCTTGCCTTGCAGCACCATGGCGATGCGCGCAGCCATGCGACCGAGGACGACGCCATCGGCATCGAAGTGAAGCCAGCTCTGCTGGACTTCGCCGGGTTTGGCCAGGTAGGTCTTGTTCATGACGACTCGCTGCTCGTTCTCGTCCGGCGGGGTATCCGCCGGTCACCTTCGGCCCTCGGTTCGACGACGCACGAAGCCGACGACAGCACGCAGCCGCGCGCTCCATCACCCTCACGCCTCGACGACCTGCCGCCTCGGCAACCGCTCGGGGGGGCGTCTCCGCCTTCCGGTCCAGTCCTTCGGACCCCGAATGGAACCGGGCAGAATACCAAAGCCCCCTTTTGGATCAACCGATCGGGCCCTGCGCCGGTCTGCCCGCCCCGCTCGACGGGTCAGCAGGCTTGGATCCCCCGCCGTGGAGCCGCCCTGGCAGGGCTCCCGATCCGCAGCGAGCGGGCTCAGGGGCCCGGCGTCACCTGCGGCCGGTCGTACCAGAGCTTGACCTCGGCCACGCCGCGCAACCCCGGGTGACGGGTCAGCACGTCCCGCAGGTTGGCCAGGCGCCCCGCCGGCGGCAGATCGAACTGGGAGAAGGCCGACGCCCGGCTCGAGCGCCCCCATTCGATGCGCACCCCACTGGCGGTGACGAAGGCCACCAGGCCCTCGCCGCCCAGTTCGACCTCGGCGATCTCCAGGCCGAGGGCGTCGAGTTCCGCACGCAGGGGCAGGATGTCGCCGGCCGCCGCGGCGCACTCCAGCGCCCCGGCGTCGGGGGTCTCCCGCCGACAGAACAGGGGCGCCGGCTCGACACCGGCCGGATCACCGGCGACCACGTGCCCCTCGGCCGTCACCAGCCAGCCGCCGGGAAGCGCGAGCACCGGCCTGCGGAGCACCACGCGCACGTCCGCCTGGAACGGGAAGCGCGACTCCACCGCCTCGACCGCCGCGACCCAGGCCGAGCCCGACTGCAACTGGGCCGCCCACCCGGCGAGTTCCTCGCGCCCCAGGAGCGAGGCCGGACCGCCCAGCACGACGGCCAGTTCGGCCGCGACGGCCTGGGCCGACGCGTCGCTGAGCCAGGCCGGGCGGGCCATGACCTCCACGGCCGCCGGGTCCACCACGAAGCGCGGCGAGCGGGCCAGGGCGTTGCGGGCCGCCAGGACGAGGGCCAGCACACCGGCCACCATCAGCACCGGCAGAACCACCCGCTCGAAGACGGTCTGTGCCCTCGTTTCGCCCATCTCTCGAATTTGCGCCTGAAATGCCGGGCTCAACCCGCGACCATCACTCTTCTACCGCCTCCGCGCGCCGCACCCAAGCAACCTCCTCATCCGAAGGCATTCCAGGTTGGCCCGCCGCCCACGCAAGAAACCCGACAAGACCCCCGCCAAGGGCTCCTCGCAGGCCCATCCGGCCCCGAGCCCCTCGGGCAGGAACAAGGGCAGGCCCTCCAAGGCGTCACGTTCCTCTAAGGGGAAACAGGGGCCGTCCCAACCGAGCGCCGCCGCTCACGCCGCGTCCACCGGGCCCGCCGAGCGCTTCCGCGGCCTGACCCTCAACGCCTTCCAGATGCAGGCCCTGGGACCGTTGCGCGAGGGGCGTTCGGTGCTGCTCGCGGCCCCCACCGGCGCGGGCAAGACGCTGGTGGCCGAGATCGCCATCGACCTCAGCGCCCAGCGCGGCAAGCGCGCGATCTACACCGCACCGGTCAAGGCGCTGAGCAACCAGAAGTACCGGGACTTCAAGGCCATCGACCCCGACTGCGTCGGGATCATGACCGGCGACGTGACGATCAACCCGTCCGCGCCGCTGCTGATCATGACCACGGAGATCTTCCGCAACACGATCTTCGAGAACCCCGCCAGCCTGGACGACGTCGACACCGTGGTGTTCGACGAGATCCACTACATGGACAACATGGAGCGCGGGACGGTCTGGGAGGAGAGCATCATCTTCGCCCCGCCGCACATCCGCTTCGTGTGCTTGTCGGCCACGATCAGCAACCTGGACGCGTTCGGCGACTGGATCAGCAAGACCCGCAACGAACAGGTGGAGATCATCCGGCACCGGGAGCGCCCGGTGCCACTCGACCACTACATGTACTTCCCCAAGGCCGGCCTGCGCCGCATCAAGGGCAAGGTCACGTTCCCCTCCGACGAGTTCGCCAAGCGCGGCCGGGGCGGACGCGGTGGTCGCGGCGGCGGACGTGGGCAGGAGCGCGTCAAGACCGACCCCAATGCGGTGATCGACGTGCTGGTCCGGGACAAGAACCTGCCCGTGCTGTTCTTCTGCTTCTCGCGGCGCGATTGCGAACGCCGCGCGGTGGAGACCGTGCGCAACCGCAGCAAGCTGCTCGACCCCGAGTCCACGGCGAAGATCGAGAGGCTGTTCGACGACGTCTGCGACACGTTCGAACTGGAGGCGGACGGAGATCTCGAGGAGCTGCGCAGCCTGGTGCGCCACGGCGTGGCCTTCCACCACGCCGGGATGCTGCCGCTGCACAAGGAGGTCGTCGAGCGCCTGTTCACGTCCGGCCTGCTGCGGGTCCTGTTCGCCACCGAGACGTTCAGCCTGGGCATCAACATGCCCGCGCGCACCGTCGTCTTCGCCTCGCTGCGCAAGTTCGACGGCGTGGGTTTCTCGAGCCTGAAGGTGCGCGAGTACCAGCAGATGGCCGGTCGCGCCGGACGCCAGGGCATCGACGACGCCGGCATGGTCGTCTCGATCATCGACGACTCACGCGTGCAGGCCAAGGACATCGACCGCCTGATCGGCAACGACGTGGAACCGGTGCTGAGTCGCTTCAACCTGTCCTACAGCACGCTGATCAACCTGCACCGCACCCTGGGCGAGCGCATCTACGACGCCTGGGAGAACAGCTTCAACAACTACCAGTGGGCGCGCATGAGCAACAAGAAGCGCGAGCGCAACGAGGAGCGGCAGCGCGCCGCCATCGCCCAGCGCCTCGCCCTGCTCACCGACCTCGGGTACATCACCCCCGACGGCGTGACCGAGAAGGGGCAGATCGCCTCGTCGATCAACGGCTTCGAACTGCAGGTGGTGGAACTGCTCGAGTCGGGGTTGCTGCAGTACATGGACGAGCTGCAAGTCGCGATCGTGTTCTCCGCGCTCGTGTTCGAGGAGCGCAAGAACGACCTCTTCCGCCGCTTGCCGCCCAAGATCATGGGCCCCCACCGCAAGGCGGTGGACCGTGTGCTCGACACCCTGGTGAAGGACGAGAAGGACCACGGCATCCCGGCCTCGATCAAGCCGCCCAACTTCAAGATCGGCATCGTGATCCAACGCTGGGCCATGGGCGCCGCCTTCCACGACATGGGCGAGGACACCACCGCCCCCGCCGGCGACCTCGTGCGCGTCATGCGCCTCACGGTCCAGCTGCTGCGCCAGCTGCGTCACGCCCTGCCCCGGGACCACGACCTGGGCCAGCTGCTCGACCGCACCCGCGACGTGCTCAACCGCGACGAAGTCGACGCGGCGCGCCAGTTGAGCCTGGGCTGAGGCGGAAGCGCACCTCCGCCACCCGGCAGTCGGGTCCGGGCTGAGGCCGGTGCGCGCATGCTCCACCCGGCGCGCTCGGATCTGGCGCTGACACCCGCAAGTCGCTGAAATGGACGGCCCGGCGACACCCGTCACGCCGGCCGCCTGCCTGGCGTTGCGGCGCGCCCCACCAGCACCCGATCGAGGAACGACTCATGACCACCACGCGCACCGAGACCGACAGCATGGGCGCCGTCGAGGTGGCCGCCGATCGCTACTGGGGCGCGCAGACCCAGCGCTCGCTGCAGAACTTCAAGATCGGTGAGCGGCGCTTCACGCGGCCGCTGATCGGCGGCTTCGGGGTGCTCAAGCACGCGGCGGCGACGGTCAACGCCGATCTCGGCGAGCTGCCTCAGGAGACGGCCGACCTGATCACCCGCGCGGCCCAGGAGGTGATCGACGGCCTGCTCGACGACCACTTCCCGCTGGTCGTGTACCAGACCGGGTCGGGCACCCAGACGAACATGAACGTGAACGAGGTCATCGCCAACCGGGCCATCGAACTGGCCGGCGGCGAGCGGGGCAGCAAGCACCCGGTGCACCCCAACGACCATGTGAACCGCGGGCAGTCGAGCAACGACACCTTCCCCACCGCCATGTCGATCGCCGCGGCCACCGAGGTGCAGGGCAAGTTGCTGCCCGCCGTCGCGGCCCTGCGCGACACCCTGGGCGAGAAGGCCACCGCCTTCGCCGACGTGGTCAAGATCGGCCGCACCCATCTGCAGGACGCCACCCCGCTCACCCTGGGACAGGAGATCTCCGGCTGGGTGAGCCAGCTCGACCACGCCATGGCGCACATCGAGGACGCCCTGCCCCACGTGTGCGAGCTGGCCATCGGCGGCACCGCCGTGGGCACGGGCCTCAACACCCACCCCGAGTACGCCGAACGGGTGGCGCAACGCATCGCCGAGATGACCGGCCTGCCGTTCACCTCGGCGCCCAGCAAGTTCGAGGCGCTCGCCAGCCACGACGACCTGGTGGCCCTGAGCGGCGCCCTGCGCGGCCTCGCCATGGCCCTGATGAAGATCGCCAACGACGTGCGCTGGCTCGCGAGCGGTCCGCGCTGCGGTATCGGCGAGCTCGTGCTCCCAGCCAACGAGCCGGGCAGCTCGATCATGCCCGGCAAGGTGAACCCGACCCAATGCGAGGCGCTGACCATGGTCGCCGTGCAGGTCTTCGGCAACGACGCCGCCGTGGGCTTCGCCGGCAGCCAGGGCAACTTCGAGCTCAACGTCTACAAGCCGGTGATGATCGCCAACGTGCTGGACAGCGTGCGCCTGCTGGCCGACGGCTGCCACAGCTTCCGCGACCACTGTGCGGTGGGCATCGAGCCGGACACGGCGCGCATCGACCTGCTGCTGCGCAACTCGCTGATGCTCGTCACCGCGCTCAACCCCCACATCGGCTACGACAAGGCCGCCGAGATCGCCAAGACGGCCTACAAGGACGGCTCGAGCCTGCGCGAGGCGGCGGTCAAACTGGGCCACCTGAGCGCCGAGGACTTCGACCGCCTCGTGGATCCGCTGGCCATGGTGGGCCCGCGCCAGGGCGACTGAACACTCCGTACTGCTCGCTGCCGACCAGGATCGCGCGGCCGCGAAGGAGAACCCGGGCGGCGGCGCGAGGCTGTCATTAAGCTGAAGGGGGCGGCTGACGTTCTCGTGTGGCAGAGGGGAGCGCGAGCATGGCCGTGACATGGGATCGCGCTCCGGTTCGGGCTTACCGCGCCGCCGCACGATGGGACCGGACACGCCCTCCGGCTCACGTCATGGGGATGCGAGAGCGTTGAACGTGGACCCGTACACGATGTACATGCGCCCCGGCTCACTCAGGCGCACGGGACCTTGGAAGCCCGACGCAGGGTCCTCACAGGCGAGGAGCGGGGGCTCGTTCAGGATCGGCACGCACGCGGACTCGATGCTCAACCTGAGGTCCCAGGCGAAGCCTGATGTGAACACGTCTGCCAAGCCGTCGGCATCGATGTCGAAACGCGAAACCATCCACCCGATGTGGTCACGCACGCCCTGGCCAATCATCTCGTAGCGCAGATTCCCCGACTGTCCATTGCCGTCGACGATGTACGCAGCACCGTTGTTGACGCCGGAGTGGTCGGGATCGACCGCACACTCGATGCAACCTGCCGGACCGGGAAACGTGACGTCGGCGCTCGGGTCAAAGAGGTACGCGCCGGCAAGAAGTTCCGGCTCCGGAGGGTTTGCCCCGTCGAGATCACCGAAGTAAGAGACCGAGAAGCCTAGCTGGTCCATCGTGAACCGGCCGGTGATGGCTGGTTCCCCGATTCCGGGAATGATGAAGAGTTCAAGATGAGGCGCTGCCCCTGCAAACACGCGCACGCGGCCACAGTCTACGAAGCGATCCGTCTGGCCGCCCACGTTCTCCTCTCGGTCGTACAGGGGGCACCTACGATGAGATCCGCGACACCGTCGTCGTCGAAGTCAAACGAGGGGTCCACTAAGTCACTGAGACGTTCCTCGAACAGGGATCTTGTCGCCATCGAGTACCCGAAAGCCTCCCCTTCGCCATCCACGTCAGTGTGCGAACTCGTCAGCGCCGAAGTCACGACCGGAACACCCACCGCGTCAGCCGAGACGATCGACACATAGCCTGAGCCAGTTGAGTACTGGAGCAGACCCTCGTCCGCGATGAAAGTCGCCAGTCGGCCCGTCTCGATGTCGAGAGGCAGGATCTCGGTCGCGCCGATCGCGATCTCGCTCCGCCCGTCGATGGGCTCGACGTCTCCGAGGAGCGCGAGTGAGAAGCCGAAGCGATCGCGCTCGTCGTTGTCAGCGGGTGTGAGCGTCGCGTCCTCCTCGATGAGGAAGTAGTCGATCCCGGGGGACAGATCCTGGACCCGGAGCAGCGCCGTCCCGGCAGAGACCGCCGCCAAGAGTCGAGCCTCGGAGATGACGTAGACGCGCCCTCCAAAGGGCGTTCCTGGGATGGCTAGGTCACGCTGATAGCTCCCCGGCTCCCCGATAAAGAGGGCACCTTCACAGCCCTCACATTCCGGTGTCACCAGATCCTGATCTCCCGCAAAGAACGTCTCGGAGAAGAGAATTGAGGAGCCGAACCGCGCCCCGGTCTCCGCCCCTTCGATGATGAGGTCGGGCGGGCCTGCTTGACACACCGAGTCCGGATCCGAACATCCGGCATCACACTCGATGCAGCGGCGTTCTCCGATCGAAAACCCCTGCTCGTCCTCCCCGAAGAACACCAGGACGCGACCGCGGCTGTCGCGATACGACTCATCAGGCGGACCCAGAGGGACGATATCGTTCGGCCAGTTCGGCGCGGTGACGAACAGCTCCTGGCGGCCGTCGCCATTGAGGTCGTTGACGAAAGCCGTCTGATCACCGAACTGATCCGCGTCGCCATCCCCGATGATCGTCAACGGAGTGCTCGCGAAGCGCTGCGGACTGAGCGGCCCGAGGTAGATCCACACGCTACTGAACGCGTTCTCACGGTCCGGATTGCGCTTCCCCGACAACACTGCATCGATCTCTCCATCGCCGTTCCAGTCGCCGAAGGTGATCTCCGCACCCATGTGCTGGTTGTTCAGCTCGGGGACGTACTGGCGGACGGTTCGGCCGCCAGTGGTCACCGTCTCCAGCTCCGTTGGATCCGCGCTGCACGTCGACCAGTCGAGGTACTGCGGATTCTGAACGATGACGTCCGCCTCGCACCCGAAGACGCGGATCGGATTCTGGGCTTGGACGGCAGCCGCCACCAGGACTGCTGATGCTAGCGAATAGACGGCACATGAGGTCAAGGTCATGGAACACGCACTCCGCGGAAGTGAACAGCAACACACAAGGGCAATCAGCGGCCGCTCTCTAGCGGGACAGCGCGGCGTTGGCGGTACCCAGCAAGCCGTTCGACGCGGCGAAGCCGACCGGGCCCTGCGGGTCGGAGATCCAGTACTGCAAGATCAGTTCGAAGCCCGACGGGATGCCGGCGGGCCACGTGCTCGCGATCTCGAGCTGACCCGTAGCGCTCACGGGGAGGCCGAAGAAGAGGAAGTCGGGATGGGGCACAAGCGTCCCGCTCTTGAACGCAGCTCCCAGCTCTGACAGCCCCACGACCAGCGTGGCGCTCGAGTTCGCGCGGGCTCGGGACAGCGTGAGCGTCAGCGGCTCACCAAGGCACAAGGAGCCAGCACCCGTGAGCCGTGGCATCCCCGCGGTTCCTGCGAGGGCGCCGCCCAGGTCGCGCCATGTCGTCCCCAGCGGGATCTTGAACAGCACGACGTCGGTGAAACCGCTCGCGTAGTCTTCCTGGTACGCACCCGCTGTCGTCGGAAACGTGGCGAAGGCCGAGCCGCCCACGATCGCCACGCCCGGCTCGGGCGCCTCGACGCCCAAGAGGATCGTGCTCACCGCACTGGCGCCACCGATGTAGGTCGAGTAGACCAGCTCCGTTCCGTCCGGTGACAGCGCGAGCACGATCCCGTCGAGAAGGCCCTGGCTGTACGTGGCGTCGAACGCGTCGGGCGTCGTCGGGTAGCCGGGGGAACTCGTGGTCCCGGTCACGATGACGTTGCCGTCGGTGTCGACGGCGACGCCGGAGGCGCGCTCGTCGAAGAAGCTCCCCACGTATGTACCCCACTCCAGCTCCGTCCCGGTTGAGTTGAATTGACAGACGAGGACATCAACGCCGCCGTCGTGGGTCTCGTCGTACACACCTCTCGTGATGAGTTCCGGCACAGCACTGGCGCCTGCCGCCCCCACGATGGCCCCACTTGGGGCGATGGCCCAATCCGTGAAGCGCAGCATGTGCGACCCATAGAGCAGCGTCGACAGATCGGAGGTCCAACGGGTCAGGAAGCCTCGTCCCTCGGTCGTGAAAGCATCCGGAGTGATGGGGAAGTCGGGTGTACCGTCGTCGACCCAGCCCATCACCATCAGCTCCCCATTCGGGAGGGCGAAGAGATACCTCGCCTCGTCCGAGTACATCCCGCCGAGGTAGCTCGACGACACGAGTTGCTGCTGCCCGACCTGGGTGGGGTCGAGCTGCACGAGGAAGGCATCACACCCCCCATTGTCGGTCGGGTCGAAGCTCCCCGGCGTCGTCGGGAAGTCATCCGAGCACGTCTTGCCCACGATCGTGATGATCCCGTTGTCGTTCACGTGAGCATCGAAACCTGTCTCGACGTGCTCCGAGCCCAGATAGGTCGCATAGAGCAAAGCGTCCGCTTCGGCCGTCAATTGAACGACCACGGCATCTTGAGCCGAGAAGAACCCCACGCTCTGGGTCTCGTCGTACGCCCCCGGCGTCGCGGGGAAGTCCGCCGAACTCGTCGTCCCCGCGATCGTCAGTGTGCCGTCGGCGCCGACGTGCGGCGCCGTCAGCCCCGAGTGCTCGAAGTAGGTCGACGACAGCAGCGTCATCCCGTCCGCCGACAGCCGCGACAAGAACGCTCCTCCATCGAGGGTCGTCTCCTCGTAGGCCCCAGGGATCGTGGGGAAGTCGAGCGACCCGGTGACTCCCTCCACGATGATCTCGCCCGAGAGGCCCAGCGTCATCGAGCGGAACGTGTCGATGTTCGAACCACCGAGGTACGTCGACCATCGCAACCCCGGATCGATCACGAGCGGTCGATGCTTCGCGCGGCCCTCCACCTCGAAGCCGTATCGGTCCTCGCCGAGCAGCCGGTAACGGCACGCCACCTCGCGCCGCGCCCCGTTCCCGAGTTCCTCCCACGTGAGCGGCGGCTGCTGCACGATCGGACCCATCGCCGTCTCGATGACGAGCCAACCGTCCTCGTCGACGCGCAAGCCATCCTGACCCGCGCAGCGCACGACGACCTGTGCTACGTCTGCCCACGCTTCAAGCAAGAGATCGTACTCGAGGTCGCCGCGTGCACTCTCCCGCACACGCATCGAGATGCCCTCGTAGAGATCCTCGTACACCACGCTCGCGAACGACGGCACACGCTGGTACCAGTCTTCGGCCGTCCGCCCTCGGAAATACGTGTAGACCCCCGGCAGGCGAACCTCCCCACGCGGCCCGCTCGACAGCCGGGCGCCTTCGAAGTCAAGCGACACGAGCACGCCGCGCGTGGCGACCCGCGCCAGCAGCTCGTCCTCGGTGTTCGCCCGGCGGTGCAATGCGAGGTCGAGCGAGAGGCCGGTGGACCTCAGCGCAGCCGACAGGCCGCCCGCGCGCACGACGAAATGGGCGTCCGCATCCCACTGCCCATGGTTCTCGATGAACGCCACGGGAAGCCGATGCGACAGCGGCAGGCCATCGAAGGTCGACGGGACCTCTCGCGCATGAGAAGCCACCGCGTCGGAACCCGGATCGTCCGATCGCTCGCCCACCGACCACGACCACGCAAGGCAAACCGCGAACCCGACGATGAGCGTGCGTTTCATACCCATCCTCATCCGAGTGCAGAACACACAGTCTAGCATGGGGCGCTGGTCAGCACGGCGATGCTCGAAACCGACCACCAATCGCGGCCGGTGCGCGCCTCCGTGCTGGGAGAGCCTCCAGGTGGGTGGCCTTGAGTGCCGCTCTTCACCAGGCTCGATCGGCACCCCAACCCGGTGTGGACACGAGCCACAATCCGCTCAACACGAGCGCGCCCGTGAGCCACACCGCCGGGTCCGGTCGCTCGCCCAGCACGAGCATGCCCAGCCCCGCCGCGATGAACGGCTGCAGCATGACGAACACCGCGGTGGTGGACGCGTGGGTGCGCGAGAGCACGATCGCGTTGCCGATGTAGGCCAGGATCGTGGGGAACAGGAGCACACCGGCGAGGGCCAGCCAGTGCACGCGCTCGGCCCCGGCCGGGACCCAGGCCACGTCGAGCGCCAGCCACGGCACGCTGAACGCACCGAACAGGAACAGCCAGGCCACGACCACCAGGTTCGGCAGTCGGGCCAGCACCGGCTTGGCGAACACCAGGAAGAAGGAGTAGCTGAGGGCGTTGGTGGCCAGCATCAGGTCGCCCATGAGGGTGTCCCGGCCCACGCTCGCGCCGCGCCCGGCGAACAGCCACACGACGCCCACCACGGCCAGGGCGATGCCCGCGCGCTTGCGCGTGGTGAGCCGCTCGACGCCCAGGGCCACCGCGAGGCCGCAGGTGCCCACCGGGATCACGGCCATCAGCAGCCCGGCGTTCACCGCCGTGGACCGGTGCAGCCCCTCCAGGAAGAGGTACTGGTTGATGATCACCCCGAGCAGACTGAGCCCGGCCAGGCGCACCAGATCCCGGGGACCGGGCAGCGCCGCGCGTCCGTGGCGCCACGCCGCCACCGCCAGGATCACACTCGAGCCCACCAGCAGGCGCCACACGAGCACCGCCCGGGGCTCGAACTCGGTCAGGGCGATCTTGCCCAGCAGCGGGAACACCCCGAAGGCGAACTGCACCGCGATCAACAGCCAGCGCGTGGGGGAATCCAAGCCGGTCGGCTCCGGGAGGGCCCGGCGTTGTAGCGCGCCCAGCCGCGCGACGCCACGTCCCACGCCCGACGATTGAGACCGGCAGCCTCCTCGTTCATGCTGGCTCCCGGCCTCGACGCACGGCGTCGGCCATGACGTTGCGGGCGCACGACGAACGGCGGGATGCGATGACCAGCGGGAGCCGCGGCAACACAGCGCTGGACGCTTCGCGCACTCCCCCCTCGATCAACACCGCGCGAGCCCCGTCGTGGTGATCAAGTACATCGGCAGCAAGCGCAAGCTGCTGCCCACGATCGAGGCGCTCGTGGCCGAGCTGGGGCCGGTCGCGACCGCGGTCGACCTGTTCGCCGGCACGACCCGCGTGGGACGCATGCTCAAGCGCCGCGGCATCCACGTGCACAGCAACGACACCGCCACCTACAGCGAGGTCCTGGCCCGGGCCTCGATCGTCACCGACGGTCGCGAGGTGGACCGCGCCGAACTCGAGCGCCTGCTGGCCGACCTGCAACGCACCCCGCCCGCCCCGGGGTACTTCACCAGGACGTACTGTGAGCAGTCCCGTTACCTGCACCCGCGCAACGGCGCGCGAGTGGAAGCGATCCGCGCCCGCATCGAGGCCGAACTCCCCGACGACCCGCTGCGCTCGCTGGCGCTGGTGTCCCTGCTGCTGGCCGCCGACCGGGTCGACTCCACCACCGG
>JAJDEQ010000008.1 GCA_029259695.1 Planctomycetota bacterium
CGTCGCCACCGAAGAGCTGAGCGCACTCGCGACGCGCGTGCTGCTGGGCACCGACCTGGCCGACAAGCTCGCCCCTCCCACCGGCCGCCTCTCCGACCGCAACCCGGGTGACGGCACGGCCCCGACGGCGCCCGGCCGCCCGCCCCGACTCGCCATCCACGCGGGCCCGCGCACCAAGGTGCCGCCCATCGACGGCCTGAAGGACCACGGCCAGCGCGCGCGCATCCTGCACTCGTTCGCCAACCACGAGTTGCAGGCGGCCGAGCTGTTCGCCTGGGCGCTGTTGAGTTTCCCCCGCGCGCCGACGGAGTTCCGCAGCGGCCTCGCGGCGACACTGGTGGACGAACAGCGCCACGCGCGGCTCTATGTCGAGCGGCTCGCGGAGCACGGCTTCGCCTTCGGGGACTTCCCGGTCAGCGGCTACTTCTGGGGCAAGCTCGACACGCTGTCCACGCCGCGTGACTTCGTGTGTTCGATGTGCCTGACCTTCGAGAACGCCAACCTCGATCACACCCTCGACTACGCCGCGGCCGCCGAGGCCGTCGGGGACGAGCGCACGGCCGCCATCCTGCGCGAGGTGCACGCCGACGAGATCCGCCACGTGCGTTTCGGCCTGCGCTGGCTGGCCGAGTTCAAGCGCCCGGACGAGACCCTGGCCCAGGCCTGGACCTCGAGCCTGCGTTGGCCCCTGCGTCCGCTGCTCGCTCGCGGCCCGCAACTGCATCTCGAGCCCCGGCGCGCCGCCGGCTTCGAGCAGGCCTTCGTCGACCTGCTGCAGCGGGCCGCTGACGACTCGCGGCGCTCGCGCACCCCGTGAGCCCGTCCGGCCCGGACGCTGCCCGGCAGCCGCCTGACCCCGACGCCGGAGAGCGCCGGCCGTCGCCGAACAGCGGCGCGGTCGTCGCCAACCTCGACGTGGAAGCCGAGCTCTGCGGCGAGCGATTGCCACGGCGCGTGCTCGACCGTTTGTCGGCCGCCGGCACCCTGCTGCGCGTGCTCGCCCGGCCGGGAGAGCCGTTGTGGACGCCCCGGGCCGTGGCCCCGCAACGGGTCCCCGCGGTTGCCGGGCTCGTCACCCCGACCCTGATCAGCGGTCCCGCGGCGCGACCGGCCCGGGCCGACACCCGCGTGACATGGTGCCCGCCCGCGGCCGGACGTTTCCTCTCGCGGGCCATCGACCACCGCATCACGAGCGAACTCGACTGCCTGTTGCCCGGTGCGTGTGTGCTCGACTCGCCGCAGGCACTCGAACGGGCCCTGGCGCGGAACGACCACGGCCTCACCGAACGCTGGGTGCTCAAGCCGCTCTTCTCGGCCGCCGGGCGCGGGCTGCTGCGCGGCCGCGGCACGCGTCTCGACGACGGCTCCGAGGTCCGCGTGGCGAGCGCCGTGGGGCGGCTGTTCGAACGAGACTCGGGAGCCCTGCTGGAACCCTGGGTCGACCGCGTCGACGACTTCGGTTGCGTCGGCGAGGTCCCGCCCGACGCAGCGATCCGGATCGTCGGCGTGCACCGCATTCTGGTCGACGTAGCCGGACGCTTCGGCGGCATCGAGTTGTGTGCCGACGGGTCCGCTCATCCGGCACTCGCTGCCGACGCGGCGGAGCGCTTGCAGGACGTCGCCCGGCGCGTCGGCGAGTGGCTGGCCGAGCACGGCTTCGAAGGCCCGTTCGGGGTGGACTCCTACCGCTACCGCGCAGCGGATGGAACCATCGCGCTGCACCCGCTGGGAGAGGTCAACCCGCGCTTCAGCTTCGGCCGCATCGCCCGTGCCCTGGTCGACGCCACGGCGTCCCACCGCGACGGGCGTGCCGGTGAGCTGCTGCGCCTGCGCTTCGGTCGACGAGACGCCCGGGGCAAGGCCATGGCCCTGCTCCGCGCGGACCCCGCCGGGGGCGACGACACCTGCGCCTGGCTCGAACGCGCCGAGGAGCGCGACTGAGTGGCGTCCCGGTCCGCGAGCTGCCGGCTCCCGCCCCGGCCGGACATCCCCTATGATGAACTCGGGCGACGCGTCCGAGGCCATGGCGACGGACCGGCGGCGCTCCCGACTCCAAGGACCGACCATGCCTGCCCGACGATTCGCGTGGCCCCTGCTGGTCTTGTGCGCCCTCGGGCTGTGGGTTTCGTGCGGACGCGCGGCCGCGCCCACGGTGACCGTCGAGGATCCCTTCGCCGTGTCCGTCGCGACGCAGGACGACAGCGCCCTGGTCGGTGCGCCCGGTGACGGAGACAGCACCGGCAGCTTGCACGCGTACGAACGTCGAGGGGGCCGCTGGACTCCCGTTCAGACACTGAGCCCGCCCGAGCTCAGCCCCGGCGACGGCTTCGGACACGCCGTCGACGTGAGCGCTGACGTGGCCGTCGTGGGCCTGCCCCATGACGACGACCTCGCCACCGACAGCGGCGCGGTCTGGGTCCTCCGCCGGCAGGACGGGCGCTGGGTGCCCGAGACCAAGCTCACGGCGAGCGACGGCACCGGGCTCGACTTCTTCGGCTGGTCGGTGGCGATCGACGGCGACGTGATCGTCGTGGGCTCGCTGTTCGACGACGACGTGGCCACCGATTGCGGCGCGGCCTACGTCTTCCACCGGGAAGACGGCGCGTGGGTCGAGCAACAGAAGCTCGTGGCCGACGACGCCGGCCGCTCGGACCGATTCGGCACGGCCGTGGCGGTGAGCGACAAGCGCATCGTCGTGGGTGCGCCCTGGGCCGACGCCTACGCCGGCGCCGCGTACGTCTACCGCTTCGCCCTCGACCGCTGGGAACCCGAGGCGCGGCTGGTGGCCTACCAGGCCGACAGCCGCGATCGCTTCGGCAGCGCAGTGGCGGTGGGCGACGGCGTGGTGATAGTCGGCGCCCCGGGTGACGACGGCGGGCGGGAAGCGCTCGACCAGCCCCGCCGCCACCCGGACTCCGGCGCCGGGCCCGTGTAACGGCGCACGGGCGGCCA
>JAJDEQ010000071.1 GCA_029259695.1 Planctomycetota bacterium
GTGCGGGATGCAGTACATGCCCGGGTTGGCGTTGGCCGCTGCGAGCGCGGCTTCGATGTCGCTGCGGTCGGCCAGGGGGTGGAAGTCCCCCTTGTGATGCGGCAGGGCCATCCAGGCGATGCCGCTCCAGATGAACAGCACGACCGCGCCGGCGCCCGCCGCGATGAGGACCGTCGTCAACTGCAGACCCATGTCCTTGCCTCCCCGAGGGTGGGTGTGTCGAGGCGTTCCAGCTTAGCAGCGGGCTTCCCGGGAACGCGACGAGCCCCCCAACGGGAGAGCCCCCGTGGAGCGATCGCAGTGGACCGCCCCGCGGGGGCTCGATGTATCGCCGGACGGCGAGCCGTTTCTAGAACTGCTCCTCCTCGGTGGAGCCGGCGAGGGCGGTCGTGGACGACTGCCCCTGGGCCAGGGCCTGGGTCACCGCGTCGAAGTAGCCGGTGCCCACCTCGCGCTGGTGGCGGGTGGCGCTGTAGCCGTGCTCCTCGCTGGCGAACTCGGCCTCCTGCAACTCGGAGTAGGCCGCCATGCCGTGGTCCTTGTACGCGCGGGCCAGCTCGAACATGCCGTGGTTCAGGGCGTGGAAGCCGGCCAGCGTGACGAACTGGAACTTGTAGCCCATGGCGCCGAGCTCCCGCTGGAACTTGGCGATGGTGGCCTGGTCCAGCTTGGCGCGCCAGTTGAACGACGGCGAGCAGTTGTAGGCCAGCAGCTGGTTCGGGAACTGGGCGTGCACCGCGTCGGCGAAGCGCTTGGCCTCGTCGAGGTCGGGCGTGCTCGTCTCGCACCACACCAGGTCGGCGTACGGCGCGTAGGCCAGGCCGCGGGCAATGGCGCAGTCGAGGCCGCCGTGGATGCGGTGGAAGCCCTCGGGCGTGCGCTCGCCGGTGGTGAACTCGCGATCGCGCTCGTCCACGGCGCTGGTGAGCAGCTTGGCGCCGTTGGCGTCGGTGCGCGCCACGAGCACGGTCGGCACGCCGCTCACGTCGGCAGCCAGGCGCGCCGCGTTGAGCGTGCGCACGAACTGCTGCGTCGGCACGAGCACCTTGCCGCCCATGTGGCCACACTTCTTCTCGCTGGCCAGCTGGTCCTCGAAGTGCACGCCGGCGGCGCCCGCTTCGATCATGTTCTTCATCAGCTCGAAGGCGTTCAGCGGGCCGCCGAAGCCGGCCTCGGCGTCGGCCACGATGGGCGCGAACCAGTCGATGTCGCCGTTGGCCTCCATGTGCTGGATCTGGTCGGAGCGCTGGAAAGTGCGGTTGATGCGGCGCACCACGTCCGGCACCGAGCTGACCGGGTAGAGGCTCTGGTCGGGGTACATCTGGCCGGCGTTGTTGGCGTCGGCGGCGACCTGCCAGCCCGAGAGGTAGATCGCCTGCAGGCCGGCGCGGACCATCTGCATGGCCTGGTTGCCGGTGAGCGCGCCCAGGGCGTGGACGTAGTCCTGGCTGTTGACCATGTCCCACAGCTTGCGCGCGCCGCGGTCGGCGAGCGTGTGCGAGATCTGCACCGACCCCGAGAGCCTGGCGACGTCCTCGGGCGAGTAGTCGCGCTTCACGTCGGCGAAGCGCTTGGTGGTCCACTCGTCCGTGGGGCTGCCGCTGCTGTGGCCGTTGGCGTGCCCGTTGGTGTTGGCGGCCTTCAGTTTCTCAACCCTGTTGTCGTCGGACATGTCGCTTCCTTGGTCTTGGTGTGGTCGGTGGGAATGGGAGGGGGAGTTCCGGACGGGGACCGGTGCTCGGGAGTGCGTGGGTCAGCCGCGTGAGAGCTCTTCATACGCGGGCAGGGTGAGGAAGTCGGCGCAGGTGGGCGCCGTGATCAGTTCGTCGAACAGGCGCGCGGCCGTGTCGAGCTGCGGGACGCCGTCGCCGCGTTCGGCGCGGATCGCGGCGAGCTCCTCGGCGAGCACGCTGCGGAACAGGGCGGCGTCGACCGGGCGCCCGTCGGCGAGGTGGGCGCCGTGCTGGATCCACTGCCACACCTGGGTGCGGGAGATCTCGGCGGTGGCCGCGTCCTCCATGAGGTTGTAGAGCGGCACGCAGCCGGTGCCGCCGAGCCAGGCTTCCAGGTACAGCACGCCCACGTTGACGTTCTGGCGCAGGCCGGCCTCGGTGATCGGGCCGCTGGGCACCCGCAGCAGGTCGCCGGCGTCCACCGACACGTCGTCACGGGCCACGTCGAGTTGGTTGGGGCCGGTCATGTGGGCGTCGAAGATCTCGCGGGCCAGGCCCACCAGGCCCGGGTGCGCGACCCAGGTGCCGTCGTGGCCGTCGGTGACTTCGCGCAGCTTGTCGGCGCGCACCTTGTCCATTGCCTCTTCGTTCGCGGCGGGATCGTTCTTGATCGGGATCTGGGCCGCCATGCCGCCCATGGCGTGCACGCGGCGGCGGTGGCAGGTCTTGATCAGCAGCTGGCTGTAGCTGTGCAGGAAGTGTTGCGTCATCCCCACCAGCACCCGGTCGGGCAGCACGAATGCGGGGTCGGCGCCGAAGCGCTTGATGAAGCTGAAGATGTAGTCCCAGCGACCGCAGTTGAGGCCGGCCGAATGGTTGCGCAGCTCGGAGAGGATCTCGTCCATCTCGAACGCGGCCATGATCGTCTCGATCAGGACGGTGGCCTTGATCGTGCCGCGGGGAATGCCCAGTTCCTCCTGGGCGGCGACGAACACGTCGTTCCACAGCCGGGCTTCGAGGTGACTCTCCAGCTTCGGCAGGTAGAAGTAGGGGCCGGTCCCGCGCTCGAGCAGTTCGTGCGCGTTGTGGAAGAAGTACAGGCCGAAGTCGAACAGCGAGGCGGAGATGGGCTTGCCGTCGACCAGCACGTGGTTCTCGGGCAGGTGCCAGCCGCGGGGGCGCACGAGCAGCGTGGCCGTGCGGGCCGCCAGCGCGTAGTGCTTGCCGGTGTCGGGCTGGGTGTACTCGATCGTGCGGCGCGCCGCGTCGGCCAGGTTGATCTGGCCTTCGATCGTGTTGGACCAGGTCGGCGCGTTGCTGTCCTCGAAGTCCGCCATGAAGACGTTGGCGCCCGAGTTCAGCGCGTTGATGACCATCTTGCGGTCCACCGGCCCGGTGATCTCGACGCGGCGGTCGAGCAGGTCGGCCGGCAGCGGGTCGACGGTCCAGTCGCCGTCGCGCACGTCGGCGGTCTCGGCCAGGAAGTCGGGGCGCCACCCGGCGTCGAGGCGGCGCTGGATCTCGAGCCGGCGCTCGAGCAGGTCGGCCCGGCGCGGTCCGAAGCGGCGTTGCAGTCGGCCCACGAAGGCGAGCGCCTCGGGGGTGAGGATCTCGTCGTAGCGCTCTCCGAGCGTGCCGCGAACGTCCACGACAGGGTCGGGTTGCAGTGCGCGTGTCGCGCTCTCGCCGACGGTCCTCGAACTCGACATGGTGACTCCCGCTGGTTGTGCGACTGCGGAACGACGGCCCCTGGCCCAGGAACAGCCCGTCTCCGAGCCCTGGTGCTGCCCGTCCCGGCCCGCGGCGCAGTGCCCCGCTGCGAGCTGTGTGAAGTCTTAACCAGATCGGCGAAGCGTCAATAAGTTGCTGCAAACAAACGTGTAACGACGTACACAGCCGTCAGGTCAATGTTGTAAATCTGTAAAGGGTGTAAATTGCCGGGACGCGGCCTGCCGATCGGGGGTGGGGGTGCCCAGGCGCCCCGAGACCGCGTGCGAGGCGCAGAGAAATGGCCAAGACCAAGGCGATGCTGGGCAGCAAGGTGCGCCGCTTGCGGCGCGACCAGGGGCGCACCCAGGTGCAGTTGGCGGAGGAACTGGGGATATCCGCCAGCTACCTCAACCTGATCGAGCACGACCAGCGGCCGGTGACAGCGCCGCTGCTGATCAAGCTGTCCAAGGTGCTCGGCGTGGGCATGTCCACCTTCGACGAGGACGAGGAGGTGCGACTGGCCGCCGACCTGGCCGAGGTCTTCGGCGACCCGCTGTTCCGCGAGGTCGAACTGGGGACGCGTGACTTCCGCGAACTGGCCGAGGCGTCGCCGGCGGCCTGCCAGGCGGTGCTCAAGCTCTATCACGCGTACCGCGGTTCCCGCGCGGACGCCCAGGCCCTGGCCGAGCAGCTCTCCGACGAGGAGCAGACGCTCGGGTTGGAGGGCACCCGGGCTCCCTCCGAAGAGGTCAGCGACTTCCTCCAGGGCCACGCCAACCACTTCCCCGACCTGGAACTGGCGGCGGAAGCGCTGTGGAAGGAGATCGGCAGCGACGCGGACCTGGAGCGGGGCCTGAGCGGATTCCTGCTCAAGGCTCACGGCGTGCGCGTGGACGTGGTCAGCAGCGCCGAGGCCTCCGGCGCCGTGCGGCGCTTCCACGCGGCCTCGCGCCGGCTCGTGCTCTCGGAAGTGCTGCCGCCGCGCAGCCGCAACTTCCAGCTCGCGCACCAGATCGCGTTGCTGAGCCACCTGCCGCTGCTCGATCACTACGTCCAGGAGGGCCCGCTGACGGCGGATGACTCCCGGGCCCTGGGCCGCGTGGCCCTGGCGAACTACTTCGCCGGCGCCGTGCTCATGCCCTACGAACGTTTCCTCGATGCGGCGCGCTCGGTGCGTTACGACATCGAGATGCTGGGTCACCGCTTCCGGACCAGCTTCGAGCAGGTCTGCCACCGGCTGACGACCATGCAGCGGCCGGGCAATCGCGGCGTGCCGTTCCACATGATCCGCGTCGACATCGCGGGCAACATCTCCAAACGGTTCAGCGCGTCGGGAATCCGCTTCGCCCGCTACAGCGGCGTGTGTCCCCGCTGGAACGTGCACGCGGCCTTCCTCACCCCGGGCTTCATCCGCACGCAGATGTCGCGCATGCCCGACAGCACGACCTACTTCTGCCTGGCCCGGACGGTGCGCAAGGAGGGGGGCGGCTACCAGGTGACGCCCAGCCGCCTGGCCATCGGGCTGGGTTGCGAGGTGGTCTACGCGCCGGAGCTGGTCTACGCCGACGGGGTCGATCTGGAGAACCTCGACGCCTCGGTGCCGGTGGGCATCACCTGTCGCCTGTGCGAGCGCAGTGACTGCGCCCAGCGGGCCTTCCCGGCCCTGCGCCAGCACATGAACATCAACGAGAACGTCCGCGGACTGTCCTTCTACGGGGCGTCGGTCGCGGAGGGTGGCGAGTGAGCACGGGTGCCCTGGCCGCGGTGCGGGATCGGGCTGAACCCGAGGCCCCTGGCGGGCCGATGAAGGCTGGGGGCCGCCAGGGCCCCGGGGTTCCCTGTGGAGGTCGCCATGACGGTCCAGACCATGATCGATGACGTCACCGAGACCGCGGGCCGGCGGGCACCCGAGCCCGACCTGCGCCTCGATCGGGCCGCGGTGCTGGGCGCCGGCGTCATGGGCGCCGCCATCGCCGCGCACCTGGCCAATGCCGGCCTCGACGTCCTGCTGCTCGACGTCAAGACGGCTCCCGGCGGGCAGACCGCCGACGGCCGGACAGGGGGCGATGCCCGCGCGCTGACCGATCGTGCGGCCCGGGGCGGCCTGGCCCAGGCCCGCAAGGCCCAGCCGCCGGCCTTCTTCACGCCGCGCAACGCAGCCCGGATTCGCACCGGCAATCTCGAGGACGACCTGGGCCAACTGGCGCACGTCGACTGGGTCGTCGAGGCGGTGGTCGAGAACCTGGAGATCAAGCGCGGCCTGTTCGCGCGGGTCGCCGAACACCTGGCGCCGCACGCCTTGCTGACGAGCAACACGTCCGGACTCACCGCGGAGTCCCTGGCCGAGGTGCTCCCCGCCGAGCGTCGCCCGCGCTTCTTCGTCACGCACTTCTTCAATCCGCCGCGCTACCTGCACCTGCTGGAGCTGGTCGCCGCGCCGGGCACCGACGCCGGCGTGCTCGCCGCCTTCGGTCACTTCGCCGAGCGCAGGTTGGGCAAGGGTGTGGTGACCGCCAAGGACACCCCGAACTTCATCGGCAATCGCATCGGCCTGTTCTCGTTCATGCACACCGTGCGCAGCATGCAGGGCACGGACTTGTCGGTGGCAGCGGTCGACGCCCTGACCGGGCCGCTCATGGGGCGTCCGCGCAGCGCCACCTTCCGCACGGCCGACCTGGTCGGCCTGGACACCCTGCTGCACGTCGCCGGCAACCTGCACGCGCGTCTCGAGCACGACCCGGCACGGGACACCTTCGTGCCTCCCCCGTGGCTGGCCGACATGGCGGGGCGCGGTTGGCTGGGCGTGAAGTCCGGACGCGGCTTCTACAGCAAGACGCGCGAGGGCATCCTGATGCTCGATCCGGCGGCGGGGGAGTACGTCCCGCGACCGGCCGCGCCGCTGCCGGCGGAAGCTGCGGCGCAACTGGCGGCACTGCGCAAGCTGGCGCCCGCCGAACGGCTGGCCGCGCTGGTGGGTGACGCGAGTGACCTGGGCCGCTTCGCGTGGTCCGTGATCGGCGGCACGCTGCACTACGCGGCGAGCTGCATCCCCGAGATCGCCGACGACCTGTGGGCCGTGGACCGCGCCATGCGCTGGGGCTTCGGCTGGAAGCAGGGACCGTTCGAACTCTGGGACGCGCTGGGCGTGGAGGCCACGGCGTCGCGGCTGGCGGACGAAGGCCAGCCGATCCCGGCGCTGGTGGACTCCCTGCTGAGCTCGGGTGGCGACAGCTTCTACGAGGGCTCCGGTGGCGCGACGACGGTCTTCGCGCCCGCAGCGGGGACGCACGTGGAGCCGGCTGCTCGTCCCCGCGTGCTCGAGCTGTCGGCGGTGCGCGCCGCCGGGCGCGTGATCCAGACGATCCCCGAAGCGAGCCTGCTCGACCTGGGCGACGACGTGTTGTGCGTCGAGTTCCACGGCAAGATGAACGTACTCGGCCCGGAGCTGGGTGAGCTCATGCTGGCGGCGGTGGAGCGCGTGGAGCGCGAACACGCCGGGCTGGTGGTGGGCAACCAGGGCGAGCACTTCAGCGCGGGGGCGAACCTCGCGCTCGTGCTCGGCGCGGCCCTCGCCGGCGACTTCGACGGGATCGAACGGCTCGTGCGTTCGTTCCAGGAGCTGAACCAGCGGCTGCGCTTCTGCCGTCGTCCCGTGGTCGTGGCGCCGCACGGCCGCACGCTCGGTGGCGGCTGCGAGATCACGCTCCACGCCGCGGCCGTCTGCGCCAGCGCCGAGAGCTATATCGGTCTGGTGGAGGTGGGCGCCGGACTGATCCCGGCCGGGGGCGGCTGCAAGGAGCTGCTGCGCCGGGCCGACGAGGCGATTCCCGACGGGGTGCCGTTGGACCCGTTGCCGCTGCTGATGCGCGTGTTCGAGACGATCGGCATGGGCGCGGTGGCGACGAGCGGTGCCGAAGCCCGGCGCATGGGGTTCCTGCGGCCGTCCGACGTGGTCGTGATGAACTCCGAGCACGTCCTGCACGACGCCCGCGAACTCGTGCTCGGCCTGCACCGCGTCGGCTGGCAGCCGCCGGCGCCACGTCACGACATCCGCGTGATGGGGGCGGACGGCCTGGCCGCGTTGCGCGTTGGCATGTTCAACTTCGCGGAGAGCGGCACGCTGCTGGCGCACGATGCCGTCGTGGGCGAGCACCTGGCGCGCATCCTGTGCGGCGGCGACGGCCCGGCGCGCAGCGTCAGCGAGGACGACCTGCTGGACCTGGAGCGCGAGGCGTTCCTGAGTCTGTGCGGCGAAGCGGCGACCCAGGCCCGCATGAAGCACCTGCTCGAGACGGGCAAGCCGCTGAGGAACTGAACGGCCGGGGCGACCCGAAGCCAGCACGCGCCGCCGCGCGAACGATCTGAATCCCGCACGACTCGCCACGGAGTCGAGGAGCCAAGATGGAACCAGCCGTCATCGTGTCCGCCGCCCGCACGCCGGTCGGCAAGGCGCCGCGGGGCGCCCTGAGTCGCACCCGCTCGGACGAGCTGGGAGCGCACGCCGTCCGGGCCGCCCTCGAGCGGGCCCCGGGCATCACCCCCGAGGACGTGCAGGACGTCGTCATCGGCTGCGCCTTCCCGGAAGGCGAGCAGGGGCTGGACGTGGCGCGCATCGTGGGCTTGCGTGCCGGCCTGCCGGACCGCGTGCCGGCCATGACCGTGAACCGCTTCTGCGCCAGCGGTCTGGAGAGCATCGCCCGGGCTGCCGATCGCATCGGCTCCGGAGCGATCGACGTGGCCGTCGCGGGCGGGCTCGAGTCCATGAGCCACGTGCCCATGACGGGCAACACTGTCCGCCCCAACCCGACCCGGGCCCAGCACGCACCCGACGTCTACATGGGCATGGGGCTCACCGCCGAGCGGGTGGCCACGCGCTTCGGCGTGAGCCGCGAGGAGCAGGACGCGTTCGCGGTGCGCAGTCATGAGCGCGCCCTGGCCGCGCAACAGCAGGGCCGCTTCGTCGACGAGATCGCTCCGTTCGGTTCCTTCACCACGGACGAGGGGCCGCGGGCCGACACCAGTGCCGAGACGCTGGCCGGACTGCGCCCTGCCTTCCACGCGGGGGGGACGGTCACGGCGGGCAACTCGTCGCAGATCAGCGATGGAGCCGCGGCGGTCGTGCTGACCAGCGAGCGCCACGCGGCGCGGCTCGGGCTGGCGCCGATCGGTCGCCTGTTGGCGTACGCGGTCGTGGGCGTGCCGCCTGACATCATGGGCATCGGGCCGATCCCCGCGATCCCCGCCGCGTTGGCCCAGGCCGGCCTGACGCTCGACCAGATCGACCTGTTCGAGATCAACGAGGCCTTCGCCTCGCAGGCGGTGCACGTGGCGCGCGAGCTGTCGATCGACCCGGAGCGGCTCAACGTGAACGGAGGCGCCATCGCGCTCGGCCACCCGCTGGGCGCCACCGGCGCCCGTCTGACCACCACGCTGCTCTACGAACTGGGTCGGCGCGGCGCGCGCTACGGCGTGGTGAGCATGTGCGTCGGAGGTGGCATGGGTGCGGCAGCCGTGATCGAACGCGCCCCGGCGGCCGCCTGATGCCGGCGCCGCCTGGAGCCACGCCGGGTGTCGTGGCTCGCAGGGAGCCCGGTAGGATGTGCTGCGCCGGACCCCAAGCTGGGTGCCGCGCCGAGCCGATGAGTGAGGACGAGTCGCCGATGAGTGAGAACGAGCCGTGCCCAGACGCCCCGGATCGATGAACCGAGCATGAACGAGCAGAGCTGGCACGCCCACTACGAGCCCGGTGTCCCGTGGCAGATGTCCTTCGCGGAGCTCACGCTGGGCGACATGCTGACGCGCGCGGCCGAGCGCTTCGGCGATCAGCCCGCGATCCTGTTCCAGAACTGCCGCATGAGCTACCGCGAGCTCGAGCACGAGGTGGACTGCCTGGCGACGGCGCTGGCCCGGCTGGGGGTGGAGCGCGGTGACCGGGTGGCGATCCACCTGCCCAACGTGCCCCAGGCGGTGATCTCCTACTACGCCGTGCTGCGCCTCGGCGCGGTGGTCGTGATGACCAACCCGATGTACGTGGAGCGCGAGATCGAGGAGCAGTGGAACGACGCCGGTTGCGAGATCGCGATCACGGCCGACTTCCTCTACGAGCGGCACCTGGAGGACCTGCGCGAGCGGCTCCCGGTACGGCACTACATCGTGGCCTCGATCCCGGAGTACCTGCGCTTCCCGCTCAATTGGATCGCGCCCTTCGCCCTGCGGCGCCAGGACCCGCCGGTGATCGCCCGGGTGGAGATGGGGGAGACCGTCTCGGCCTTCCGGGAGCTGGTGTCCGCCACGGAACCCGACCTGCCGCAGGTCGCGGTCGGCTTCGACGACCTGGCCGTGCTCCAGTACACGGGCGGGACGACCGGGCGCAGCAAGGGCGCGATGCTCACGCACCGCAACCTCTCGTGCAACGTACAACAGACGCGCGCGTGGTTCTCCGACCTGGAGGAGGGGCGCGAGGTGATGCTCACCGCGCTGCCGTTGTTCCACGTGTTCGGCATGACGGTGTGCCTGAACTTCGCCGTGTTCACCGGCGCCGCGATCGTGCTGATCGCCAACCCGCGCAACATCGGTCGCATCGCCGAGGCGATCGAACGCCACAAGGTCACGCGCTTCCCCGCCGTGCCGACGATGTACGGCGCGATCAACGTGCACCCCGACGTGGAGAAGCTCGACCTGTCGTCGGTGAAGAGCTGCCTGTCGGGCTCGGCCCCGTTGCCGGACGACACGCTGCGACGCTTCGAAGAACTCACGGGGGGGCGCATCGTCGAGGGCTTCGGTCTGACCGAGTCGTCGCCGGTGACGCACGTCAACCCGCTCACCGGGGCGCGCAAGGTGGGCAGCATCGGCTTGCCCGTCACCGGCACCGTGGCACGCATCGTGGACCCGGTCACGGGCAACGAGGAGTTAGCTGCGGGGGAGACCGGCGAACTCGTCATCTCCGGACCGCAGATCATGGCGGGCTACTGGAAGCGCGAGGAGGCCACGGCAGAGACCCTGCGCGACGGCTGGCTGTTCACGGGAGACCTCGCGACGGTCGACGACGATGGGTACTTCCGCATCGTCGGTCGCAAGAAGGACATGATCGTGGCGAGTGGCTACAACGTGTACCCCGACGAGATCGACCGTGTGCTGTGTGCGCATCCCGCCGTGCTCGAGGCCTGCACGATCGGCATCCCCGACGAGCACCGCGGCGAGACGGTCAAGTCGTTCGTGGTGCTCACGCCCGGCGTGGAGGCCGACGTGGCCGAGTTGCGCGACTGGTGTCGCGCCGAGCTGGCGCCGTACAAGGTCCCGCGGGAGATCGAGTTCCGCGACGACCTGCCCAAGTCGGCGGTGCTCAAGCTGCTCCGTCGGACGCTGCGCGACGAGGTCCTGGCGGCATCCGCCAAGGCCTCCTGAGTTCCTCGGCGCGGCCGTTCGTGCCCGGAATCTCCCTGGATCCAGGGGTTTTCTGGGGGCCGGCGACACTTTTTTGGGGTGCTCCAGGTGACCTCGGCGCGTGCGCGGAGCTCCGACCGACGGCTCGGCCGCGTCCCGTTCGAGCGCTGTCTCCACAGTCTTTCGGGCCCTGACCCTTCCGGGAACCGGGTGCGTTTCCTAGAACGAGTCGGCGGCTGCGCGATGCGCCATGGCGGTCGTCCTGGAGGCGGGGTGCGGCGCGCGATCGGTGCCGATCGTGCGTGCACGCAGCTTCACTCCGGCTGCAGCAGGATGGCCGAATTACGGCCCGAAACAGGCGCGTAGCACCCTTCGGCGAGCGGGGGCGTGGCGGAACTGGCAGACGCAAGGGACTTAAAATCCCTAGGCCCGCAAGGGCCATCCGGGTTCGAACCCCGGCGCCCCCACCATCCGTTCGACACGCAGCCGGAGGCGTTCGTGAGCGCGCCGCGACGACTCTGTGCGTGCCTCGGACGACCGCCGCGCAACGCACGACGCACCCCGGCGCGCGGTCGATGAGCGCCGTGCGTGCGTGCGAGGTACGAGAAAACCCCTGGAAGAATAGGGTTTCCTGGAGTTGAACGGCGCCGAAGCGGGGAGTAGCTTCGCGCCGAATTGCATTCTGTTGGTGGATCTCGTCGCCAATGGATCCTGCCCGGGTGGTTGGCGGTGCTGCTTGGCCGCCCTCGGCATCGGGGAGGATCTCGGGACGCAGTCAGCAGGTGCAACACCGACGAACACGCAACAGTGACGGGCGTGTCGAGTCGGCAACCCGTCCCATCAACACGGCTTCCGAAAGGAACACACGCATGGCTGCCAGGAAGAAGAAGGTCACCCGCAAGAAGGCTCCCGCCGCGTCCGCGGCGAAGAAAGCCAAGACCAAGTCGCAGATCTTCGGTCTGCTCTCAGACGAGACGGGCCTCACCCGTCGCGAAGTCGCTGCCGTCTTCGACGGCATGGCCGGGATCATGAAGAAGGAACTCGGGAGCCGCGGCCCCGGTGTCTTCACCGTGCCCGGTCTGCTCAAGGTGAAGGTCGTCAAGAAGCCCGCCACCAAGGCGCGCAAGGGCATCAACCCCTTCACCGGTGAAGAGATGATCTTCAAGGCCAAGCCGGCCCGGAAGGTCGTCAAGGCGCAGCCGCTCAAGGCCCTGAAGGAAATGGTCTGAGCGACCGCCGTCGGCTACGCGTCGGCGCGGGCGCGACGCTCCTGCGGGAGTGCTCGAGCGCGCATTGACGTCGTCGACACCGAAGCGAGCCCCGGGCGTGGTGCATGTCACCGCGTCCGGGGCTCCTGCATTGGGGCCTGGCCCCGTCACGTCGTCGGAGCGTGACCGAGGCGCCGAGGACGCACGGGACGAGGCGGTGCTTGCAAGCGGACGTGCCGGAACGGGATCCTGCACGGCACCGTCCTCGGGTGCGACGGCGATGGTGATCCCTCGACGAGATGTTGGACGAGCGCATGGCGACGAAGGGCGGCGACGGTTCGGACGGCGCCAGCAAGGCGGCGCCGCGGGCGCGGGGACGCGGCCACTTCGACGTGGACGGGCGGCCGTGCAGCTGGCTGCGGGACGGCGCCATGGACGGACGGCCGGTGCTGGTGCTGGGGCACGGCGCCGGCGCGCCCATGACCAGCGACTTCATGCAGTCGAGCGCGGAGGCGCTGGCGCAGCGCGGCCTGTGCGTCGTGCGCTTCCACTTCCCGTACATGGAGCGGATGGTGCGCGAGGGCCGTCGACGGCCGCCCGACGGGGCGCGCGTGCTGCTCGCGGCCTGGCGTGCGGCGCTGGCCAAGGTGGCCCAGCTGGCATCCCGTCGCGGGGTCGCCGACGGCGTGGTGCTCGTGGGCGGCAAGTCCATGGGCGGCCGCATGGCCTCCATGCTGCTCGCGGGGTCCGAGGACACGCTCCCCGCGGCGCTGCGGGAACGTGTGCGCGGGGCCGTCTACCTGGGCTACCCGCTGCACCCGCCGGGGCGTCCCGAGCGGCTGCGAGCCGACCACCTGCCGGATGTGGGCGTGCCCCAGCTGTTCGTGTCGGGCACGCGGGACAGCCTGTGCGACCTGGAGTTGCTGCGGCCCGTGTTGCGTCGGATCCGCCGTTCGGCCGCCAGGCTGCACGTGGTCGAGGGCGGCGATCACTCCCTCGGGGTCCGTGGGCCGCAGGCCGGACAGTCCACGACCGCCTGGCTCGACGCGGTGGCGGGGTTCGTCCAGGCGCGGGCCGCGGAGGCTCGACAGTGAGCGGAAGTCAGGCCGTGCCGCCGCCGTCGAAGACCCGTCCGGTGTGCGCCGGCTCGGGCCGCGTGCCTCCAGCCGAGCCGATCACCACCCCGTCCGCGCCACGTCGCCCCGTCCGGAGCCCCCGTTCATGACCGACGTGCTGCGCGTGATCACCCGGCTCAACGTGGGCGGCCCGGCGCGGCACGTGATCCGCATCAGCGCGCCCCTGGCGCGCAGGGGCTGGAACACGGTGCTGGTCACCGGCACATCGGACCCCGGCGAGGGGGACCTGGTGGACGAGGCCCGGGCGGCGGGCATCGACGTGCGCGTGGTGCCGCAACTCGGCCGCTCGATCGACCCGCTCCGGGACCTCGCGGCGCTGCGTGCCCTGCGCGCCCTGGTGCAGGAGCTGCGGCCGGCGATCGTGCACACCCACACCGCCAAGGCCGGCGTGATCGGGCGCATGGCCGCCCTCTCCGTGCGCCCCGCACGACGTCCGCTGCTGGTGCACACCTACCACGGTCACGTGCTCGACGGGTACTTCTCGCGCGCGGTGTCCGCGACCTTCGCGCGGGTCGAGGCGGGACTGGCGCGGCGCACCGACCGCCTCGTGGCGGTGAGCGAGCGCGTGCGTCAGGAACTCGTGGAGCGTCACCGGGTGGGCCGCCGGGAACAGTACGCCGTGGTGCCGCCGGGGGTGGACGGGCTGCGCACGCAGCCCGATCCGCGGGGCGGCAGGGCCTTGCGCGAGCGACTGGGCCTGGGACCGGACGACGTGCTCGTCGGCGCGGTGGGGCGGCTCGCCCCGGTCAAGGACCCGCAGCTGTTGCTCGCGACCTGGGAGCTGCTGCGGTCCCGTCATCCCCGCGCGCGGCTGTTGATCGTGGGCGACGGTCCCCTGGCCGCGGCCGTGGATGGGCGCCTCGCAAGCCTGCCGGGAGTGGTGCGGCTGCCCATGCAGCGGGAGCTGGGCGCGGTGTACGCGGCGCTGGACCTGCTGGCGATGAGTTCGCGACGCGAGGGGTTGCCCCAGGTCGTGGTGGAGGCCCTGCGCGCCGGGGTCCCGGTGGTCTCGACGGCGGTGGGCGGCGTGCCCGAACTCGTGCGTGAGCGCATCGACGGGCGGCTGGTGCCCGGCCGCCCCGCGGCGCTGGCCGCGGCGCTGGACGAGCTGATGGGCGACGCCGCCCTGCGACGTGCCTACGGCCGTGCCGCCGCGGCCCGGCCCTGGGCGGCCCACGAGCCGGAATCGGTCGCGGCGTGCCTGGCCGCGGAGTACGCCGCACTGCGGGCGCCGGACGTCGGCGACGACCCGGCGGTGGCGAGCGGCTCGTCCGCAGGGCATCCTGCCCTGTCATGCACCTCGTCGTCCTGACCCAGGTTCTCGATCGCCGCGACGCCGTCCTCGGGTTCTTCCACGGATGGTGCGCGGAGTTCGCACGGCACACCGAGCAGCTCACGGTCATCGCCCAGCGCGTGGGCGACGTCGATCTGCCGGCGAACGTCGTGCCGGTGTCCCTCGGCCGCGAGCGGGGGGCGGGCAAGCTGTCCATGCTGGCCGCGTTGCACCGCGCGCTGAGGCGGCTGCGCGGTCCGAGCAGGCCCGACGCCGTGCTGGCCCACATGGTGCCCAAGTTCGTGCTCTACGCCCTGCCCCAGACCCGCGTCCGGAAGATCCCCATGTTCCTCTGGTACACGCACAAGGGCGTGGACCGGAGCCTGCGCATGGCGGCTCCGTGGGTCGAGAAGGTCTTCACCGCGTCGGGCGAGTCGTTCCGGTTGGAGACGGACAAGACCGAGGTGGTGGTCACCGGGCACGGTGTCGACGCGCGGCACTTCTACTTCGCGCGGGCCCCGCGCACGGTGGACGTGGTGGCCGTGGGGCGCATCGCGCCGACCAAGGGACAGGAAGAGCTGCTCGCGGCGCTCGAGCGTCTGCCGAGTTGCCCGCGCACCGCGATCGCCGGCGACATCCTGTTGGACCGGGACGCGTCCTACCGGGACGAACTGGTGGCCTCGGCGCGGACGCGCTTCGGTGACCGGGTGGAGTTCCTGGGCGCCGTGCCCTGGCTCGACGTGGCGGCCCGGATGCGCGCGTCGCGCGTGCTGGTGAACACGAGCCGCACGGGCAGCGTGGACAAGGTCGTGCTCGAGGCGATGTGCTGCGGCACGCTGCCGCTGACCTGCAACGAGGCCTTCGCCGGGGTCTTCGGCGCCGACCTCGCCGCGCGACTGATGTACACGCCGGGCGACGTGGAAGATCTCTCGTCCAAGCTGGCGGCGCTGCTGGCCCTGGACGCGCACGACGCCGAGCACCTCGGTCGCCGCTTGCGCACCAAGGTGCTCGTGGACCACGACGTGGCCGACCTGGCGCCGCGACTGCTGTCGGCCATGGGCGGCAAGCGGTGGCGCTGACCGGGGACGCGGGCCGGGATTCCGGGATCCCCGGAGTGGAGGCGGGGGCCGGACGCGCCCAGCTGGTGGATCAGCACGCCTTGCGCCTGGGGGTGCTGCGCGGGTTGTCCAACTTCCTGGAGGCGCACACCGATCCCGGTGGCGGGCTGCGCTGTCCCGTGCTGGGTCTCGAACCGACCGGGCGGATCGTCCAGGGTGCCTTGATCAACCTGTCCTCGTGGCGCTTCACCCGTGAGGACGAGTACGCCGAACGCGCTCGACGCCAGGTGCTGCGCGCCGTGGACCAGCTCAGCGTCGACCCGCTCTCGGGCGCCGAGGTGTTCCCGCCCGGCGCGGCCGACGAGCGCAACGACGCCGGGTTCGCCGAGGACGGCGGAGCCTGCGTGGACGTGATCGTCAGCCTGTTGCGCGGAGCGCGCGACCTGTTCTCCGACGACGAAGCGGCGCGGGCACAGGCCGCGGTGGAACGGCACGTGGAGACGTTCCTGCTGCAGGCGTCGACGCTCGAGCACGACCCGGTCGAGCGGGCCTGGGCGGCGCTCGGGCTCGCGCGCGCCGGTGCCGCCTTCGGTCGTGAGCCCTGGTGCGCCGCGGCCCGGGCGGCCTGTGCGGGCGTGCTGCGGTCGGTCGATGCAGACGGGGTCGTGCCCATGGCGGCCGGCCCGGGGCCCGGGGCCGAGCGGGCCGACGTGAGCAGTGCGCGCCAGGGCGTCGTGCCGGCGCTGCTGCTCGCCGCGCGGGCGGCGCTGGGCGCGGATTGGGATCCGCCCGACGCTCGACGGCTGGGCGCGATGCTCGATGCGCTGTTGGCCCTGCGCGGGGGTGAGGGCCGCAAGCTGCTGCGCAACGAGGTCGACAGCTGGCGCTGGGACGGCCCCTACGAGGTGGCCAGTCACCCGTTCGACGTCTATGCCCTGCACCGGGGCGCGGCGCTGCTCGGGCGGCCCGAGCTCGATGCCGAGGCGGGGCGTGCGATGGAGGAGTGGGTCGCTCATCTGCACGCCCTGGACGGCGGAGTGGAGAGCCATCACGGCGCCGCCCGGTTCACGGGCAGCCGTGTCGGCTGGAGCGCCCAGGGGGCCTGGATCGCCCGGGTGATCCACAGCGTCCCGATCGGGGGCGCCCGTGGGCCGCGTGACGTGGAGTGCGGGGCGGCGGGTTTGCTGCACGTCGAGCGCGATGGGTACGTGGCGCTGCTGCGCGGGGCTCACGCGGCCCCCACCTGCGTCACCGGCTGCGACGTGGGTGGCGGGCAGTTGCAGTCGCTCGTGCTCTGTGGTGACACCCGCCGAGTGGCGCGGCGCGAGTGCATCGTGCTGCCCGCCCGCGGAGCTGTGCCGGATGGCAGCGCGTGGGTGCAGCCGGACGGTGCCGCCGGCCGTGGCGCCGTGCGGCGCGCTTTGCGTGAGGCGGAGGGCTGGGCCTGGGAGCGGGCGGCGCGCCGGGAACGGGCGGCCCGGGCGGCCGGTCGGCGGCTCGAGGCGTGGCGTCGGCGGCGGGCCCCGCGGGCGTGCCTGGCGCGGGTCGTGCGCAGCGGGTACGTGGCGGCGTGGGACGTGGGCACGCAGCAGGAGTACGACGGCGAACGGGTGCTGTATCGGGGCGGCGTTGCGGACTGGCGCGGTGCCCGTCTGCCCGGGGCCCGGACCGAGCGGCGTTACGGCTTCGGGCCGGGTGCCGTGACGTTGCAGGACGTCGTGCTGATCGAGGGCGTGGTCGGTCGGCTGGGTTACCGGCTCCCCGCCGCCCTCGGCGGGGTCGAGCTGCAGTGCGACGGCGGCACCCTCCAGCGGCGTGATGCGCTGGTCCAGGTGACGCTCGACGGGACGGCCGTGCGCTTCGCCGTGACCGGCGAGTACGCCGTGAGCTGAAGGCGCCGCGGCACCGCGGCCGGTGGGTGCTGCACGCCGGCGCGAGCGGCGGGCGAACGCGGGCGAGAGCGGTTCAGTTCGCTCCGCCGTCGCCGCGCAGCGCCCGCGCGGCGAGGCCCGCGTTGCGTACCCCACGGGGGGAGTCCTCGGGGGAACGCCAGAAGTCGATCAGGTCGAGCTCCTGCGGGTCGGCGGGCAGGGGCAGCTCCTCGCCCGGGTCCAGGCGCAGGTCGAAGGTCGCTCCGCGCAGGCTCGTGATGCGTCGATCGCCCGGGTTCACCAGGATCGTCTTGCGGCCGCTGCTGACCCGGCCCCAGAGCTCCCGGTCGTCGGTCTCGGCCGTGACGATCACCTCTCGCCGGGGGTGCAGCAATCCATCGATGGCGAGCGGGAGCAGGTCGGCGGTGCTGAACAGGACGTCGTCGTCGAGTGTCTCGGCCAGCGTGCCCGCGCCGTGCAGCAGGACCGGCACGCGCAGGACGACCTCGGCCAGGGGGCCGACCGCGGCGGTCGGTGCGCGTTCGCCCGGGTCGAGCGGCTCCAACCCGCCGGGCGAGGTGATGGCGAGCAGGTCGATGCCGCCGAGGGACGAGGCCAGACGCTCCAGTTGTCGGTCGAGAGCGGTGAGACGGAGCGGCCGGAGTCGCTCCCAGTCGTCGGGGCCGGGGTCGGGCGCGTCGGTGTCCGCCGCGGACGTTCCGGAGGGCGTCGCGAGTTCGCCGGGGGGACGGGCGGCGACCGGCGGAGGAACGAGATCGGTGAAGTGCAGCCACAGGAAGACCGGTGCAGGGTCCGGCTGGGCAAGCTCGGCCAGCGCGGCGTCGACCACGCCCGTCGCGGTCCAGGTGGGGTCGTCGATGACGCGATCGAAGTCGAAGCACAGGCCGCGCCAGGGGGTGTCGCGTGCCGACTCCGGCAGGATCGCCGCGGTGCTGTAGCCGCGGTCACTCATGAGCCGCGCGAACGAGTCGCCCGCTCGGCGTGGTTCGTCCTCCCGGGGCGGACGGGAGCGCGCGCCGGGTGTCGCGACGTCGACGCTGCCCCATGCGTCGCGGGTCGAGGCGTCCGGCGCGGGGGTGTCGTCGTCGGGGGCCGGCTGTCCGGCCGCGGGTCCGTTCGCGCGGGCGAGCCAGCGTCGCATGTCCCGCTCGGCCGGTGACTCCCCGTGCATGATCGTGGCCAGGGCCGACGCCAGGTCCGGGCGCGGCGCGATGGCCCGCGGGATGTTGATCGCCTGTTCGGCCAGGCGCGCGAGGGCCGGCAGGTTGCGGCGGTCGACGTCCCGGGAGGAGAGGCCCTGCACCGTCACCAGCACGACGTCGGGCACGCTCGCGCCGGAGACCCTGAAGGGGCCGGCCGTGCCCTGGAGCACGAAGCCGGGTGCGGACTCACTGTGATGGATCATCCACAGCTCGCGCCCGCGCAGACCGGGGCGGGAGCGGAGCTGGAGCAGTGCCCGGCGCTCGTGCAACCGTCCCAGGAGTTCGGAGGCCTGTTCGGTGTGCAGCTCGGGCCACGGGGAGTCGCCGTCGGCGAAGATCGACAGCACCGGGCGCCCGGTCACGAGTCGCGCGGCGGCCAGGTCGTGGACGGTCGGTCGGGTCAGGCCGGGTGGGTCGGCCAGCAGCGCGACGGCGCGCTGCGGCGCGCGCTTGGCCAGGTAGCTCAGGGCGAGCGGCCAGTCGGCGTCGGCTGAGGCCAGGGTCAGTGAGCCGTTGGGGTTCCAGGCGAACGGGCGCGGGCGGTGCGCCGCCGACCAGAGTGCGTGCAACGGCGCGGGCAGCAGCACCAGCACGAGCAGCGCGAGCACCACACGCGCGGGGGTGCCGTGGAGCTCGACCAGCTTCATGGCGCCGTTGGCACAGGGGACGACGAGCAGCACGGCGAGCAGGCGCGCGATGAGTTCGCCGCTGCCGGCGCTCCCGATGGGCGACAGGCCGATCCCGAGCAGGATGCTGACGGGGATCAAGCCGACGAAGAAGAACGCCTCCCGTCCCGGGCTCGCGTTGAGGTGTCGCACGCCGGGCATGAAGAACGGCAGGGTCGGACCGATGACGCACAACAGGGTCCAGGCCTTGACGCTCGACGGCCGCAACGTGAACTCGATCGGATCCACGAGGGCGAACCCGACCAGGGCGCCCAGGGCGACCGGGACGGCCAGGCGCCAGAAGGGCGCCCGCAGTCGCAGCGGTTCGCCCGGGCGGCGCGCCGGGTTGTCGGGGCGCGGGTCGTTGTCCGGCGAGCCGCGGCAGGCGAGGTAGGACATGACGGCGCCCAGGATCCAGCCGGGCAGCATGAGCATGGCAGCGGTCGGGTGGGACACGGTCAGCCCGAACGCCGCCAGGCCGATCAGGCGCGGCACATGGAACGAGGCCCGTCGCAGCACGGACATGGTGGTGAACACGAGCATGGCCGTGAGCGCCAGGGTCACCGCCAGCTCCGTCCCCTCGATGAAGGGGTTGAGCCCGGTGGTCGTCGTGGGGTCCAGGCCGAGCGGGATCCCGGCCAGGGCCCGTGTCGGGTCGCTGCTCGTGGTGGATCGCAGCACGAAGAACGCGGCCAGGGGATTGAGGCCGAGCAGCAGGGCGAACATGGACTGCAGGCCACCCCGATTGCCCCACAAGCGCGAGATCCCCTCGGCCAGCAGGGCGAAGGTGGCCGCGAGGCACGACAGCACGAGCAGTGGGACGGCGACCAGCACGTGGGCGCCGCTGCCGGCAGCCAGGCCGGCCGCGGCGGGGGCCAGCAGGCCGTGGCGGGGCAGGGCCACCCCGGCCACGAAGGCTCCGCCGGGGCCGTCGAGCCAGGCCGCGGCCCGGGCGGCCTCCACGATGCCCGCGGCGCCGGCCGGTGGACGGCCCGGGGCGTGGGCCCAGGCCACGGCAGCCAGGGTCAGGGCGGTGAGCGCCGAGCACCACCAGCCGTACCGGGGCCAGGGCAGCATGGGCGCGGGGTGCGGCGGTTGCCGGGCGAGCCAGCGGTCGTAGGCGCCGAGTCGCAAGGTGCCGAGCAGGCACAACCCGATCGACAGGCCGTGCAGGGCCGGGCCCAGCGTGGTGCTCGGGATCCCGAGTGCGCCGGCGGCGCGCGTGGTCAGGCCGAGCACCACGATCGAGAGGCACAGCGAGCTGCCGAGGACGCCGAAGTTGCGGTCGATCGACGAGACCACCCGCGTCAGGCCCCAGCCGGGGCAGAGCATGAGCGCGATCAGCGTCAGCGGGACGTCCGGTGCGAGCACCCAGGTCATGCCGCCGGCCACCGACAGCAGCAGGGGCAGGGGCGGACGGATGCGGCGCAGACCCATGGTCGTGGAGACTACGCGCTGTCCCGAGCCGGTGCCACGTTGGGGTCGGTCCACGCGAGGACGAACGCTCGGTGCCATCAGCGCGGGGTAATCTCTACGATGCCCGTTCGGCGTCTCCCATGAAACGATGGCAATCCTCGCTCACCACCGGTCTCGTCTACGGTGCCTTCTGGGGTATCGGGGAGGCCCTCGTCCATCAGCTCCGCTACCTGCTCGGGGTGTGGGCGGACAGCGGTGTGTGGATGCCCATCGACGGCGCGGGACTGCTGGCCGTGCTGGTCCTGGCGGCCATGCGCTACGCGCTCGTGGGCGTGGTGGTGTGCTGGCTCGGGTCGCTGCTGTTCGGGTGGCTCGTCGCCCGTGGTCAGCGTGCCGAGTACGCGCCGGCGCGGGTCTTCGTCACGGTCATGGTGGCGGCCAACCTGTTCTGGTGGCTCAAGCCGCTGTTCGCCTTCTCGGACGGACTGCCCTTCTACCACCCCAGTCGTGTCGCCCTCAGCGCCGGCTGGGTGATCTTCGGGCTGGTGACGGCGCTGGTGCTGGTGCGCCCCGGACGCCTCGGCCCGCCGGGGCGCCGGGCGTTCCTGACCGCGTGCGTGGTGCTGTTCGGGCTCGGCCCCTGGGCCGCGTGGCGCGAAGCCGGGCTGACGAACTTCACCGAGCGCGCCGCCCCCGAGGGCCGTGCGCCCAACGTGTTGCTGGTCGTGGTCGATGCCCTGCGCGGTGATCGCCTCGGCTGCTACGGGTACGAGCGGGACCCGCCGACCTCACCCCACGTGGACGCCATGGCCGCCGAGGGCGTGGTCTTCGAGCGCGCCGTGGTCCAGGCACCGTTCACCTGGACCTCGTTCGGTTCGTTCCTGACCGGCAAGTATCCGCGTGAGCACGGTCTCATGCGCATGCGCTCGGACCAGCGGCTCGACCCCAAGCGCAACCGCACCATCGCCCAGGCCCTGCAGGACGAAGGCTACGTGTGCGGCGCCTTCCTGACCGGCACGCTGAGCAACAACAGCGGCCTGTTGGCGGGCTTCGACACCTACTTCGAACAGATCGTGGGCCACGTGCCGGTGACACGCTCGAGCAAGTGGTCGATCGCCCGCTCCGACATGCTGCTGTACATCCTCTACAACAAGATCCGGCAGCACCTCGACGTCCGGCTGGTGAACACCGAAGCGCTGCGCTGGATCCGCGAACAGCAGGACCGGCCATTCTTCGCCATGGTCCATTACTACTCTACGCACACGCCCTACGATCCGCCCGCCCCGTACAAGGAGCTCTACGACCCGGACTACGAGGGCATCTACAAGACCTTCACCCAGAGCTACAACGTGGCCATCGGGCGCGGCGACTTCGAGTTCACCGAGCGCGACCTGGTCCGGGTGAACGCCCTGTACGACGGCGGGCTGGCCTTCGCCGACGAGATGTTCGGCAGCCTGCTCGACCTGCTGGACGAACTCGAGATCGCCGACGACACGCTGGTGATCTTCACCTCCGACCACGGCGAGGAGCTGTACGACCACAAGGTCTTCGAGCACGACTGGATGTTCAACACGAACCTCTACGTGCCGCTCGTCGTGCGTTTCCCCGACGGCGTCCATGCCGGGCGACGGGTGCCCTGGCACGTGGAGGCGATGGACATCCCGGCCACGGTGGTGGAGGTCGCCGGACGGGGCACGCTGGATCCAGGGGACGGTCGCAGCCTGGTTCCGGATGCAGGCGGGACCGAGCCGCCCGCCGAGGAACGCGCGGTCTTCTCGGAGAACAACCGCTACGTGGCCATGCTCGACGACGAGTACAAGCTCGTCGCCAACCGCGAGGTGCTGGTCGCCCCCGAGTTGCTCGAGGTCGCGAGCGAGAAACACAAGGTGCGCGTCTTCGACCTGACGGCGGATCCGGACGAACTCCATCCGATCGAGGCGGGTGACCTGCGTCGCCGGCTGTTCGAGCGCATGCTCGAGTACGACGGGCGCATGCCGTCGCTCTCCAGCATGCCGACCTTCGCCATCGATCCCTCCATGGCCGAGCGGTTGCGCCAGTTGGGTTACGTGGAGGGCTACCTCGGTCCCAACGAACAGCTCGAGGAGGATCTGTACGAATCCTCGGGCGGCGCGGCGGACGATCCGGACGCGGCGTCGGGTCCCTCCTCGACCACGGATGCAGGCGTGGAGACGGACGATCCCCGAGCGGACGACGAGGGACGGTGACCGGGCACGATCTCACTCGCCTCGATCTGGTCGTGAACATCCGCTTCCCCAGCGCCCGCGCCAACGGGCTGCAGGTGGCGGCCATGGCTGAATCGCTGGCCGCCACGGGGCTCAACGTGAGCGTGGTGGTGCCGCGGCGCTTCCCGTACCAGGACGTCGACGTGTACGAGCACTACGGCGCGCGGCGCACGTTCCGCGTCGAGCGTATCGCGAGCATCGACACGATCGACATGGTGCCGCCGCGCCTGCAGCGGCTGCCGTTCCTGGTGCAGTCGGCCACCTTCGGCTGGCGGGCCCTGGCCCGTGCCGCGGTCGAACGGGACGCGGCGCTGCTGGTGCGGGATCACTACACGCTCGACATGCTGGTGGGGGGGCTGCGCGCCCGGGACGTGGCGCGCCTGAGCGCCGAGGTGCACAGCCTGCCCGAGAACCCGGCCCGCAGGCGCTTCGTCGTCGCGGCCCTGGCTCGCTTGCCCGCGGTGGTCGCGATCAGCGATGCCCTGCGCGACGACCTGGTCAACGACGGGCTCGACCCCGACGCGATCCTGGTGGCGAGGGACGGCGTGCACCTGCACCGCCACGCCCAGCTGCCGTCGCCGGAGGAGGCGCGCGTCCATCTCGGCCTGCAACCCGACGTGCCCACCGTGGTGTACGCGGGACAGCTCTACGCCTGGAAGGGTGTCGACACGCTGGTGGAGGCCATGGGCCAGGTCCCCGACGCACACCTGCTGATCGTGGGCGGCGACAAGCTCAACCTGCCGCGCGTGCTCGGGCTGGCCGAGGTCCATGCGCCGGGCCGGGTGACGTTCACCGGCACGTTGGCGCACCGCAACGTGCCCTTCCATCTGGCGGCGGGCGACGTGATCTCCCTGCCGAACACCGCCAAGGTGGCGATCTCCAACCGCTACACGTCGCCGCTCAAGTTGTTCGAGGCCATGGCCACGGGGCGGGCGGTGGTGGCGAGCGACATCCCGTCGTTGCGCGAGGTGCTGACGCACGACGTGAACGCCCACCTGGTGCAGCCCGACGATTCCGAGGCGTTGGCGGAGGGGCTGCGGGCGCTGATCGCCGATCCGGGGCGCCGGGGACGCCTGGCGGCCCAGGCGTTGCACGACGTGCAGGCCTACGACTGGAGCCAGCGAGGGTGGAGCGTGGCGCGCTTCCTGCGCCAACGGCTCACGGTGGGGGCCGTGCGATGAAGAACCCGCTGTGGTTCGTGTTGCTCATCGTGGCCGCGCTGCTGGCGGCGTCCGTCGACCACGGGTTGCCGCACCGCTACGTCCCGGACGACTCGGCCGTCAAGTGCGCCCTGGGCATCGCGCGCGATCTGGGTGGGGCCGCCGAGGTCGCCGACCCGAGCGACTCCGGCGCGGCACCGACCTTCGTCGCGCGTGCGGTGCACCGGCTCCCCGACCGGGCGCGGCAGGCGGTCCACGCGCTGGTGCCTCCCGCCGGGCGCTACACGAACTACCCCTACCTGCTGCCGTACCTCGACCTGGGCGCCATCGGCGTGCGTTTCGCCGTCGGGCGGGCCCGCGGGGAGTGGACCGGCACGGGGCAGTTCGCCGAGGCGGTCTTCGACGATCCCACCGTGGCCTGGTTGCCGGCGCGCTGGGTCAGCGTGCTGCTGGCGCTCTTGTTGCCCCTCGCGACGGCGCGCATCGCGCGGGAACTGGAGCGAACGCGCGGCGAGGCCGCGGCGGCGGCGCTGCTCGCCGGCACGTCCCTGCTGTGCGTGCAGTACGCCCACACCGCCCGACCGTGGGCCGCCCTGGTCGCCTTGGGAGCGGTGACGCTCGCCGCGAGCATGCGTCTCCGGCGCCGGCGCACGACCGTCGCGGTGTGTCTCGCGTTCCTTGCGGGCGCGCTCACGGCCTCGACCCACCAGGTGGGGCTGGTCGCCCTGGGGTTGCCGCTGCTGGGTGCCTGCCTGTGGCGCGTGGGTTTCAAGCGCACGCTGGTCGGCGCGCTGTTCGCGGCGCTGACCACGGCCGTCATCGGCTACCCGTTCGTGTTGTTGCACGGGTTGCAGACGGGGGCCGGGACGATCGTGGAGGGCGCGGCGGGTGCGGCCGGTGCGCTGCAGATCGGCGGACAGGCATTCGACGCAGGGGCCTTCTCGGGCAAGTTGTTGCGGCCCGTGTTGCACTCCTGGGTGGGTTACGACCCGCTGCTGGTGGTGCTCGGGCCGCTGGGCTGGCTGTACCTGATGCGGCCGGCGATGGCGTGGCGCTGGGTGCTGCTGGCCGTGCCGGCCATGAGCTACAGCCTGGTGTTCCTGTTCTACGACGGCACGCACGTGCGCTACCTCATGCCGGCGGTGCCGGCCCTGGCCGTGGGGGCGGCGGCGACGCTCGGCGTGCTCGGGCGCGTCGGCAGCCGGGTGATCGTCGTGGTGCTGTTGGCCTTGCCGTTGGTGCAGGCGGGCCGCTTCGACTGGTTGCTGGCCCAGGAGGACACGCGCACGCTGGCGGCGCGGCGTCTGTCCGAGGTTGTCGACGCGGAGCAGGTGGTGGCCATCGACGCGTTCGGCTCGTTCTACGGCCCGCCGGTGGCCCTGCGCGGTGACCACGCCCTGCGTTGGGCGGCGGTCGTCCCGCCCACACGCAGTGAGCAGCGGGTGATGGATCGCGTGACGGCAGGTGAACCGGAGCTGCCCGGAGCCCTGCGCGTGGTCCCGGTGTCCCGCTTCTACCGCTTCGATTCCTACTACCCCACCGACTACCTGCTGACCCCCGAGCCCATGACGATCGAGGCGTTCATGGACGCCTGGAACGTCGACGTGTACGTGCAGGTCGACCGCATTCCCGACGCCCGCCGCCGTCGTCCGCTGACCGAACTGACCGCTGGACGGGGAGAGCTGCTGCTCGAACTCTCGCCCACCGGAACTCCCGGGCCCGGCCGTGCCGAGCTGCCCACCGATCTGAACTTCCCGCTGCGCGAACTGTGGGAGTACCAGCGGCCCGGACCGCTCGTGCGCGTCTGGCGGCTGCTCCCGCCGCCGCCCGCCGACGACACGCCGGGCGAGTCACCCACCGGGTCCGATGACGCCGCGCAGACCGCCCCGGTGGCGGAACCATCCGGGTCCGAGCCGCCCGGCGACCAACCCGGGGGCGAGCCGCCCGACGAGCAATCCGGAGACGAGCCGCCCGGCGGCACGCCGGCGGGGGAGGACGGCTGGTGAGCGGCCCGCGCGTCCTGGCCCTGACCCACTCGCTCTCCGGTGTGGACGGCGTCGGTGTCTACGCCTGCTCGACCCTGCGCTACCTCGTGCCGCGCTGCGCCCGGGTCGAGGTCTTCGTCGGTCGCGGCCACCGGGGCTACTCCGAGGGCCTGCCCCACGCCGACAACCTGTCGATCCACCCGGTGCTGCCGATCGGTCACGTGCCGCTCGTGAGCCTGCCGCGCATGGCCTGGTTGCTGCTCAGTTCGCTGCCGATGCTGGTGCGGGCCGCCGGGCGCGCGGATGTGATCCACAGCTTCGCCGACTACCCGCTGGGGTTCGTCGCGACGCTCGTGGGCCGCATGACCGGCAAGCCGGTGGTCGTGAGCGGACACGGCACGTACTCCGTGGCGCCGCTCGAACTCCGCGGCCACGGGCGCCTCATGCGCTGGATGTTCCGGCGGGCCGATCGCTTCCTGATGGGTGCCGAGTTCGCGTTGAAGCAGGTGCGTCGGCACGTCGAGCCGCACGGAGCGGAGGTCGTTCCCTACGGCTGCGTGCCGTCCGACTACGACGCCGTGCGTGCGCGGAACGAGTTGCCCGACGTGCCCGAGCCGTACGTGTTGTGCGTGGGTGAGGTCAAGCAACGCAAGGGCTACGCGTTCTCCGTGCCGGCGTTCCTGGAGGCCTGGGCCGGCAGACCGCACGTGCACTACGCCGTGGTGGGGCGCTTCGACCCCGAGGGCTCTTACTACCGCAGGCTGGTGGAGCAGATCGAAGCCGCCGGCGCCGGCGATCACGTGCACTTCCTGGGCAACGTGAGCGAGGCGCGCAAGGTGGCCCTGATGCGCGGCTGCCACGCGTTCATGCTCACACCGGTCACCAGTGACGAAGGCGGCTTCGAGGCCTTCGGGCTCGTGTTCCTCGAGGCCGGCGCGGCCGGGCGACCGGTGGTGGGCTGCTTCGACAGCGGCGCCGAGGATGCCATCACCGAGGGGGAGAACGGATTCCTGCGCGCGCGGGACGACACGTCCGGGCTCGCCCAAGCGCTGGTGACGCTGTTCGACGACGAGGCCCTGGCGGACCGCATGGGTCGCGCCGGACGGGCGCGCGCCGAGGGACAGACCTGGGAGCGGGCGGCGGCGCGAGTGCGCGCCATCTACGGCGAACTGATCGATGCCTCCGTGGACGAGTCACCCGCGGTGGCGGACAGCTCCGCCTGATGGTGAGGCGCCTGCTGCGGACGAAGCTCGTCCAGGACACCCTCGTGCTGCAGGCCGCCTCGTTCCTGCAGGCCGGCACGTACTTCCTGACCTCGATCTGGATCGCCGAATACCTGGGCAAGGCGGGGCTGGGGCGTTGGGACTTCGCGCGCAGCCTGTTCCTGTTCTCGTTCTTCCTGGTGACCATGGGCGTCGGCAACGCGACCGTGGCGCGTTACAGCCGGGCGTTGGCGGCCCAGGATCCCAAGCGCTGCATCGAATCGCTCGCGGCGCTGCTCAAGGTGGGCGGCGTGGCCTTCGTGGCCGTGATGCTGCTGGGCTTCTTCGTCCTGCCGAACTTCAGCGTCTGGTGGACGGGTGATCGCGAGGTCGGCGTGCTGGCCTGGGTGCTGTGCAGCGCGGGGCTGTTCGAGGTGCTGCGCACGCTGGCCCAGGCGGCGCTGGTCGGCGCGCGCCAGATGTTCCGCTTCGCGCGCTTCGACATCACCAACAACCTGGTGCGCTTCGGGCTGATCTACGCGGTGACGCGGACCGGCTACGGCATCGAAGGCATCGCCGCGGTGTTCATGCTGCACCTGGTGATCGGTGGCGTGCTGGGGCTCTACGCCTACAACCGGGCGCACCACTGGGTCGAGCCCAAGCTGGCGCCGCCGCCCCTGGGCCAGGTCTTCGCGGCCGTGCCGCGCTCGTCGCTGCGTTCGCTGTTCGGGATGACGTTCTTCCTGGGCATCAACAAGGGCTTCAACGATCTGCTGCCGCGCTACGGGGGCGTGCTCATCGCGGGCCACTCGTTCGCCGACAACGGGGCCTTCACCGTGGCCTGGGTCATCACCTGGGGTTTCGCCCAGATGGTGGGCGGCGTGAACCGGGCCCTGCTGCCCGCCCTCGGATTCAAGATCGGGAACTCAGGAGTTCCCTTCGAGCAGCTCGGCAGGACCTTCAAGCGCGTGACCTTGGCGTCGGGTTGCACCTTCGCCCTGCTCAATGCGGCCATCATTCCCTTCGTGCCCTGGATCCTGAGCACGTTCTACGGCCAGTCCTTCGCGGACAGCTGGCCGCTGTTCCTGGGCCTGGTGGTGGGCAACTTCTTCATCGGCTTCGGGGCCGTGATCGAGCCGTTCTACATCTACGCGGGCCGTCTGAAGCTCTTCACGGTGGCCAACCTCGTGTGGTGCGGAGCCTGGGTCGTGGCGACGACTTCAATCTCGGACGCCTTCGGGCCGAAAGGTGTAGCAGTCGCCCTGGGCCTGCTCCGGCTCTTCGTCGTTTTTCATCTGGTATATATATGGCGGTATTTCCGCCACAGGGCCCCGTTGGCTGCTCAGGACCCACCTCCATGACCGCTTCATCCACCGACGCCGCATCGGCCGACACCAAGCCGATGACGGGCAAGAAGATCGTCTTGATGTACGTGACCCCTCCGGGTCAGGACGACTTCTTCATCGCCATGCCGCTGGGCATCATCTACCTGGGCGCGATCCTGCGTGAAGCCGGCGCCGACGTCGAGTGCTGCGACGAGCGCGTGTGCACCGAGGCCGAGGTCGAGAACTTCATCCAGAAGGCCGACATCCTGGGCCTCTCGGCGCTGACGCCGCACGTGCAGCGGGCGATCCGCTATGCGCAGAAGGCCAAGCAGCTCAACCCCGACGTGATCACCGTCATGGGCGGGCCGCACGCCACCGTCGACGTGGACACGTTCCTCGACAGCGGCGCCATGGACTACGTCATCGGCGGCGAGGCCGAGGACTCGATCATCGACTTCATGCGCGGCGTCGAAGAGGGCCCCGAGGGCGTCAAGCATGTGCCCGGCATCGCCTTCGACCGGCCCGACGGCAAGCGCCACAACAACTCGCAGCCGCCGCTGATCAAGGACCTCGACCGCATCCCGTTCCCGGCCTGGGAGATGCTGCCCTTCGATCGCTACGCGGCGATGAACAAGGAGCGGCTGTTCTACATCTTCACCAGCCGCGGCTGTCCCTTCCGCTGCGTCTTCTGCCAGAAGGAGCTCACCGGCCGCGGCTTCCGCACGCGCTCGGTCGACGACATCCTCAATGAGCTGCAGGAGATCCACGACAAGTACCAGCCGGGCAACGTGCTGTTCATCGACGAGCTGTTCACGTGCCAGAAGAAGCGCGTGTACGAGATCTGCGAGGGCATCATCGAGCGCGGGCTCAAGCTCAACATGTCGTGCGAGACGCGCGTCGACATGCTCGACTACGACATGGCGCGCACGATGAAGCGCGCCGGGTTCAACCGCATGTACTTCGGCGTCGAGTCGGGCAGCCAGCGCAGCCTCGACACGCTCGTGAAGGACTACAAGGCCGAGAAGGTCGTGGAGGCCCTCAAGATCAGTCGCCGCGCGGGCATCTGGACCAAGGTGTTCCTGATCGTCGGCACGCCGAAGGAGACGATGGAGGACATCGAGGAGACCGCGCGCGTGATGCGCGAGGCCATGCCCGATCGCATCCGCACGTCGCTCTTCAACCCGCTCACGGCCACGGCGAGCTTCGAGCAGTTCAAGGACCGCATCGACCCGTCGCTGGTGAAGACGGAGTACGTGGACAGCGATCGTTCCCCGTACATCCACGAGAACTTCGACAACGACGCGCTCAACCGGATCAAGCGCAGCCTGGTCGAGGACTACGAGGCCTGGTACGAGGCGGGCCCTGCCCGCCGTCGCCGCTTCCTGTCCCGCATCCAGTACTACATCGAGAATCCGGACGAGGGCAAGGCGCGGCTGGCCCGCGCGCTGAGCTTCGGCAAGATCAAGGCGCCGGCGGCCATGGGTCCCGGGCCCGAGATTTGATCGCTCGGGGATCCTGACCCGACGTCCACGACCCGCCTGCGTGCGGGCGCACGACGCGCTCGAACGGGGCCCTTCCGGCGGCTCGGGCGGGCATTGTTGCCGCTGGACGGTTGAGTCGGACGCTCCCCGAGGCGACAACACGGCGCTCATGCGGATCCTCGTCGCGAACGACCTCTACGGGCACTCGTCCGCCGCCGGTGTGGCGGTGCGCATGGCCGAGGGTCTGGCCGCCCGTGGTCACGACGTGGCGTTCCTGGCGACGACCACCGACCCGTCCGCCGCCGGCCGCTTCGACGAGGGTGGCGTGGTCGTGCACGTCGAGCACGTGCCGGCCTACAACCTGCGCTGGCGGGCCTACCGCAGTCTCGACAATCCCGCCGGGGTCGCGGCCATGACGCGCGTGGTCGAGGACTGGCGCCCCGACGTGGTGCACGTGCACAACCTGCACATCCACCTGAGCTACGCCTGCCTGGCGGTCGCGCGACGGGGCGGCGCCAAGGTGGTGCTGCACGTGCACGACGCCATGCCGGTCTGCCATCAGAAGCTGTTCTGCCATCTCGACGAGCGCATCGCGCCGGGCGATCCGGTGGCCTATCGCAACGGTCCGGTGAAGTGCGCGCTGTGTGTGCGCGGTCGCTACAACCCCCGCCGCAACGGCACGATCCGCCGGGTGTTGGGCCGGGACGTGGACCGGCTCGTGGCCGTGTCTGACGAGATGGGTCGGATGCTGGGCGACAACGGGATCGGGCCGGCGCGCACGATCAGCAACGGGATCCCGCTGGATGTCGACGAGCCCGATCCGTCGGTGGTCGAGGGGCTGCGCCGGAGGTTGGGACTGGAGGGGGCGCGGGTCGTCTTCTACGGGGGCCGCCTCGATCGCCTCAAGGGCGGGCTGGAACTGGTCCGGGCCCTGGAGCAGGTGCGCCGGGACGTGCCCAACGCGGTGCTGCTCACGGTGGGCGAGGCGCTGCCCGGCTTCTACGAGGAGCTGGTGACCCTTTCCCGGCGGCTGGGCATGGCCGACCTGCTGGTCTCCGCCGGCTGGCTGGGCGGCGAGGAACTGGCGGCCGCCTACCGTCTGGCCGACGTGGTCGCCACGCCGTCCCTGTGCTTCGAGTCGTTCGGGCTGGTGAACGCCGAAGCCATGCGTGCCGGGCGCCCGGTGGTGGCCTCCATGTGGGGCGGGCCCTCCGAGGTGGTGGAGCACGGAGTGACGGGATTCCTGGTCAACCCGTTGCACGTGGGCCGCCTGGCGGGTCACATCATCGAACTGCTCCGCGACCGCCGGCTCGCCGATCGCATGGGTGCGGCCGGCCGCCGGCGGGTTGCCGAGCGGTTCGGGACCGAGCGCCAGCTCGATCAGGTCGAAGATCTCTACAGGGAACTCGTGGCATGAGAGGTCACCCGCGCATCCTGCTCGTCGTCGTCCGTGGCGCCGAACGCCCGGCTGGGTTGGCGAGTTCCGAGCTGCCTTCGCTGCCGCCCCGCGACGCGGCCGCTGCGGCGGCTCGCATGCTCACCCTGGGCGCCGAAGTGCGCGTGATCGAGCAGGAGGGTGAGCGCATCGCCGACCGGGTCGTGCGCCGCGAGGCGCGCCTGTGGCGTGCCGACCTCGTCTTGTTGTACGTGGGCGGCAGCCGCGTCGCGCGCAACCCGGTGCCGGACACGTCGCGCCTGGCGGGGCTGCTCAAGGGCTGGGAGGACGCGCGCCCGATCGCCGTGTGCGGACCGCTGGGCGAGGCCTACCCGGAGGAGGTGCTGGCGGGGTTCCCGCGCCTCGACGGTGTGCTGGCCGGCGTGGTCACCCAGGAGCTGGTCGACGCCGTGGCGCGTTCCAGCGCATCCGGGCTCGACGTGGACGACGTGCCGGGTTTCCATCGGCGCGGAGGCGGCACGGCGCTGCCGGCGGCGCCGGACCACGAGCACGAGCTGATGCCGGCCTGGCACCTCCTGCCGCTCGAGGCCTACCGCCCGGTGGGAGCGGATGGTCGCCGGCTGGTGGGGGTCCTGGACGGCGCCAACGAGCCCGCGCGCACGCTGGCCGTCGTCACCCAC
>JAJDEQ010000072.1 GCA_029259695.1 Planctomycetota bacterium
CGCTCGGCGGCCTGGAGCCGGGTGACGTCGAGATCCGCGGCTGGAAGGACGGCTTCGTCTCGCTCAAGACCACCGTGAAGGCCGGGAGCACGGGCGTCGAGCTGGAGCTGGTGCACTCGTCGGGCATCGCGGGCATCGCCGTGTCGTTGGTGGACGGCGAGCCGGTCACCGACTTCACGATCAAGGTCGCGCCCGCCGGCGGCTTCTTCGACATGAGCGATCCGTTCGGCATGGAGGAACGCCTGGCGTCGGCCAAGCCCGCGCAGCGCTTCAAGACCGACGACGGGACCTTCTCGATCGGGGACATGTCCCCCGGCACGTACGAGGTCACGGCCCGGGGCAAGGGCTTCGGCGAGACGCGGCTGACGGACGTCGAGGTGGAGCCCTCCGACGTCACCCGCGGGTTGGTGATCATGCTGCCCGAGGAGGCCGTCGTCATGGGGCGCGTGGTCTCGGACAAGACCGGCGAGCCGCTCCCGGGCGTCAGCATCTCGGCAGGCTCGCCGGCGATGATGGACAAGATCGCCGAGACCATCGTGGGCGGTGGGCGGCGCACGACCACCGACAGCGAGGGCTTCTTCGAACTGCGTGAGCTGGGCTCGGAGGGCTTCACGCTGACGGTCAACGCGCCCGACTTCCAGGAGCTGGGCGTGCCGGTGTCGCCGCTCGTCCCTTCCGAGCAACGCGACCTCGGGGCGCTGCGGCTGTCTGCGGGTGGCGTGGTCTTCGGGCACGTGTTCGACGAACTCGACGAGCCGGTGACCGGTGTGTCGGTGATGGTGGCCGACCCGATGGGGCAGACCATGAAGCGCGACACGACCGACTCCGAGGGCGCCTACCGCATCCAGGGCCTGCCCGGCGGGTCGTTCAACGTGATGCGGATGGACTTCGAGTTCTCGATGGACATGGAGAACGCGTCCGACTTCATGGAGAACTTCCTGTTCGAGACGATCGTGCTCGAGGCCGGCGAGGAGAAGGAGGTCGACCTGCGCGTCAACACCGAGGGCGTGCTCGTCGAGGGCACGATCCGCACCTCGGACGGCAGCGGGACGTCGGCGGCGGTGACGCTGCTGCCCGAGGCCGGGACGTCCGCCTTCCGGTTCACGATGTCCGGCGCCGACGGCGACTACCAGCTGCGCGGTGTCCCGCCCGGCCGCTACACGATGACGGTGCAGCCCATGGACGGCAGCAACCTCGCGCAACAGGGTCAGCAGGCCGGCGCCGCCTCGACCGAGACGATCGTGCTCGCCGACGTCCCCAGCTACCGCAAGGACGTGCGCCTGCCGGGCGGCTCGCTGGTGGTCCTGGTCGAGGACGACGACAACGGCGCGGCCCTGAGCGGCGTGCGCCTGGTGCTCGAACGCACCGACGACGGGCGGCCCGACAACGACCTGCTGCGCGCGACCGGATGGCGCATCGCCGAGCTGTACACCGACGAGACCGGGCGGGCGACGTTCAAGCACCTCTCCCACGGCACCTACACCGTGGTCGCCGGCGGCGTGAACATGCTGGGACTGGGCGCCGAGGACTGGGCCGTCACGCGGCACACCGGCGTGCCCGTGCGCGAGGGCGCGGCTGGACTCACGGTGCGCGTGCCGCTGGCCCGGGGCGGCGCCGTCGCGGGCGACGTGATCGGTATCTCGGGAATGGCGTTGCCGCAGGTCTCGGTCTGGGCGCGCGACGCGGACGACGCGTGGATCTCGGTCTTCTCCGAGGTCTCCAGCGACACGGGCGGGCACTACCGCTTCGACGGCCTGGCCGACGGGGAATGGACGCTGGCCTACCGGGAACCCAACCACGCCCTGACCCTGATCGAGGGCGTGATCGTGCGCTCCGGCGAAGTGACCACCCAGGACGTGATCATGACGCGCGGTGTGGCCGTGGTGCTCGACCTGCGTGAGGTGGGCCCGGACCGCTACGACGCCTCGGACCTCGAGTTCGAGGTGGCGGGTCCCTACGGCGACGTCCCCACCGAACTCAAGACCATGGCCGAGTTGTTGGGCGCGAGCGCCCAGACGGACCGGATCGAACTGGGTCGCTTCCAGGCCGGACACTACGCGGTGAAGGTCTTCGCCGACGGACGCGACGTGTACGACGAGGAACTCGATCTGAAGCCGGGCCAGGACGTCCACACGATCGTGCTCGAGGACGGCTAGAGCCGGCTTCGGTGGGCACACGGGGTCGGTCCGGCCCGTGTGGCTGATCCGGCGACAGCGCTCGGCACGCGCTCCCGCGGCCATCCGCCCGGGCGTCCCGGCCCCGCTCCGAACGGACATCCGAGGGGCGTTTCCCCGGGCTGCCCGCTGCCCGCGAGAGGCCGTGCAGAGCCGTGATTCCCCGATCTCCCGCGCCGGCGCCACAGCGCCATCGCGCCACCGTGACGGTGAACCCGACCCGTGATAAGATCCTTGCCCGGTAAGCAGATCACCCGGGATCCCGCAGCAAAGCGCCCATGTCCTCCTCCCTCCCCATCCGACGGCTCCTGATCAGCCTCAAGGCGCGTTACCACCTGTGGTGTGGCAAGCGCGCCTACCGCTCAGGTGACATCGCCGACGCGGGGGTGCACGGACGCAAGGTGATCCAGGGCAACTTCGAGTCCTACGACGCGTACCTGCTGCTGGGCAAGATCCACTACCGCCTCGAGGACTACCGCGTCGCCGCCGAGTACTTCCGGCGTGCGCAGCACGTGGACCAGGGGCGCTTCCTGCTCGAGGGCTTCCCCGACGACTTCATCGCGTCGCTGCACGCCGAGCGCCCCGCCGGCGGTCGCCCCGAGTACAACATCGTGATCCGGTCCACGGCCATGCGCGAGCCCAAGGCACGCGCGCGCGCCCAGCCCGTCGAGGCCCCGTTGGGTGACTTCTCGAGCCGCGATGAATGGCTCGAGCACCGCGACCGCCCCACCCTGCGCGCAGGCGAATGGGCCGACGTGGACTGGGACGCCGAGGCGCGCAAGTTCTTCGAGCAGTAGGCCCCTCGGCCTGCTGAACGGGCTGCCCCGCCGCGCTGGCGTTTTCGCGGCCGTCCGGGCATGATCGCCGGCTCCCGCCGAGCCCCCGAAGCGAGATCGGAAGTCGACGCCATGCCCCCCGCGACCGAGCTGCGGCACACTCCCCTGACCGCGGCCCACGAGGCCGCCGACGCCCGCCTGGTGGACTTCTCGGGCTTCCTCATGCCGGTCCAGTACCAGGGCATCCTCGAGGAGGCCCGGCACGTGCGCGCGAACGTCGGCCTGTTCGACCTGTGCCACATGGGACGCGTGCGCTTCACCGGGCCGCAGCGCGAGCAGGCGGCCCAGTTCCTCGTGCACGTGAACGTGTCGAAGTTGAAGCTGGGCGCGATCCGTTACTCGATGTTCTGCCGCGAGGACGGCACGACGATGGACGACGTGCTGGTCTATCGCGACGCGGACGAGATCTTCTTCTGCATCAACGCAGGCAATCGCGACCGCGACGTGGCCTGGATGAAGGAGGTCGCCGCCCGCTTCGACGTGCAGTTCGAGGACCTGTCCGACGAGCTGGCGATGATCGCCATCCAGGGTCGCCACTCGACCACGACGCTGGCGCCGCTGTGCACGGGCGGGCCCGACGAAGCCGTGCGCAAGCCGACGCCGGACGGGCCGCCGGGCATCGACGGCCCGGGCCCCGGTGCGCTCAAGTACTACTCCTTCTACCGCGGCACGGTGTGCGACACGCCCGCCATGATCTCGCGCACGGGCTACACCGGCGAGGACGGTTACGAGATCTACTTCGCCGCGTCCGAGGCGATGCGCGTCTGGAACGCCCTGCTCGAGAGCGGCGCGGCGTGCGGCGCGATGCCGATCGGGCTCGGGGCGCGGGACACCCTGCGCCTGGAAGCCGGCATGGCGCTCTACGGCCACGAACTCGACGACACGACGAACCCCGTCGAAGCCGGCGTGATCGTCAAGCCGATCAAGCACCCCCACGACTTCAGCGGACGCGCCGCCATCGAGGCCACGGTGGCCTCGGGACCGACCCGGCGCCTGGTGGGCTTCACCACCGACAGCCCGCGCGTGCCGCGCCAGGGGTACAGCCTGCACGCGGGTGACGAACAGGTCGGCAGCGTGTGCAGCGGTTCGCCCTCCCCCATGCTCGACACCCACATCGGCACCGCCTACGTGACCACCGGCCACCACGAAGCCGGCGGCCGGCTGGAGATGGACATCCGCGGCAAGCGCCACCCGGTGACAATCGTCGACCTGCCGTTCTACAAGCGCGACTACTGAAGCGGCCCGGGCCCGGCCCGGCCGACAGGAACCGACTCCACCCAGATCCCCGTCAAGCAGCCACCACTGCGACCGAGCCAGAACATGAGCAGCCCCAACGATCTCAAGTACACCGAGTCTCACGAGTGGATCAAGGTCGACGGCGACACGGTCACCGTGGGCATCACCGCCCACGCCGCCGAGAGCCTGTCCGACCTCGTCTACCTCGATCTTCCTTCCGTGGGCGACGGCGTGAACGTCGGCGAAGGCTTCGGCGAGATCGAGTCGGTGAAGGCCGTGTCCGACCTGAAGTCGCCCGTGAAGGGCGAGGTGGTCGAGGTCCACGACGGGCTCGAGGACGACCTGACCACGATCAACACCGACCCCTATGGCGGCGGTTGGATGATCAAGGTCAAGCTGGCCGGCGACCTGCCCTCCGGGCTGCTCGACGCGGCGGCCTACGACAAGCTGGTGGCCGAGGCGTCCTGAGCCCCCCGCCGGCCGGGACGCTCGGCGACCCGGCCCCGCGGCGGCGGCCCCATCGACAGCCGGACGGCGGCCCGGACAGCCAGATCGGGACAGCCCCCGGCGCGCCCGGACCGTAGCGCACCGCAGGCCGGGACTTCTGGCCGACTGACCCATTCCCCTCGGGCCCGGGTTGGCTACATTCCTTGGCTGGATCTCCCAGGCCGGCGGACCGCTGGCCGGCCCACCCCGCCCCTGCGGCTCGCGCCGCGGGCGGCGCTCGGTTCCCCACTCGGCCAGGACCTCCACAGTGCACTACGTCCAGAACACCGACGCCGATCGCCAGCAGATGCTGGCTGCCATCGGCGCACAGAGCATCGACGAGCTCATGCAGGTCATCCCGCCCGAGTGCCGCTTCACCGGCACGCTCGACGTCGAGCCGGCGCTGACCGAAGACGAACTGCTGCGGCACATGAAGTCGCTGGCCGACCGGAACACCTCGGCCGACGACCAGCCGAGCTTCCTGGGCGCCGGGGCCTACCAGCACTTCTGCCCCGCGCTGGTCGACAGCCTGGTGGCGCGCACCGAGTTCTGGACGGCCTACACGCCGTACCAACCGGAAGCCAGCCAGGGCACGCTGCGCACGATCCTCGAGTGGCAGACGATGATGTGTCGCCTGACCGGGATGGAGGTCAGCAACGCCTCGCTGTACGACGGCGCCACGGCCGTGGTGGAGGCCGTGCTCATGGCGCTGCGCGTCAGCCGCAGGGCGAACCGCGTGGTGGTCAGCAAGGGCCTGCACCCCGATGCGCGCGGCTGCCTGCGCACCTACATGCACAGCCTGGACATGCAACTCGTCGAGGTCGACCTGGTCGATGGCCACACGCCCGTCGATCAACTCTCGGCGGCGCTCGAAGGCGGCGGCGTGGCCGCGATCGCCTTGCAGAGCCCCAACTTCTGGGGCGTGATCGAGGACATCCGGCCGCTCGCCGACGCAGCCCACGCGGCCGAGGCGTTGTGCGTGGTGTCCGCCGACCCGGTGGCGCTGTCGGTGCTCGAGGCGCCGGGCAAGCAGGGCGCCGACATGGTCTGCGGCGAAGCGACCGGCATGGGCAACCCGCCCTGGTTCGGCGGCCCGGGCGTCGGCTACCTGTGCGGGCGCATGGACCACGTGCGGCAGATGCCCGCACGCATCGCGGGCGAGACCGTGGACGGCGCGGGACGGCCCGGCGTCGTGCTCACCTTCCAGACCCGCGAGCAGCACATCCGTCGCACCAAGGCCACGAGCAACATCTGCACCAGCCAGCAGCTGATGGCCCTGCGCAGCACGATCTGGATGTCGCTGCTCGGCAAGCAGGGCTTCGTGGAACTGGGCGAGGTCAACCTGAGCCGTGCACACCACACCGCCGAACGCCTCGCCGCCCTCGACGGCTACGAGCTGGCCTTCCCGGACACAGCGTTCTT
>JAJDEQ010000073.1 GCA_029259695.1 Planctomycetota bacterium
CGCCCGTTCATGACGACGCCGCCACGAATCCCGAGGGGTTCGTGGCGGCGTCGCTCGTTTGAGCACTCGGGCTCGGGCGCGCGCTCCCGCCGCGGGAGCGCCGCGCGTGCGGCCCGGCAACAGCCTCAGGACGCTCCCGACTCCACGGCCGCGTCGTGCTGCTGCTGCTCCAGCAGGTCGAGACGGCGCTCGATCCGGCGGAGGCGATGCTCCCGGTCGTCCTCGTCCCAACCGCCTGTCCCTACGGCGAACACGCAGGCGACGGGCTGGAGCAGGACGGCCAGGAGCGCGAGACGGTAGATGGCCTTGCGCATGAACGATCTCCTGTGCGAGCTGGTTTCGGCGTCGAAGCGGCGATCCTATACCCGGCTCGGAGCGCCCCCGGTGGCGCAATCATGTCGAGCCCGGGCGTCGAACGGGCCCGGTCGGGCTCAGGCTGGTTCGGCGGCGGCCCGGAAGTCCTCGGGGATCGGGATCGACGCGCCGTGGGCGGCGAAGACCATCACGGTCTGGGCCACGCACACCGGCGCACCGTCGCTACCTTCTTCGGCGCGACGCATGACCTGGTCGAAGCGCACGCTGCTCCTGCCCAGCGCCGCGACGCGGGTGGTCAGCTCGATGCTCTCGCCCACGCCGATCGCGCGGCGGAAGTCGATCTCGGTGCGACCCACGACGAACCACTGTTCGCGCGCGGCGAAGCCGTCGTAGCTGAAGCCCCGCGCCACGAGGTAGTCGAGCCGGCCCTGCTCGAACCAGCTCACGTAGACCCCGTTGTTGAGGTGGCCGTAGGAGTCGATCTCGTACGAGCGGGCGCTGAACTGGGAGTGGGTCTCGGCGGGCATGGCGCGGGGATTCTACGCGGGAGGCCGGGGCCCGGGAGGGTCTTTCGGATCGCCGGCTCCCGACGGCCGAGGGGCGCGAGCTGCGCGCGCGGCGTCCGGCGGTGGTCCCCGCTGCCCCCATTGCGTACAAGGTCCGCGTCGGGAAGGGACTCCGGAGACCGCCTTGAACTTCACCGAGACCGAACTGCCGGGAGTGATCCTGCTGGAGCCCGTCGTGCACCGCGACGACCGGGGCTTCTTCCTCGAGACGTATCACGCCGAGAAGTTCCGCGAGGCGGGCATCAGCCTGCCCTTCGTCCAGGACAACCACAGCAAGTCCTGCCGCGGCACGCTGCGTGGCCTGCACAGCCAGTGGCGCAAGCCCCAGGGCAAGCTGGTACGGGCCCTCGAGGGCGAGATCTGGGACGTGGCCGTCGACGTGCGGCGCGGGTCGCCCCACTTCAAGCGCTGGGTCGGGGTCTCGCTGAGCGCGGAGAACTTCCGCCAGCTGTACGTGCCGCCGGGGTTCCTGCACGCCTTCATCGTGATCAGCGAGACGGCCCAGGTGGAGTACAAGTGCACCGACGTGTACGACCCGGGCTACGAACTCGGGGTGGCCTGGAACGACCCCGACATCTCGATCGAGTGGCCCCTCGCCGAACCGGTGCTGTCGGGCAAGGACGCGAGCGCCCCGCGGCTGGCGGAGGTGATGGATCAGTTGCCCACCTACGGCGACTGAGGTCCGCGGGGTTCCCAAGCGGCGCGCTCAGGACGGATAATGGAGTCATGGAGTTCAAACAGTTCTACCTGCCGTGCCTGGCCCACGCGTCCTACCTGATCGGCAACGACGGGGAGTGCGCCATCGTCGATCCGCAACGGGACGTGGATCAGTACCTGGAGGAGGCGCGCGCCCGAGGGCTCGAGATCAAGTACGTGATCGAGACGCACCTGCACGCCGACTTCGTCTCGGGGCACCTCGAACTGGCGCAGCGCACGGGGGCGACGATCTACATCGGCCACCGGGCGGGTGCTGACTACGACGCCGTGGCGGTGCACGACGGTGACGAGATCCGGATGGGCAGCGTGGTGCTGCGCTTCCTGGAGACGCCCGGCCACACGCCCGAGAGCGTGTGCGTGCTCGCCACCGACGAGAGCGCGGGCGGCGCAGCGCAGAAGGTGCTCACGGGCGACACGCTCTTCATCGGCGACGTGGGGCGCCCCGACCTGGTGGGCAGCAAGGGCTACACCGCCGAGGAGATGGCCGGCTTCATGTACGACTCGCTGCATGGGAAGTTGCTCACGCTGCCGGACACGGTGGAGGTCTACCCGGCCCACGGGGCGGGTTCGGCCTGTGGCCGCAACATCTCCAGCGCGCTCAGTTCGACCATCGGCGAGCAGCGCCAGACGAACCACGCCCTGGCCGACATGAGCCGCGACGCGTTCGTCGCCATGGCCACCGCCGGGCTCAGCGCGCCCCCGGCGTACTTCTCCCACGATGCTGAACTCAACCGCCGCGGGCCTCCCGCGCTCGACGAGCTGCCCCGCCCGCAACCGCTGACTCCCGACGAGTTCGCGGCGCGCGTCGACGCCGGTGCGATCCCACTCGACGTGCGTCGCAACGTCGCTTTTGGCGCAGGTCACGTCCCCGGGGCCGTGAACATCGGCCTGGGCGGCAACTTCGCCTCCTGGTGTGGCTCGCTGCTCCCGGTCGACGAGCCGCTGGTGCTGGTCACGGCCGACGAGCCCGGCGTGCACGAGGCCGGCGTGCACGAGGCCGTCTTGCGCCTGGCCCGCGTGGGCCTGCACCGGGTCGTGGGCTTCCTCCAGGGCGGCATGGACGCCTGGACGGCTGCGGGCCGGGCGCAGGCCGAGCTGCCCCAGATCGCGGTGGAGGACCTCGCCGCCCGGCGGGAGCGGGGCGAGCTGGCCGTGCTCGACGTGCGCACCGTGACCGAGCACGACGGCGCCCACGTCCCCGGCGCTGCCAACATCCCGCTGCCCGAGCTGGAGCGGCGCGTGACCGAAGTGGTTCGCGACGGTCCGCTGGCGGTGATCTGCAAGAGCGGCTACCGCTCCAGCGCCGCCTGTAGCCTGCTCCGCCGTCACGGCATCGAGGTGCTGTTCAACGTGGCTGGGGGGACCGACGCGTTCGTGGCCGCGGGCCTGCCGGTCGAAGCCGGCGTGGCGAGCGGCGACTGCGGCGGATAGACGGGGCTCATGTGCACCGTGTCGTTCGTGCCCGGATTGGCGGGCGGTGGTTTCGTCCTGGCCACCAATCGAGACGAGAGCCACCGGCGGGGTCCGGCCCGGCCGCCGTCGGTCTTCGAACGGGCCGGCCGTCGCATCATCGCGCCGCGGGATGCGGACGCCGGCGGCACCTGGGTGGCCGGTGACGATCACGGTCACGTCCTCTGCCTGCTCAATGGTGACGGCCCCGGCGCGTCACCACCGCGGGCCGATGCACCCAGCCGAGGTCTGCTCGTGCTCGAACTCATGCATGACCCGCGACCGGCCGCCGTGCGCGCCTGGCTGGAGCAGCGCGCTGCGTCGGACGAGTTGAACTACCGGGCCTTCAAGCTCCTGGTGGCCGCGCCCGGGGAGGGTCATCAGCCGGCGGGCGTCGCGCGCATCGACTGGGACGGTGCCACGCTCTCCGGCTGCGAGCTGGACGGCGCCTCAGTGGCCATCTCCAGCACCTTCGAGCGCGAGGCCGTGAGTCATCGACGCAGCGTGGCATTCGCCGACTTCGTACGCGGACTGAACGCAACCGCCGAGGGTGACGGAGGCGGCCTCGACGCGCATCGCCTGAGTCGCGCCGTGACGGCCTGGCACGCGGGGCACACACCGGGCGAACCGCAAGGAGATGCCTACTCGGTGTGCATGCACCGCGAGGACGCTCGCACCGTGAGTTGCACCGTGATCACGGTGAGCGCCGCGCGCGTCGCGGTGGACTACCAGGCGGGTTGGCCCTGCGCGGGCGGACCCGTCGTGCGCGAGGAAATGCCCCGCCGCTTCCCTTGACGCCGTCCGAAGGCGTCGGCGCCAGGACCGTCTACGGCAGGACGAGGATCTGCGCGACGACGGCACCCTCGGCGTCCTGCCCCACGGCGACGATGTCGGAGCGTCCGTCGCCATCGATGTCGAGCGGGCGCAGGGCGCGCAGCGACACCATCTGGTCGGGGAGGGCGTAACGCGCGAACGGCTCGGCGCGCTCGGCAGCCAGGTGCAGGTCGTAGCTCGGCGTGGGGATCAGCGACGTGGCCTCGCCCAGGTCGATGACCTTCACGCCGCCGTCCTCGAGGTCATCGAGGCGTCGGATCAGGTTCTGTTCGAGCATGGCCTCGGGACCGAGGTCGCGCAGTTGCTCCACGATGCCCGGTTGGAAGTCCCCGGGCACCAGGTCGCGATACAGCTCGATCGTGCGGTCGCGGACGTCGACCACGTCATCGACGCGACCGTCGTCGCCGAAGCAGGCCGGCTGAGCCGGCCAGTCGAAGCGCGCCTCGAGCTCCGACTCCATGTCCTCCATGCCGCTCACGAAGCCGATCAGCGCCGGGACGCGCAGGGAGATCGTCTTGCGTTCGGACGGACGTCTCGCGAAGGTGCCGCCCTCGTTGCGATAGGTGAAGACGTCGAAGTCGAGCGAACCGGCGATCACCAGCCAGCGCAGGACGCGGCCCAGTGAGATCGTCTCGGCGCGCAGCATCTGCAGGTCCACGGCGCCGTCCCCGTCGGTGTCGCGCAACAGGAAGTGCATCACGTTCCCGCTGGCCTTGAGCACCTGGTCAGCGCGCCCCGGATCGAGACCGTGGGATCCACCCAGGTGCACCGTGAAGCGACTGCCGCGTTGGAGCACCATGTCCCAGGGAGGCGAGCCATCCAGGTCGGCCACCTCCCAGTTCACGGCGGGCGCCACCATGGAGAGCAGGTCGTCCAGGTTGACCTGGGTGGGCCGGTCGACCTCGGCCTTCAGCGCCGCGAGGTCGATGCGCCAGTCGGGCTCGGGCGGCAACTCGTCGCCGGCCAGGTACACGAGCAGCTCGTCCTCGCTCTCCGAGACGAGGTCGCGGCGTTGGTCGCCGTCGATGTCCATCAGCCGGAAGAGCGGGACCCGCACGACCTCTCCGAAGCGCCCGTCGAGGCTCTCGGGATCGCCCACCTCCAGGTCGATCTCCGCTTCGAAGGCGACCTCGATGGGATCCTCGACGAAGCCCGACCCGGTCCCCAGGTAGATCGCGTAGTGGCCGGATGCCGGCACCACGATGTCGGCCTGCCCGTCCCCGTCCACGTCGTGGACGAAGTTCATGCGGCGGATGCCGCGGGGCAGGGCGCCGGGGATGTCCGTGAGCAGGTCCGTGCTCTCGGTGGCTTCGGCGGTGGACGTCCACACGCGCAGGGTCGAGCCCTCGACCAGCATCACGATGTCGCTGGCGCCGTCGCCGTCGAGGTCCGTCAGCGCCCAGCCGACCTTGCTCCCGGGCCAGCGCACGAGGCGGTCGTCCTCGTCTGGATAACGCCCGTTCGAACGCAGGAAGCGCAACGACACGCCTCGCGGACTGACCTCCACCATGTCCAGGCGTCCGTCCCCGTCCATGTCGCGCAGGTCGAGCCGGGTGGCGTCGTTCGGGCGCAGGTAGACGGTCTCCCCCCGGGGGACGTCGGCGGCGAGCAGCGGGGTCTCGTCTTCGTCGTCCTCCGCGGCTCGGGCCGGAGCGGCCCCGGTGCCGAGCAGCAGCAGGGTGATGCACGCGATCGATCCCAGGCGCGACGGCCCGCGCGCTCGGCAGGAAGTGGAGCTGCTCATCGGGAGCCCTTGCGCGAGAGGAACAGGGACACCGTGTCGCTGTCGTGCGTCACCAGGTCGCCGATGCCGTCGCCGTTGAGGTCGGCGATGGACAGGTTCAACAGGCCGCTGCGCGCCGTGAAGCGCTTCCAGGGGCGAGCCTCCAGCGACCAGCTCTCGCCCCCGAAGAAGCCCGAGCTGCGCTCCAGTCGTCGCAGCACGATCCGCCCGCTGAGGTCCGCCTCCACCAGATCGGCGATCCCGTCACCGCTCATGTCGAGCTTCACCCGCCGCCGGGCGATGGCGTCTTCCAGGGTGTCCATGTCGAACACCTGTTCGTCGCGCAGCGCGGCCTGCTTCTCGAACGGGCGCTCGCCCTGGCCGAGGAACAGGTAGGCCGAGCGGCGCAGCTCGAAGCCGGTGGCCAGGTCGGTCAGCGAAGGCAGGTCGAACTTGGTCACGACCAGGTCGGAGCGCCCGTCACCGGTCACGTCCACGACGTCGGCCATGATGCGGCTGGCCTCGAAGCGCAGCAGTTGATCGGGCTGCTCCGGGTACATGCGTTCGCCGTCGTTGATCAGCACGAACACCTTGGAGATGCCGGCTTCGAAGTCGTCCCGGTCCTCGCGCAGGGTCGCGAGGATATCCACGTCGCCGTCGCCGTCGATGTCGGCCAGGCGTTGGGTCAGGGAGGTGTCGGGCGCCTCGAGGTACTCGGGGCGTTGCTCGGTGCGCGTGGGGCGCGTCGCCACGCCGCTCTCGTCGGCGAGGTGGACCTGGAGGCGGCCGCGGGAACGCACGAGCACGTCGGTGCGCCCGTCGCCGTTGACGTCGACCAGCGCCGGTGCCCGGTAGTCGGAGTCACTGCTGAGCAACTGGGCGAAGAAGGGCGAGTAGTCCTCGATGAACAGGTCCTCGTCCTGAGAGAAGTCCACCTGCACGCGACCGCCGCCGCGGCGCATGCTGTGACCCTCGTTCATGCTGAACGTGGGTGGCAGGTTGTCGCTGCCGAAACGCCGGGAGTCGTCGTAGGGGGTCTCGGGCCAACCGTGCCAGACGGTGAAGCCGAAGCGCTCGGCCAGCAGCAGGCCCTCACCGGGGACCGTGTCGGGAGCCGGGGCGTCGCCCTCGCTGGGGGCGTAGGGCTCGAGCACGTAGTGCCAGGCCGGGAGTTCGGACGGGTCGGGGACGTCGTAGAACAGGTCGGACTCGACCAGTCGTTCGATGTTGCCGCGGTAGCCCTCCTTGTCGAGTGAGTAGCTCCACGCGCCGGTGCGACTGAGGAAGACGAGTTCGCGGCCCGGCGCCGAGCGCACGTCGGCAAAGCCGTACGCGATCGCGTCGTCCATGACCGGGACGATGCGATCGGGCAGCGGCGCGTAGCCACCGTCCTCGCCGAGGAAGTGGACGTGGAGCTCGCGCCGCCGCTGGCCACCGTCGGGCCGGGTCTGCACCACGAGCACGAGGTCTCCGCCTCTCCGGCCGGGTCCGATGGGCGGGCGCTGGGACAGTGCCCGCGTGCCGCGGATGTCGAACACGTCGCGGCCGATGATCTGCCCCTCGACGTGGATCACCAACTCGTCGAAGTGCACATCCTCCTCCGCGCCGGCGGCGGGGGGCACCAGGGCCGGAGCGCCGAGCGGGGCGGCGGGGGACGTGACGACAGCGGGTCCGAGCCAGGCGCCGAGCACGAGGGCGATGCTGCACAGGGCGGGATTCACGCCCCGAGGTCGCCGGTGCCGGTGGACACCTCGAACAGTTCGAGCAGTGTCCAGGTGCGCTCCTCGTTCACGCGCTCGTAGCGGAAGAGGGCGAACAACCAGAAGTCGAGGAACTCGACGCGCACGCCGTCGCCGCTCGGGTCGCGATCGAGTTCGAACAGGATCGGGATGTCGAAACCGGTCAGGCGCGTGGGCTGCTCCTGCAACCTGATCTCGACGCTGCGTGCCGGCTCGTCGCCGTCGTCTGCGGTGCGCACGTCGAACGACACGCGTTCGCCCGGGGCGCGGGCGCGCAGTCGGCGCAACATGGCTTCGGCCGAGGCGACCGGCTCGCCGTCCACGGCGATCACGACCGTGCCCGGCTCGAGTTGCGCCCGGGCCACGGGGCCGTCGGGTGCTGCCGAGAGCAGCATGGCTCCGCCTTCGGCGCTGACCCATGCCGCCCGCGTGCGCGAGCGATCGAAGCGATAGGCGAAGCGGGCGCTCTCGCCGCCTTCGCCCTCGCGGGCATCGAGTGCGATCGGCACCGTGAACACGGCGTCGTCTCGCTGGACGGTCAACTCGATCGCCGTGCCGGGGGCGAGTTCGGCGAGGCGCGCGTCGATGTCCTCCGGGGCCTCGAGGACGGCGCCGTCCCATTCGAGCACCACGTCCTCGATGCGCACTCCCGCGCGGTCGGCCGGCGAGTTCTCGACCACGCGCACGACACGCACGCCGGGCTCGAAGAACAGCGCGTCCAGCGAGCGGCTGTCGTTCTCCTCGGTGCGCAGGCCGAGGAATGCGCCGCCCTCCGTCGTCGCGGCCCAGGCCCCGGCTTCGGTGAGCGGCTCGGGGATCGGCGCCAGGGGCGCGATGCGGCAGGCGGGAAGCGACGCCGTCAGTCCGATGGCGAGCAGGGCGGAGGCGAGATGGAAGGGGCGCGCGTTCATGGTCGTCGGCTCGTGGTTCAGCGTGTCGGGGTCTGCCGGCATGCCGTGTGCTGCACCGGACGCGGTGACGCGCGGCATGATACCCATCGCCCCGTGCGCCTGCCCGCGCACCGTGGCATCTGCGCTGCGCGTCACGGAAATCTCACGAAAGGCGCGCGTTCGCACGGTTGGGCCCGGTCGACCGGGTCGGCCGCCCGGAAGCCGCCGGCGGCCGGCGACACGACGGGTCAGCTCAACGAACGTCGGGAGAGGACGCCCCAGGCCAGCAACACCAGCAGCGCACCTTCGGGCCAGGGAACGATCAGGTTCATGCGGAACACGTCCTGCGTGAAGCCGGCGTCGGAGAAGCCGCGCGCCATGCTGGCCACTTCCTTGATGTAGGAGTTGTCGACCAGGGACGGATTGAAGGCGGCGAAGACCCACCAGCGATCGTCCCCGAGCACTTCCTTGAAGAGGTCGAAACCGAGGTAGGTCACGAGCGCGCCTGCGACCGCCCCCGCACCGGTGCGGCACAGCGCGGAGACCAGCAGGCCGAAGGTCCAGGTCGCGAGCATCGGCGGCAGCGTGGTCATGCACGCGCCGAGCAGCTCCTCGTGCAGCTCGGCCGTGCTCATCAGCTCGTAACCGTCCTCGATGAGTGGCCCGAACTCGAACAACCACGCGGCGCCGAGCCAGGCACCCAGGGCCGTCACGAGCACCGTGAACAGGCACAGGGGCACGCCGAGCAGCGCCCGTCCGCAGAGGGTTGCGCCGCGGGACGCGCTGCGCGTGAGACTCGCCCGCAGCACGCCCGACTCGAGGTCGGCGGCGATCCCGCGAGCGGCGTAGATCAGGAGCACGAGCGTGCCTACCGTGAGGCCGGCGGACCAGCCGTCGACGAAGGGGCCGTAGGCGTTGCCCGGCTCGGGGACCGGCGGTGCCGCCCGGCCCGAAGCGAGCGCGCGTTGCAGCGCTGTCGCGTAGGACGAGCGCTCGGCGACGTGCTCGGCGAACACGCGCAGGAACGAGAGCAGCGCCAGGAACGTTCCGCACGCCCACGCCGTACGGCTGCGCACCAGGCGATACCACTCGGCGCCGTACACGCGGCGAACGCTCACGCTTCGCTCTCCTGCACCATCCGGTTGAACAACGCAGGCAGGCTCGATTGCTCCGGGATCACGGCGGCGACGTCGCAGCCCGCCTCGACCAGGGTGCGGTTCAGCACGCTGGTCGGCAGGCCGCCACAGCGCAACAGGAAGGCCCGGCGGTCGTCGCCGTTCGCAGCGGCCGCGGGCGCGGGCGCGGTCGGCACCGCCGTGCCCGGTTCGCCGTAGGCCGACAGGTCCAGTGCCACCAGATCGCCGGCGAGATCCTCGTCGTCCACGAGCGGCCGCCGGCCCACGTCGCTCTCGCCGAGCAGCTCGACGCCTTCGAGCCGGGCCAGGATCCCGCGCACCTGGTCGGCCGGACCGGCGTGCACGCGCACACGGGGTTCGTCGCCGGCGAGCACGTCCTGGAGCGTTCCGCTGCGCAGCACGCGCCCGCCCGCGAGGATCGCCACGTGCGACACGACCTGCTCCATCTCGTGCAAGCGGTGGCTGGAGAGCACGAGCGTCAGGCCGTCGTCGCGCAGGCGGCGGAAGAGCTGCAGCATCTGGCGCACGCCGACCGGGTCGAGGCCCGACAGGGGCTCGTCCAGCACGAGCAGCTCCGGACTGCCCAGCAGGGCTCTCGCGATCGAGAGGCGCCGCTTCTGCCCAAGGGACATGCGCCCGGCGCGGCGCTTGCCCAGTTCGCCCAGCCCGACCAGTGCGAGGCAGTCGTCGAGGCCCCGCCCGCCCGGGTGTCCCAGGGTGCGCCCGGCATAGGCCAGGTTCTGTCGTGCCGTGAGTCCGCCCACCAGGCTGGGGGTGTCGAAGACCACGCCGACCCGACCCGCCGTGCGGTGGATCTGACGCGAGGGCACGCCCAGCAACTCGCTGTGGCCGGAGTCCGGTCGCAGCAGACCGAGCAGGCAGGCGAGCGTGGTGGACTTGCCCGAGCCGTTCGGTCCGAGCAGGCCGAAGATCTGCCCCGCGTCGACCGTCAACGAGAGTTCCCGCACGGCACGCGTGCTGCCGAACGACTTCGACAGGGACTCGATGCTCACCGCCGTCATGGCGCACGAGCCTAGCAGGAGCGAGGGCGATCTCCGCGCCTCCGTCCGCCACGGGACGGCGCGGCGCTCAACGCCGCCGGGCCCCGCACCCGGTCGTCGTCAGGCGAGCCCGGGCAGTTCCACGTGCACCAGTTCGCCCTGGAGCGGGAGGTGGATCAGGCCGCCCAGGACCGGCTCGCCGAGGGCCAGCCACAACGCGCGGCCGTAACCCGCCACCTGGCGGGCATAGTCGGCCAGCGACTCGGCATCGGGTGCGTGACGCACCGTCTTGTGGTCGAGGACCCACCAACCGCTGTCGGTGCGCAACAGCAGATCGGCCTGACCGCGCACCAGGCGTCCCTCGTGTTCCAGGGCGAGTGGCCATTCGCGGTGGAGCTCCGCTCCCGGGAAGCGCTGCTCGAGGGCCGCGCGCAGGCGATCGCCCAGGTCGAGCAGCAGCTCGGGTCGGAGCACGGCCTGCACGCCGTGGCCGGTGACGAGCCGCCGGGCCAGGGCCTGCCGGGAGGCGTCGTCGAGGCCCTCCACATCGGCGGCGAAGAAGGCGTGCACCGCGATGCCGAGGGCCCGCGGGGGGACGTCGCCCAGTTCCAGGGTGAGCGGCGACCCCAGTGTCCGGGCGGCGCCGACGCTGCGCGGGCCCGCGTGTTCCCAGGCGCCGAAGCCCACCGTGCGCGTTGTGCGTCGACCGCCGGGGCCGCGGCCGGACCAGGTCGGCGGCGTGGCGAGGGGCTGCGGTTGGGGCTCCCGGGCGGCGACGTGTTCCACCTCCACCGGCACGCCGGTGTGGGCGAAGTCGTCCTCGTCCGCGTGGGGCAGGGGGGCGTGGGGGAAGCACAGGTCCCAGAGCGAGGCCTTGTCACTGGCCTCGTCGATGGGCAGCACGAGCACGTCGCGAGCGCGGGTCAGCGCGACGTACAGCAGGCGCTGGTCCTCCCGGTCGATGCGCAGCCTGGCCTGCTCGGCTTCGGGGGTTCCGTCGAGCGCCGCACCCAGGGGGACCTTCCCGGGCAGCTTCTCCTTGCTGCCGAAGGGGTGGGGCCAGAAGCGCACCCAGCGTCCCGCCAGGGGATCGGCGAACGAGCCGTCGGGGTCGTCCGGAACCGACGCGGCGGGCCCGTCCGCCGCGGCGTCCCCCGGCGCGCGCTCGACGTGGACGCCCGTTCCGGCCAGCACGTGGTGCTTCTTGCCGGAGCGTTCGTCGAGCATGCCCACCACGACCAGGGGCCACTCGAGCCCCTTCGAAGCGTGGCAGGTGAGCACCGTGACGGCGTCCTGCGCATCGGGAGCGAGATGATCCGCGCCGTCCTTCTCCAGGGCCAGCAGGTGACGGCACAAGCCGGCCGCGGTGGGCGGCAGGCGCCGTGCGGCACGCAGGTTCTCGTACTGCGTGGCCACGAAGCGCAGGCGCTCGAGGTTGGCCAGGCGCACGCCTTCCATGCCGGCGGCGCGGCAACGTCGCGGCAGGTCGAGGGCACCGATCACCGCGTCGAGCATCTCCGACGGGGTGGCGACGAGCAGCGTGTCGGCCAGGGCGTGCAGGCGCGCCAGCACCGCGCGGGGTTCGTCCCGGGTCGGGTCGTCGACGCGAGCGCCTTCGTCCGCCGGCCGCGGCGTCGGGATGCCGTCGCGCAACAGCGACGCCAACCAGCGATCGGGGTCCTCCGTCCCCAGCAGGAACTGCAGCTCCGCCGACTCGAGCGGCGTGCGCCGATGGGTCGCCACCGTGAGCGCCGCGAACGCCGTGCGTCCCTCGAAACTGTCGAGCAGCCCCGGTGTCTCGGCCGTAGCCGCGATCCCGTGCGCCTGCAGGGCCGCGGCCATCTCCTGGCAGTGGCTCCGCTGGCGCATGACGACGGCCACGTCGCCCGGTCGCAGGGGGCGCACCTCGCCGGTCTGCTTGTCGTACACCGGGTGGCGCTCCGGTTGCTCGAGCCGCTGGGCCAGGCCCGTCGCCAGGGCGCGCGCGAAGTTGGCCTTCGTCGCCTTCGGCTTCTTCGTGCTGCCCGGCGGCGGCGGTTGCGGCGCCACGCGCCACACGCGCACGGCGGGGCGGGGCAACTCGTCGGGGTCGTCACGGCGCGGTTCGAGGCACACGTCTTCGGCGGCCATGCGCACGTCATCCGGCACGTGTTCGCCGCCGAAGGTGTGCGCGAACAGCCTGCCCGTGAAGTGCACCAGGTCCGGGCGGCTGCGCCAGTTGCCGGGCAGCACGTCGACCCGGGCACCCCGCTGCCGCAGGGCTTCGTAGGACGCGGCCACCAGCTCCGGGTCGGTGTGACGGAAGCCGTAGATGGCCTGCTTGGGGTCGCCGACCCAGATGGCGTGGGGCACGTGGGGCACGAGCCGGGCGAAGAGCGACAGCTGGATCGGGTTCGTGTCCTGGAACTCGTCCACCACCAGCGCCGAGATCGAGCCGGCGATGGCCGCCAGGTTGCGCTCGTCGTCGAGCAACTCCACCGCGCCCACTTCGAGGTCGGTGAAGTCCAGCAGACGCTCGCTGCGCTTGTACTCCTCCCATGCGCCGCAGGTCGCCTGAGCGAGATCGAAGCAACCGTCGACGTACTCGCTGAGCGTGTCGCGCAGCGCAGCCGACGCCTCCCAGCCGCCGCAGTGGGGCCGGGCCTCGTCGAGCAGGCTGTCGGGCTTCGCGCCCAGGGGCCGGGTGTATTGGATCTCCGCCAGGGGCAGGAAGGCCTGTTCCTGCACCGCGGCCCGCAGCATGGCGAGGTCGTGGTCGGTGTCGAGGTTCGGCTTCACGGGCGGCGCGGCCGAGCGCATCGCCGCGGCGGCGCCCGCGAGCGCGTCGGCCACCGGATCGAAGTCGAAGCGACCCGTGCCGAAGGTCGGCAGGGCGAACAGCGACGCGAGGCTGCGCTGCTTGGAGCGGGCGACGCCCGCCGCACCGATGCGATACACCCGTAGCATCTCCGCGATGTCGATCACGTGCTCGCGGAAGTCCTCGACATCGAGGCGCCGGGCCAGGGTGATCATCTCGCGCTCCCGGGCCCGGTCGATGGCGCGGTGCAGGACGCGTCGCATGGGGTTCGCTTCGTTCAACTCCTCTTCGGGCACCAGTCGCGTCATCGGCGATCTGCCGGCCAGCAGGGCGTGGCGCACGATGAGTCGCTGGCAGACGGCGTGGACGGTGCCGATCAGGGCTCGGTCCACGTCACGCGCGTGGCGCTCGCAGCCGCGTGAGAGCAGCAGCGCGCGGATGCGCCCGCGCAACTCTCCGGCGGCCTTGACCGTGAAGGTGGTCGCGACGACGTCCGCCGCGGCCACCTCGCCGCGCTCGATCAGGTCCACGAGTGCATGCGTGATCTCGTGCGTCTTGCCGCTACCGGCCGAGGCTCGGATCAGTCGGATCGTGCCGCGCATCAGCGTGAGTCCTGGCGCTTCGAGCGCGGGTGCTGTTGACGCAGTCCGCACAGCGCCGTGAACGAGCAGTACTCGCACACCTTGGTGATCTCGCGCACGGCCAGGCCGTCGGTGACCGGGGTGCCGCCGGCGTGTTGTCCGTCATCGATGCAGGTGGCGGTCACGACGCCGGCCGCCAGCGTCTCGCGCGCCGCCTCGATCGACTTGGCGAAGCGCGTGAAGGTGTCGGCCGAAGAGGGGCCGTCGATCGGGGTGACGCCGGGGAACGCGTTGTTGGCCAGCGGCAGCATGCGCCGGTTCTTGAGGGTGAAGTAGGCCACCGAAGCGTGATCGCCGAGCAGGTGGCGGTACAGGGCGAGCTGCGTCGCGCGGCCCTTCTGCAGCTCCTTGTAGCGCTGGCCGGCGCCCCACTTCAGGTCGACGATCGCCGGTCCGGAGGGCAGCCGCGCCACCAGGTCGATGTGGCCCTGGATCGGCCCCAGCCGGTCCGTGTCGAGCTGCGCCGGGTACTCGAGCTGGACCCGTTGCGCGTCCGCGTCCAGCAGGTGCTGGGCCAGCACGGCGACGGCGCGACCGATCTGCCGCTCGACGTCCTCCCGGTCGTGCTCGCGGCCCGGGAGCAGCAGCTGCGCCGCCTCGCTGGGCAGCAGTTGCTCGAGCCGTGCCTCCGCCCGGCGACGCAGCGCGTCGGGGTCGCTGTTCGGACCGAAGTCGGCGAAGACCTCTTCCACGAGGCGGTGGGCCAGGGTGCCGAACAGCAGCGGTCCGTCGCGCGGGCGGGGCTCGGTGGCGCGGTCGAGTCGCAGGAAGCGTCGCCCCGTCGCCCTCAGCTCGTCTTCCCGGAACGACGCGTCCGAGGGAGATTCGGGCAACGCGGCGTCCGGGGCCGGGCCGGGCGAGGGGCGGGACGTGTCGGTGGGCGACAGCTCCCCGGCGGGCACGTGGTAACCGAGCAGCCACTGCAGCGGGCAGTCGACGAGCTTGGAGAGCGAGTTGTGCGATTCCACCGGGCGGCGGCGGTCGGCCACGTCGGCGGCGATGCGCCAGATGCGGTGCGGGGAGCGCGGTGCGCGCGCTTCCGGCGGGGCGCTGGGCAACTCGCCGAGTGCGGTGCCGGGGAACTGTTGCGCCAGCCGATCGGGCCGTCCCTGGGTCACGAGCCGATCGGCCGACGGCTCGTCGACGCAGCGCGCGGCCAGGACGTGCCACAGCGGGTGCACGGCTTCGTCGTCGAGGCCGTGGCCCACCAGCAGCACCCTCCGGCGCACGAGGCGCAGGGCACGCTGCGCTTCGCGGTAGGCGGCTTCGGACTGGGCCTCCGGGTCGGGCAGGTGTGCCCCGCGCCGCGCGAGTTCGCTGCGCTCGTCGGCCGACCACGGGCTGGGTGTCGGCGTCGGCCAGGCGTCGGCCGCGAACGAGCACCAGATCAGCGTGTCCACCGGTGCGTGGAGTTGCGCCGGCGAGGCGAGGGCGATCAGCGGGCCGGCTTCGGCCGCCGCCAACTCGGTGGCGCGCACGTCCGCCAGGATCAGATCCAGCAGGGCGTGCAGTTCACCGTCCTCGATCGTGTCCCGGCGATTGCCGGTGCGCGTTGCCAGCACGGCTCGGAGGTCGTGTGTGCATCGCAGCGCGTCGTCGAGCTGGCGGTCGAGGGCGCGACCGCGCTGGTCGGCGGCCGGTCCGGGGCCCAGTTCCAGGGGGTCGTCGGCAGCCGCCGAGTGTTGACGCTCCTGGAGCCGCTCGGCGAGCCAGGCGCTGACCCGCTCGGTCACGTCGAGGACGCGGGCCACGGGCAACGGCTGGCCCGCCGGGACGGTGGGCGCGTCGAGCCACGTGTCGACGAGTTCCCGTTCCCGGGCGGCATCCCGGGGGCCGAGATCGTCCACCGCCCGGCCCAGGGCCCTGTGCCAGGCGGCGCCGCCGCGGCCCGGATGATCGAGGACGGCGAGGCGCAGCCGGTCGCGGGTGCGATCCCGCAACGGATTGAGCGGCAACTCGCAGAAGGCCACGAGCCGCTCCGGGTCCAGCGGAGCGCGCAGCATGGACAGCGAGAGCGGCAGCAACTGGCTGGCGGGGCGGAACGGGGAGGCTTGGCGCGCGCCCGTCCGGGGCAGTCCGGCGGCGGCCAGGGCGGTGTCGTGCAGCGGCGACGGGCCCAGGAGCACCACCTGGCCTCGGGCCGGGGCTGTATCGACCGGAGTTGATTCGTTGGCCGCCGAGGCGGGAGCCCGCGTCGGGGGCCAGAGTTGCCCCTGGCCGACCGCCGGGCGGGCGCTCGGGGCGGGTTGTCCGGCGTCCGCGGCCGGCGTGGTCCCCACCGGCTGGGCTGCCAGGGCCGCGACCAGTTCGGCGGCTTCGCCCGGGCTCGCGGCACGCAGGTAGGCCAGCGAGCCGTCCGCGCGCACCTCGGCCTTGGGGCTGCCCTCCTCGAGGGCTGCCTGGATGCGGCCCAGGTCGCTGTCGGGCGACGCGGCGGGGGGCGGCGGCTCGGTCCAGCTCAGTTCGGCGCCCCCGGCCTGCAGCACGTCCAGGACTTCGCGCCAGAGCCCGGGCAACAGGCTCGCGGGTGTGACGCACTCGATCCTGGCGATGGGCAGCACGGGCGTTCCGGCGTCGCGCTGGCGCAGCTCTCGCACGGCGTCGGCGAGCCGATCGGGGAAGCCCGCGCCGCTCGCCGCTCCGTCCCCGGCCCTGGCGCAGGCCTCTTGGAAGGGCGTCTCCAGGGCAGCCAGCTCGCGCACGCGCGACAGGCCCTGGCCGGCCCCCGTGGTCGCCGCGCCGGTCCAGCCCGCCAGCACGAGCTCATCGCGGCGAGCCAGCAGGAACTCCGCGACGCCGAGGGGGTCGACCGCGTAGGAGCGGTCGTAGAATGCCGTTCCACGTCGAGCGGCCACCGCGGACTGCATGGCCGCCACCCGGACCGAACGGCCCAACTCGGCGCGGGGCAGGCCGAGGTGGGTCTCCAGCAAGGCGAGCAGGCCGCGAGGGCCCAGGGCGAGGGTGCCGAAGGAGGCGCGCGCCGTAGGGCCGGCGCTCGCCAGCTCATCCGGCCAGGCACCCGAGTCCAGGGCCAGGCCGAAGCTGATGCGCATCCCGCGTGCTGTCACTGCCGTCGATCTCCCCGGGCTGCCCGCCGCCGTCGACGGGGGCCGGCAATGTTACTTCCGGCGGGGCCCCGCCCGCTGTCGCGTTCCGCAAGGGTGTCGCGACCCGGCGGGGGCGGCCGGGCCAGCGGGCCGCGCCTCACCTGTTCACGCCGCGAGGCCGTTTGCGTATGCTGCCGGGCCTCTACGTCCAGTCCTCGAAACTCACCGAACCGTGGGCACGCACGACCCGGTTTTTCGCGACGAGAACAACCCTCCCCCGGGTGTTCCCGATGAGCTTCCCGCCGACGGGCTACCGCCCGCCGGGGCGGGCTCATCGCTTGCCGACGGAACCCCGTTGGACGAGGAGCAGCCGCAGCACGTTCCGGGCTCGTTCCTGGAGGCGTTGCCCCAGTTCTTCGTCTTCCCGCTGATCCTGGTGGCGACCCTCACCGTGATCTACATCGGGTTGCGCTGGCTGGGCGGGTCCGAGTCGAAGGACGCTCGCCAGCTCGTGGAGGACCTGCGCCTGGCCGGGCCCCACACCCAATGGCAGGTGGCGCAGCAGCTGGCCGACGGCCTGCGACGGGAACGCATCGACCTGGAGGCCGTCCCGGCGTCTGAGCTGGGTGACCTGTACGAGCGGGCGAGCACCGCAGAGGCAGCCTCCGAGCGGGAGGCCCAGGCCAACCTGCAGATGCAGCAGTACCTGCTGCAGGTGATGGCCTTCAAGGAGGATCCGGCGCTCACCCGGTTCGCGGTGGAGGCGCTGGACAGCGACCTCGCGGCCATGCGCGAGAGCGCTCTGGCCTCCCTCATGCGCATGGCCGATCCGGGCGCCGTGCCGGCCCTGCTCGAGCACCTGCGCAGTCCGGTGCGGGAGGAGCGCTGGCTGGCCATCGGCGCCCTGGCCGAGACGGGCACGCCCGAAGCGCTGGACGGCGTGGCCGCGTTGCTCGACGGCCACGATACCCTCGATCATCGCAACGCCGTGCTGGCTCTCGCCGCCCGGGGCGACGAACGGGCCGCCGACTACCTGCCGCCCATGTTGAGGCGCGACAGCTACGCCACCGACTCGGCCCTCGATGTGACCGAGTTGGCCGGAGACGATGCCTCGCTCGCCATCGTGCGGACGAACCTCGTCGACCAGTTCCTGCTCAGTGCCGTGCGCGCCGCCGTCGCGCTCGGCGACCCCACGGTTGTCCCGCAGTTGCAGCAACTACGCGAGAACGACCCATCGTTGAAAGTACAATCCGCCGCGATCAACGCCCTCTACGACATGGGCGTGTCGGAGGAGTAAGACCCCATGGCCACGACCGAAGCCTCCCAACGCGCGACAGGCGCCTACAACCCTGCAGGGGGTGACGTGAGCCGTCGCGGCTTCATCGGCACCCTGCTCCTGGGCTGGGGCCTGTTCGGTGCAGCCGCCGGTGCCGGCGTGCTGGGCATGGTCCGCTTCTTGTTCCCCAACGTCCTGTTCGAGCCGCCGAGCAGCTTCAAGGCCGGCTTCGCCCAGGACTTCGCGGAGGGCGTGGACGAGCGCTTCAAGGACACCAACGGCGTCTGGATCGTGCGCACGGTGTCCGACCCGCTCTCGGGGCGCTCGGGTGAGGCAGGGCTGTTCGTGCTGAGCACGACCTGCACGCACCTGGGCTGCATCCCCAACTGGCTGTCGGCGGACCTCAAGTTCAAGTGCCCGTGTCACGGCAGCGGCTTCCGCATGAGCGGCCGCAACTTCGAGGGCCCGGCACCGCGCCCGCTCGAACGCTTCCGCGTCGTGCGGGCCGAGGACGGTCAGGTGCTCGTCGACAAGAGCCAGAAGTACCAGTGGGAAAAGAACCAGTGGGAGGCGCCGGAGGCGTTCCTCAGTATCTGAGCACCCCGAACCTGCCGCGCACCGCGGCCCACGCGACCTGAATACGTCGCACCGCGAACATCGGAGGACAACACTCTTGGGTCTGAAGCAGAAGATCGCGGAAACGCAGGTCTGGAGGTCGATCTTCAGGCACGGCTACCCGAGCACGCCTCGCAACCGCGCGCTCGCCGCGTTGTCGAACGTGTTCCTGCACTTGCACCCCGTCAAGGCGCGCAAGAGCGGTATCCGGCTCTCGTTCACCTGGTGCATGGGAGGAATCACGTTCTTCCTGTTCCTGCTCGAGACGCTGACGGGCGTGCTGTTGATGTTCTACTACCGCCCGACCATCGAGTACGCCTACAACGACATCATCGCGCTGCGCGAACACGTACCGCTGGGCATCATGCGCGAGCTGCACCGTTGGGGCGCTCACATGATGGTGCTGGCGGTGTGGTTGCACATGCTGCGGGTGTTCCTCACCGGCAGCTACAAGCCGCCGCGCGAGTTCAACTGGAACATCGGCGTCATCCTGTTGCTGCTCACCTTGCTGCTGTCGTTCACGGGCTACCTGCTGCCGTGGGACCAGCTGGCCATCTGGGCCATCACGGTCGGCAGCAACATGGCCCGCGCGCACCCCTTCATCGGACACGAAGGTCCGGGCGCGAGCCTGCTCGCGGTGGGTGACGTCAATCTGGTCACACCGGCCACCGACATCCGTTTCGGGTTGTTGGCCGGGCGCTTCGTGGGGGCAGCGACCCTGCTGCGCTTCTACGTGTTGCATTGCGTCGCTCTGCCGCTGGCGGCCGGTCTGCTCATGGCCGTGCACTTCTGGCGCGTCCGCAAGGACGGCGGCATCTCGGGACCGATGTAAGGAGCGCCCCTGGTGGAAGGCATCAAGAACCTCGTCAACGCGCTGTCAGCGCCGATCCCCTACACGATCATCATGGCGGGTGGCTTCGGCCTCCTGATGTGGAAGCTCCGCACACTCACGCAGCCGCGTGTGTTGTGGGCGCTCGCCGCGCTGATCGCCGTGGGCTTCGTGGCCGGGGCCCAGGACCCCGACTTCCTGAAGATCATCTCGAAGGGCGACAACATGCCCATCGTGATCATGATCTTCGCGATCCTGGGCACGCTCGGTTGGGGGCTGCGTCAGGCGTCGGTCAACGACATGCGGATGGAGAAGGGACTTCCACCGCGCGAGGCCGAGGAGTCCAACAAGAAGGTGCTGGTGTGGCCCGACCTGGTCTACGCCGAGTTCATCTGCACCGTGCTGTTGTCGGCGATCTTCATCGCCTGGAGCATCGCGGTCGAAGCTCCGCTGGAAGAGCCCGCGAGTGGTACGCGTGCGCCCAACCCGGCCAAGGCGCCGTGGTACTTCCTCGGGCTGCAGGAGATGCTCGTCTACTTCGATCCGTGGCTGGCGGGCGTCGTGTTCCCGGGTCTGATCGTCGTGGGTCTGATGGTCATCCCCTACATCGACATCAACCCGCGTGGCAACGGGTACTACACCTTCAAGGAGCGGCCGTTCGCCATCGGCATGTTCCTGTTCGGCTTTCTCGTGCTGTGGGTGGCGCTGGTCATCCTGGGTACGTTCCTGCGCGGTCCGAACTGGAACTTCTTCGGGCCGTTCGAGTACTGGGACCCGCACAAGATCGAGCCGCTGGTGAACGTGAACCTGTCCGAGATCATCTGGGTGCAGTGGTTCAACACCCGAATGCCGGACCAGGCACTCTTGCGCGAGGCGCCTGGCATCCTGCTGATCCTCGGGTACTTCATGATCATGCCGGCGCTGCTGGCCGTGACGGTGCTCAAGAAGTTCTTCAACGAGATGGGCTTCGCCCGCTACAGCATCCTGGTCATGCTCCTGCTGTGCATGGCTGCGCTGCCGATCAAGATGGTCCTGCGCTGGACCATCAACCTGAAGTACGTCGTCGCCATTCCCGAGTGGTTCTTCAATATCTGAGTCCGCCGGCTCGGAGCACGAGTACATGACTGACAAGGACATCTCCCCGGACAAGGCCGCCCAGATCGCTGCGATCAAGGCGCGCCTCGCGAAGTCGAAGCAGGGTGGCGATGCCCCCGCGGCTGCTGGTGCTGGAGCTGCTGATGCTCCCGCGCCGAGTGACGCTGGTGGGGGTGGTGCGCCCGCAGGCGATCGCGCATCCCAGATCGAAGCGATCAAGGCCCGGCTCGCGCAGGTGAAGGCCGGTGGTGATGGTGGCGGTGCTGCCGCGGCTGCCTCCGGTGGCGCCGCTGCAGCCGGCGCGGCCGCTGGCGACGCTGGCCCGGAAGACGTGCAGGCGCGCATCGCCGCGCTCAAGGCCAAGATGGAAGCGGGCAAGGCGAGTGCCGGCCCGGCGGCGGCTGCCGCGGCCCCGAAAGCTGCGGCTCCACGCGCTCCCAAGGATGCGCCGAAGGCCGGCAAGGGGAAGAACATCTACCCCGTCGAGCCGATCAACCGCACGACGTTCGGCGACGAACGGCTCTACGGCGGCAACACACTCAACAACTGGTTCCTGATCAGCGCGGTGGCGTTGCTGGTGACCGTGATCGGCATGTGGGTGCGCGACCACGCGCGCGACTGGAAGGCCTGGCAGCGCCTCAAGAAGGACACCGACGTGGCCCAGCTCCAGGCCGAGGTGGAAGCGACCGGTGCAGGACTCGACCAGGCCGAGCGCGACCGGCTGACCGCCGCCATCGCGCGTGCTGAGGAGAGCGTCGCCGCCAAGCAGACGGAACTCGACGCGCTGTACGAGGAGAAGGCCCGCCTGGAGGGTGTGGTCTACGCCACGAGCAACCTCGGCGTGCAGCTGATCAAGTCGAAGCTCGACACCGCCAAGTACGAGTTCGAGGGCGAGCGCATCCTCCACGGCGGCGACGAGGAGGGCCTGGCTGCCTCGCAAGAGGACTTCCAGGCGTTGCAGCAGGAGTTCGACGACAGTCAGGCTGAGGCCGACGCGGCGACCATCGAGCTCGATCGGGTCAAGGCCGACATCGCGTTGCTCGAGGGTGAACTGTCTGCGGTCCAGAAGGAATCGGACGAGTTCTTCGCGGACCTGACGCTGGTGGAGAGCAACCTCGAGAAGCTGGCACCCACGACGGAGAAGTCGGGCTTCCTGCGCACGCACTTCGAGAAGCTGCGCAACCAGCCGATGCTCGACATGCTCGCGCGCACCGAGCAGATCAACCAGATCGTGCTCGACAAGCTGCACGACAACTACAACTTCATGTACGTCGGTCGGATCGACCGCTGCACCACATGCCACCTCGGCATCGACAGTGCGTCGTACGTCGATCACGATCCCCGCAACGAGAACGGGGAGCGCGTGCTCAACGCGCACCCGCGGCTCGATCTGTACGTGGCCGATGGCAGCGCACATCCCATGGGGGAGTTCGGCTGCACGGTCTGCCACCAGGGCCGCGGCCAGGCGGTGGAGTTCCCGCGCACGTTCCACATCCCGGCGGCCGACGCCTGGGAGGGCGGCGAGACGGCTGAGCAGAAGCAGGATCGCTGGGTCGAGGAGTACGGCTACGACCCCGAGCGTCACTATTGGGACTGGCCCATGGTGCCCCAGGACAAGATCTACTCGTCCTGCTTCCAGTGCCACCAGGACGAGCACCGCATCCCGGCCGCCGAGGAGTACAACCGCGGGCGCGAGGTGATCGAGGACAACGGCTGCTACGGCTGTCACAAGATCGAGGGCTTCGAGTACCTGCGCAAGCCGGGCCCGGACCTGACCAACCTCACGTCGAAGGTCGACGAGGACTGGTTGCAGCGCTGGGTCACTGACCCCAAGGGCTTCCGCGGCAGCACGCGTATGCCGCACTTCTGGAACCAGTCGAACAAGGGCGCGGATGCCGACGAACTCGTCGAGATCGGCTTCGGCACGACGGCGGCCGGTGATGCGCCGCAGCGGGAAGAGACGCCTTGGATCGCGGGCTACCGCGACATCGACTGGAGCAACAACAGCGATCGCTTCGTGTCGGACTACGGCGTTCGCAACGACGTCGAAGCCCGTGCGCTCGCGACCTACGTCTACGATCAGTCGCGCCAGGCGAACGACTTCTCACCGCTGCCGACGCCCGGTGCGGCCGGTGACGCGGAAGCCGGTCGAAGCCTGTTCGAGAAGCGCGGCTGCCTCGGTTGCCACGGCGTCGAGAGCGAGGGCTGGACCGAGAGCGACCACGGCCCGGACCTGTCGGCCATCGGCGCCAAGGTGAACGACGACTGGCTCTACAACTGGCTGCTGGACCCCAAGGCCTACTGGCCCGAGACGGCCATGCCCGATCTGCGCCTGAGCGAGCAGGAAGCCTGGGACATCACCAGCTGGCTGATGACGCTGCAGGCGCCGACGGAGGCCGACTGGCTCTCGCGTCCGTCGCCGGCCGGTGACGACGCGGTGCTGGACGGCATCGCCGTGGAGTACAAGTCCGGTCTCACCAGTGTCGCGCGAGCGCGTGAACAGGTGGGCGAGATGCGCGCGTCGGGCGGGCGACAGGAGGTCGAGTTGTACGTCGGCCAGAAGCTCTTCCAGCACTACGGCTGCGCCGGCTGCCACTCCGTCCCGGGTCACTACGAGGATGCGGGCATCGGCACCGAGCTCACCAAGGAAGGCCTCAAGGAGGTCAGCAAGTTCGACTACGGCTTCGAGTACGCCCACGAGAACCCGCTGCACATCGATCACACCCGCCACGCCTGGTTCCGGGCCAAGCTGCGCGACCCGCGCGTCTTCGACCGCATGCCGGTGATCGCGACGGGTGACGATCACGAGCACACGATCGAGCGCTACGAGATGAAGGTGAAGCGCCCGGACGAGAAGCTGAAGATGCCCAACTTCTACCTCGACGACGAAGATGTGGAGCTGGCGGTACAGTTCCTCATGGGCCTGCGCGAGGACGGCATCGACGACTCCATGAAGCGCACCCTGGCGGGTGACGAGCAGGTCGTCGAGCGCGCGTCGCGGCTGATGACCGAAGTGAACTGCGTCGGCTGCCACCGCATCGGTCAGGAACCCTCGCGGGTCGCGTTCGGCGACGACCTGATCGAGGAGGGGCTCGACCACGGTCTGTGGATGGCCAACGCGCTCGAGGTGGATGGAGAGCAGGTGCTGGCCGAAGGCGACTGGTTCAGCGACCTGATCTGGAACCCCGAGGAAGAGGACATCTACGACACCGACGAGTACTTCGAGGAGGCCGGCCTGGAGGACAGCCACCTCACGCTGTATGGCCACGGCGAAGGCGAGATCGGTCAGTACATCGAGGACAAGGCCCTGCGGCCGCCGGTGCTGAACGGTCAGGGCGCCAAGGTGGAGAGCGACTGGCTGTACGAGTTCCTGCTGGAGCCCTACACCGTGCGCAACCACGTCGAGGTGCGCATGCCGACCTTCGGCTTCACCGAGGCGCAGTCCCGTGATCTCGCGCACTGGTTCGCCCTGCGCGACGAGCAGGACTGGCCCTTCGGCTCGGAGTCCGAGCAACTCGACCAGGACCTGCTCGCGACGGGCGCGGCCCTGTTCGGCAAGTACAACTGCAACTCGTGTCACCCGTCGGGCTCGGTGCTGCCCAGCAACCCGGACAAGCTGAACTGGGGCCCCGATCTGTCCATGGCTGCCGAGCGGCTCAAGGGCCGCTGGATCAACAGCTGGCTCCACGACCCGCAGCTCGTCTCGCCCGGCACGAAGATGCCGAACTTCATCGGCGAGCACGCCGAGGGCATCCCGCAGGCCGAGTACGAGGGCTTCGTGGACGACGTGGAGGGCGAGATCGACGCCCTGCGCCACTACATGAAGTTCATGCAGGAGTGGGCCGGGGAGGCCGTCAGCAAGAACTGATCAGTGGGCGGCGGGCCGGACCTCACGGCCTGGGCGAGCGCGGACCAGGGGCTGGACGCTCTGATCGCGGTGCCCCGGGAGCGGGGCGCTGTCCCGGCACGCCGAACTGAATCCGCGCTCGAGCGGGGCTCGAAGCGGATCGGTGTAACCTCGGTGGGCCGGGTGATCACCCAGCACCCGTGAGCGGACCGCCGGTGCGCAGCCGCAAACCCTCTTCTTCCCCCCTCAGACCTGTTCCGCTCGAGACCCTCCATGAACTCCCAGTCCCTGCTCGCTGTGATCGCCGCCTTCGTCATGGGGGTCGCTGGCGTGGCCGTCGGCACCATGATCAGTGACGACGGTGAAGCCGTCGTGGCCACCGAGAGCGCCTCGGAGGAGACCCTGCGTGTGCTCTCCGAGCGGGTCGACCGGGTGACCGATCAGAACCGCGAGATGGTCGACCGGCTGCAGTCGATCGAGCTGCAGCTCATGTCCCTGTCCGCCGAGGCGAACGCGCGGCCCGAGCCGGTGGTCCTCGCGGAGGTCCAGCCCGTGGTCGAGGATCCGGAGGTGGACGCCGTCGTGGCCGCCCTGACGGACTCGGACAGCGCGCTGCCCGAGACCTTCACCGAGAAGATCGGCGACGTCGTCCAGGCGTTGCGCGACGAAGAGCGCCGCCAGCGGGACGAGGAGCGGGACCAGGCGCGCGCCGATGCCCTGGAGCAGCGGCTCGAGGAGCTGGCCAAGGAACTCCAGCTCGACGCCTACCAGGTCAACGGTATGCGCGACATCTTCGCCGACAGTCAGACCAAGCGGGGTGAGCTGTTCGAGACCGCACGGGCGACGAACGACTGGGGCAATCTGCGCGAGTCGATGGAGACGATCCGCGGCGAGGCGGACGAGGCCCTCGGCCAGCTGCTCTCTCCGACCCAGATGGAGCAGTACGAGGAGGCCCAGGGCGGTTGGGGCGGGTTCGGTGGTGGTGGCGGCGGTGGTCGTCGCGGGTGGGGCGGCGGAGGCTGAGCCTCACTCCCAGGACGCGGTGTCGACTTCGTCCAGCACGCGCAGGTAGCACTCGAAGCGCTCCGGTGACAGGCGGCCCTCGTCCGCGGCGGCGCGCACGGCGCACCCCGGCTCACCCCGGTGCAGGCAGTCGTTGAAGCGACACGCGTCGGGCAGGGTCCCGAAGCCCGGGTAGAGACGGGCGAGTTCCCGGGGTGGCACCTTGTCGAGCCCGAACTCGCGAATGCCCGGACTGTCGACCACCCAGCCTCCCGAGACCAGAGGCAGCAGCGTCACCCGCGTCGTGGTGTGACGTCCTCGGCCGTGCTCGGCCACTTCGCCGGTGGCGAGGTTCAGTCCCGGGCTCACGGAGTTCAGCAGGCTGGACTTGCCCACGCCCGAGTGACCGACGAGCAGGCTGATGCCGTGGCTCATCAGTTGGCGCAGCGTGTCGATGCCCTCCTCGGTCGAGCAACTCGTCTCGAGCACGGACAGGCCCGCGGCGCGATAGGGGGCGACCACCGACCGGTCGGCACGGGCTCGCGCTGCCGGGCCAGCCTCGGAGGAGCCGGCGGACGTGTCGGCCCCGAGCCCGAGGTGGCTGTCGTCCTCCCACTCCCCGGCTTCCGCCAGGGTGGTGCCCTCCAGGTCCACCTTGTTGAGGCAGACCCAGGGCTCGATGCCCTCCATGGCGGCGGCCACCAGGAAGCGGTCGACGAGGCCCGAGCGGAACGGCGGGTCGGCGAGCGCAGCCACCACGATCAAGCGATCGATGTTGGCCGCGATCACCTGGCGGCGCCCGGCGCGCCCCTTGGGGGGCTGGCGCGACAGGCAGTTGCGTCGCTCGTCGACGGACTCCACGGCGCCCTCGCCGTCTCCCAGGGCGACGGTCACGCCGTCGCCCACGGCCACCGGTCGGGTCTCGTCCGTCTCCACCCAGGCGCGCCGCGCCGATCGGCGTCGGAAGAGATTGCCGCGCAGCCGGCAACTGATGTCCCCGGTCCCCGGGACGTGCACGTGGACCGAGCGCGCACTCACGCTGGTCACGATACCGCGGGCGGTGGCAGCGGCGTCCGCGCTCATGGACGCGGGGTCCCGTTCGGACGGGTCCCGAGCCGACCCGCACCGCAGTGCGCGTCCTTACCGGGCCCCACGCAGCCGTGCCTCAACGCCGCGGCTTGCGACGCACGTAGCCTTGCAGCGTGCGCTCGTAGCTGGGCTGTTTCGGTTCGACCTTGGCGGCGCGATCCTCGGCGAAACCCTCGTAGTTCGTGGCCGGGATCTGCTGGTTGATCAGCTTCTCGATCGCGGTCAGGAACTGGCCGTCCTCAGCCGTGCACAAGGTGACGGCGCGCCCGGTCTTGCCCATGCGCGCCGTACGCCCGACGCGGTGCACGTAGTCCTCGGGGTTCTGCGGGATGTCGTAGTTGATGACGTGCGAGACGTCGTCGATGTGCAGGCCCCGAGCGGCCACGTCGGTGGCGATCAGGAACGGGAACTTGCCTTCGCGGAAGTCCTTGAGGATCTGCTCGCGCTTGCGCTGCGGCAGATCGCCGTGGATCTCCTGGGCGTCCCGGCCGCGACGCTTGAGCCGGGCGGCGAGCTTGTCGGCCCCGGCCTTGGTGCGCGTGAAGATGATCGACTTCTCGGGTTGCTCGGTCTCGAGCACCTTGAGCAGCAGCTCCGTCTTGCTCTCGGGGCGCACCGGGATGCACATCTGGTCGACTTCCTCGACCGTCATCTTGTCGGGCGCGAGGAAGACCTCGGCGGGGTTGTTCATGTACTGCGCGGAGAGCGCCAGCACTTCGTCCGAGAGCGTGGCCGAGAAGAGCATCGTCTGCCGGCGCTGGGGGGCGCGCTTCATGATCTTGGCGATGTCGTCGCGGAAGCCCAGGTCGAACATGCGGTCGGCTTCGTCGAGCACCATCATGTCGAGTTCGCCCAGTTGGATCGTGCGCCGCTGGATGTGGTCGAGCAGGCGTCCCGGCGTGGCGGCCAGGACCTTGGCGCCGTCCTCGACTTCCTTGATCTGCTTCGCGATCGGGGCGCCGCCGTAGATCGCGGCGGCCTTGACGCCCATGTACTTGCCCAGTCGCTGTGCTTCCTTCGAGACCTGCACGGCGAGTTCACGGGTCGGCACGACGACGAGCACGCGCGGCCCGGGCTTGTCCGACACGAGTTGCAGCGCGGGGACGAGGAAGGCGGCGGTCTTGCCCGTGCCGGTGCGCGCCTGGCCGATCACGTCGCGGCCTGCGAGCGCGTGGGGGATGGCGCCGCTCTGGATCGGGCTGGGAATGCGGTAGCCGCACTCGGCGATGGCCTGGAGCAGCTTCGGCCGCAGTTCGAAGGTGGCGAACTCGCACTCCTCGATCGGGACGGCGTTCTGTCCCTCGTCGCTGCCGGCGGCAGTTCCTTCCGGGGCGGCTTCGGTGTCGTCCGGGTCGGCGTCCTCGGACGGCGCGTTGTCCTTGCCCGTGCGGGGAGCTCCCTTGGAACCGGGACCTCCGCGGCCGCGGCGCGAGCGCCGCCGGCCGGAAGATGATTGAGGGGCGCTGCGGTCTGACGGTGCCGTCATGGTTGCCGAGGGATTTCTCCGACTCTCCTGATCGTCGTTTGGCGAAGGGGACGTCATCTTCCTGTGGCGAAGGGGACGTCATCTCCTATCTTAGCCGTTCTCATCCCCCGACCTGAGCCCATAACCCGCACGGAGGTCTCGTGAGGCCCATCCTGACCGCCATCTTCTGCTTCGCCCTGACCGGCCTGGCCGCCGCGTCGATCGTGCTCAAGCTCGATCTGCCGGGGTTGGTCGAGCGCTCCGAGGTGATCGTCGAGGGGCGCTGCGTGGCGACTCGCGCGCATCGCGACGAGTTGGGTGGCATCGCGACAGAGGTGAGCTTTCGGGTCGAACAGGGCTATCGCGGCGCCGCTGCCGGCCGGCTGATCCGCTTCTCCGTACCCGGTGGCGAACTGGACGGAAAGGCTTTCGTGATCCCGGGTGTGCCGGTGTTCAGGCCCGGCGACGAGGTGCTCGTCTTCCTCACGCGCGAGACGGCTCGTGGGATCCGCATGCCCGTGGGGCTGGGCCAGGGACGGTTGTTCATCGAGCGCGATCCGGCGACCGGGGCGCGTCGGCTGCGGCGGCCGCTGGCCCATACGCACCTGATCGACCCGGTCACGGGCCAGGCGGTCCCGGAGCCGCCGGACGAACCCATCGACTACGCGCGTTTCACTGCGGACGTCCGCAGTCTGGTCGAAGCGGGACGCTGAGGTGAAGACCCTCGCCATCGTGCTCACCGCCGCGGCGGTCCTGCTGTTCGCGTTGCCGGTCGGCGACGCCTACGTGCGCCTGCGGACCAACGGCGGCCTCCCCTTCCGTTGGAGCAGCCCCGGGGCCGTCAAGTTCGTGATCAACGACCAGGGCTCCGACGACATCCCCGACGCCAGCGAAGAGGCGGCGATCCGCCTCGGCTTCGCGGCCTGGGAGTCGGTGGACGGCTCGGCGCTCGCGTTCAAGGAGAACACCAAGGCCTCCCAGCGCGCGCGCCGCGACTGGCCCAGCGACGATCTGCACACGATCATGTTCGACGAGACCGGTGAGAGCGGACTGTTCCCCGGTGCGGGCGTGATCGCGGTCACGCCCATCGAGGCCTTCATCTCCAACGGCTCCATCGCCGACGCGGACATCATCTTCAACGGCCAGTTGGCGGGGGGCTTCTCGACCGACTCCGAGCCGGGTTCGATGGACGTCTGGGCGGTCATGACCCATGAGATCGGCCACTTCGTCGGTCTCAACCACAGCGGCATCGGCGCCGCGAGCCTGTCGCCGTTCATCGCCTCGGGCCAGCTCACGCCGCGTTCGCTGGGGGCCGACGACGTCACGGCCGCGCGCAAGATGTACTCCGGAGCCTTCGCGGGCGAGGCGATCACGCAGGGGCGCATCTCCGGTCGCGTGCGACGACTGGCCGGCGGTGCGAGCGTGAGTGGGGCGCACGTCTGGGCGCGGGACGCCGCCGATGGTCGCGTGATCACCGGGACCATCTCGGACGGTTCGGGCGACTACCTGCTGACCGGTCTGCCGCCGGGCTTCTACGACGTCCTCGCCGGTCCCCTCGACGGTCCGGTCTCCGACGACAACCTGGGGTCCCTGGGCGTCCCGAACATCCAGACGAACTTCCAACCCGCGGCAGCGGATCCCGTGGTCGTCGTCGGCACGGAGAACGTCGCGGCGACCGACATCCTCGTGCCCGGCAACGCGACGCTCAACGCCACCGGCCCGGGGACGCCCTACATCTTCCACCCGGGCGAGTCGCGCACGATCAACATCAGCGGCCCCGGCACGTCCACCGCGTCGGTCGAGGTGGACGAGCCCCAGGGCCTGTTCGACGTCGTGGGCAACGCGAACGTCTTCCAGCTCAGCGTCGATCCGGCGGCGCTGCCCGGTGCCTACGATCTGCGCCTGGAGAACGGTTCGGGCGTGGCGATCCACAACGGTTTCCTGGAGGTTGTCCCGTTGGCGCCCGAGGTCTCGGGCGTGACGCCCGACACGGTGGACTTCGGCACGGCCTTCGAGCCGGTCGTCGTGCGCGTCGACGGCGCCAATCTCGATGCGGACATGCTGGTGCTCTTCGACGGCCGCCCCGCGCTCGACGTGCAAGCGGTGCCGGGCGACGCTGACGCCCTCGACGTGCAGGTGCCGGCCGGTGCCTCCGGCCTGAAGGACCTGCTGGTCGTGAACTCGGCCGGCGAAGAGGCGTTGCTCGAGGATGGCCTCGACCTGTCCCTGGTGATCCGTGATCGCGAACGGGTCGACGGCTCCATCGAACAACTGGGCGCCGAGACGAGGACTTCCATCGACGCGCTCGATGGCACCACGCTCACGCTCACGCTCAAGGCGGACAAGGGCAGCTCCCTGCTCCCGAAGCTGGTCGTGCGCGCGCCCGGAGGTGCGGTGCTGGTCTCCACCGACAGCGGCGACCCGGAGTTCGACCCGGCGTTCGCGTCGGTGAACAAGGCCGGCACGCGCGCGCGGCTGAGCAAGTTGGTGCTGGGCCAGATGGGTCGGCACGTCCTCGAACTGTCGGGGCTCACCGCGAGCACTGGTGGCTACCGGCTGACGTTGAAGGAGAAGCTTGCTGCCGAGGATCGCAAGCTGAAGGTCCCCAAGTCGGCAGCCCTGCCGGTCGATGCGGACACCGACGCCGTGTTGGCGCTCAGCGCGAAGCGCGGCTCCACCCTGACCGGCAAGCTCAACGCCGCCGACGGGCTGGCCTTGGAGTTGATCTCCCTGATCGGTCCCAGCGGTGAGCTGCTCGGTCAGCCGGACGTGGACGCAGCCATCACGCTCGACCCCGAAGGCCGCTTCGTACGCTTCAAGAAGCTGCCGTTGGCCGACTTCGGCGCCTATGAGCTGACCTTGGGCGCCGCCACCGGGACAGCCGGCACCGTCCGCGGTTCGCTCACCATCAAGCCGCCCAAGTCCAAGACCACCTTCGAACTCTGACGTATCGGCGTGTGACGCCGTCCTGCCATGGGCTGCGTCCCGAACCTGGACACGGGAGGCGCGGGCGAACACTCCACGCGGCAGGGCGTGCTTGCCGGAACGTGGGGCGCGGCCTGAGAATGACGCCTCTCGGGCTGCGGTCGCAACAGCCCGCTCGCAGCGAACCGCTCGCCATGGGCCGGTGGCCTGCGTTCGGTGCTGCATCGCGATCGCGAACAGCTCGCTTCTCTTGGAAACTCGTTTTCCCTTGGAAAGGGGCGACCCTCCATGCGTTCTGCACTCGCCGTCCTCCTGCTGAGCTGCGCCGTCTCGGCCCAGATCATCCCCGACCCGCCGATCGAGGCATCGTTCACCGGCGTGGTGGAACTCACGTCGTTCCAGACCGCAGGGGCCAACCCGCCTTGCTTCATCCCGAACTACATGCTGCGCTGCACCGGTCTCTTCGTGCAGAGCAGCACGATCGACCTGGCCCAGTACGTGGGGCAGAACGTGAAGCTCTTCGGCACGTCCGTGTTCCAGTGCGACAACATCTTCGAGATCACGGCGGTCGACCCCGATCCGCCGGCAACGCTGGCGTTCTGCGGCAACCCGGTGCCGGGTTGTGACATCCGCCTGCGTTCGGGCCCGGGTGGCACCGCGCAGCACTTCCTGTTCGTCGCCGCCGCCCCCGGGCTGGTGCCGCTCAGCCTCGGCAAGGGGGCGTTCCTGCTGGGCGAACCCAACCTGCTGCTGGCGGCTGGGGTCTTCAGCGATGTCGACGGAGCCGCGTTCGACTTCACCCTGCCGCGCGACGTCTCGCTCACCGGCATCCCGGTCTTCTTCCAGGCCGCGCGACGCGAGATCCTGCTCGGTTCGCTCCTGCGCTTCTCGAACAACGAGTGCTTCACGATCCTGGGGCCGTCGCCTCCGTGCATCGTGGACCCGGACTGCTGAGCATGCCTTCACGCGCCTGGTGACGACGAGGTCCGGGGCGACCGTCGGTCCCGGGCCGCGTTCGTCCACGGCGCCCGGCGACGCGTGCACGACCTGCCGCGGGCTGCCGGGGTCGTGGCCTGCCTGACGGAGGGAGAGGCGGCCTGCGGGTGCTGGGGGCGGGCCTCCGACCCGTGCGCGGGAGCCCCTCCGGGAACGCTGACGTTCACGGTCCGGATGAGTATCATGACCCGTTCGACACGCGGGCCCAAGCACCGGACTTCCAGGGGGCGGGCGACCTTCGCCCGGCGGCCTTGCGACGACCCGCCACGGGAGATCGGCCATGCAGGCACGGGACACGCAAGCACGAATCGGCTCCTCGTCGGCCCTGCGCCTGGGTGCGGTGGTGGTCGCGTGTGTCGCGACCGGCTGTGTCGCCCTCGTCGATGGTCGTGATCGGGGCAACGGGGACGCGCTCACGCCCGCCGAGTACCGCGCCGCTGCGGCCGAGCTGGCCGCGCCGCAGGAGCCGCACGCCTTCCTGGCGCGACTCGAGGGCAGCTGGGACGTGGTCATGCTCGTGTTCCCGGCGCCCGGTGTCCCCCCGCACGAGTTGCGCGGCAGCATGATCAGCGAGGTGATCCTCGACGGTCGCTTCCTGCACAACGAGTTCGAGGCCCGTGGCGAGGACGGGATGACGCTGCGCGGACTCGGACTGACCGGCTACGACAACGCCACCGAGTGCTTCACCGGGACCTGGATCGACACGCAGCACACGTCGTTCTCGCCATTCTCGTGCGGAGAACGCAGCGCCAACGGGCAGCGCCTGATCCTGCGCAGCACGTTCAAAGATCCGCTCACGGGTGAGAAGCTCGTCAAGCGCGACGTGCTCACGCTCGAGGGTCCCGACCGTCATCTCTACGAGAGCTTCGTTTCCTCTTCCGAGACCTCCGAGTTCCGGGCCATGAGCATGGTCCTCACACGGACGTCCTGACACGCACGCATGGCCGCCGGGCAGCACACGGCCGGGCCACATCGCGGAGATACCCATGAGCACCGTTGCCGACTTCCCGACCGTGGACCTGCACACGGGTGTGCAGCAGTTCCTGAACAAGGGAGCGCTGAAACACCTCATCGGAGGGCAATGGGTCCCGGCCGCATCCGGCGAGACCTTCCCGGTGCACAACCCGGCTGACGGGAGTGCCCTCGCCGATGTGGCGCGCGGCAACGCCGAGGACATCGATCGGGCCGTCGCCGCGGCGCGGCATGCGTTCGACGAGGGGCCCTGGCCGCGCATGAGCGGACGGGAGCGGGGGCGCATCATCTACCGGCTGGGCGACCTGATCGAGCAGCACCTCGAGGAGTTCGCGCAGCTCGAGAGCCTCGACAACGGCAAGCCGCTGACGGTGGCGCGGGCTGCCGACGTGCCCCTGACGGTGGAGCACTTCCGCTACTACGCGGGTTGGGCCGACAAGCTCGAGGGCGAGACGATCCCCGTGGCGCCTCCGTATGCGGCCGGCGCGCGCTACCTCAACTACACGCTGCGCGAACCCGTCGGTGTCGTGGGGCAGATCATCCCCTGGAACTTCCCGCTGCTGATGGCCGCCTGGAAGCTCGGCGCGGCGTTGACCACCGGGTGCTGTGTCGTGCTCAAGCCCGCGGAGCAGACGCCCTTGTCGGCGTTGCGGCTCGCCGAGCTGGCCCAGGAGGCCGGTTTCCCCGATGGCGTGCTGAATGTCGTCACCGGTTTCGGCGAGGCCGGCGCGGCGCTGGCGAACCACGGTCTGGTGGACAAGGTGGCGTTCACCGGGAGCACCGAGGTCGGGCACGAGATCGTCAAGGCGTCGGCGGGCAACCTCAAGCGCGTGACGCTGGAGCTGGGCGGCAAGTCGCCCAACGTCGTCTTCCAGGACGCCGACCTCGAGGAGGCTGCGCGCGGCGCCTTCAACGCGATCTTCTTCAACCACGGCCAGTGCTGTTGCGCGGGCTCGCGACTGTTCGTGGAAGGGCGCGCGTACGACGAGGTGGTGGAGCGCATCGCCGACATGAGCAAGTCGATCAAGCTCGGCCCGGGCATGTCGGCCGACACCCAGATGGGCCCGATGGTGAGCAAGGAGCAGCAGCAGCGCGTCAACAGCTACATCGACGCGGGTGCGCAGGCGGGTGCCGAACCACGCGGCGGCTCCTCGCTGCCCGGCGGCAACTACGACAACGGTTACTTCGTGCAGCCCACGGTCTTCACGAGCGTCGACCCGGGGATGTCGATCGTGCGCGAGGAGATCTTCGGCCCCGTCGTCTGCGCCATGCCGTTCGACGACATCGAGCAGGTCGCCGCCCAGGCCAACGACACCGAGTACGGTCTCGCCGCCGGAATCTGGACCAAGGACATCGCGAAGGCCCACCGCCTGGCGGACGCCATCCACGCCGGCACGGTGTGGATCAACTGCTACAACATGTTCGACGCGGCGTCGCCCTTCGGCGGTTACAAGTCCAGCGGCTACGGACGTGAGATGGGCCACCACGCGCTGGACAACTACACCCAGACGAAGAGCGTCTGGGTCCAGATGTGATGCTCGCGCCCACCCCCGAACGAATCCCCGCCCGATCCCACGATTCCACGAGGACAACGATGTCATCCCACCGTTCGGCCCTGTTGGCCACTCTGCTCGCCGTGCTCACGCTGGTGCCCGCGTGCAGCTCGATGTACTACGGCATGATGGAGAACTTCGGCGTCGAGAAGCGCGAGATCCTCGCCGACCGCGTCGTCGAAGGGCGCGACGAGCAGGAAGAAGCCAAGGAACAGTTCGTGTCGGCCCTGGAGGCCTTCAAGGCCGTCGCCAGTTTCGACGGCGGTGAGCTCGAGGCCGTCTACGAGCAGCTCAACACCGAGTACGAGCGCTGCGTCGACAAGGCCGATGACGTGACCGGGCGCATCCAGTCGATCGAGTCGGTGGCCGAGGCCCTGTTCGAGGAATGGGAAGAGGACAACGCGCTCATCTCCGACCCCGACCTGCGTCGCGGTGATGCCAAGCGACGCGACGACACCATGGACCGCTACGACCAGCTCATCGCCGCCATGAAGAAGGCCGAGAGCAAGATGCAGCCGGTGCTAGTGAAGTTCCGCGATCAGGTGCTCTACCTGAAGGGGGCGCTCAACGCTCAGGCGATCGCGTCGCTCCAGGACGACGCGCTCGAGATCCAGTCCGACGTCGATGCCCTGATCGCCGAGATGGAGACCTCCATCAACGAGGCCAACGCCTTCATCGAGACGCTGGGCTGATCCAGCGCAACGGGCTGAGTGGGGATACGGCGATCCGATCGGTGCACGGTCGTGTCCGCGCGCCGCGGGTCCCGGGTGCGAGCTGATGAAGCTGCCCAACGGACAGCACCTCGGGTACTGCACCAACGTCCACGCCTACGACACGCAGGCGGGGATGATCGCCGCGCTGACGACCCACGCCGAACCCCTGCGCCGCCGCCTGGTGGCCAGCGGGCGGTTGGGGGCGGACGCGCCCCTCGGGGTCGGGTTATGGCTCCCGGTCGCGGTGGCGGACGAGGTGGCCGCCGACCCCGCGCCTCTGCGCCGGGCGCTCGACCGGCTCGGTCTGTACGCCTTCACGGTGAACGCCTTCCCCTACGGCGCGTTCCACGGCGAGCGGGTCAAGGACGACGTCTTCCGGCCCACATGGGCGGAGCCCGAGCGGGTCGACTACACCCTGCGGGCGGCCGCCGCCCTCGCCGGCCTGCTGCCCGAAGGCGAACAGGTGGGCTCGCTGAGCACGCACACCGGCGCCTACAAACCGTGGGGCGCGGCGGCCAACGCGGAGCGCCCCATCGCGGACGGTTTCCTCCGCGCTGCGGAGGGGCTGGCGCGCCTCGAGGAGCGCAGTGGTCGGCGCATCGTGCTGGCGCTCGAGCCCGAGCCGCTCTCGTTCCTCGAGACCACCCCCGAGGTCGTGCACTTCTTCGCGCAGCACTTCACCGATGCGGGTGATGCCGCCGCGCGCCACCTCGGGCTCTGCTACGACGCCTGCCACCAGGCGGTCGAGTACGAGGACATGGGCGCATCGCTGGGGGCCCTCGCGGCGGCCGGAATCGGACTGGGCAAGGTTCAGCTGTCATCGGCCATCCGATTGCAGCGTCCCGGGGTCGATCGCGAGAAGCTGCGCCCCTTTGCCGAGGATCGCTGGTTCCATCAGGTGATCGCTCGCGGGCAGGAGGGGGTGCTCAGGAGGCATGCAGATCTCGCCGATGCCCTTGATGACGATTCGGTCCATGGGGACACCGAGTGGCGAGTCCACTTCCATGTGCCGATCTTTGCCCCTGACCTCGATGGCGTAGGGCGCTTGCAGACCACACGAGATGATCTCGGCACCCTGCTCGACCTGGTCGCTGACCCGATCGTCACGCTGCACATGGAAATCGAGACCTACTCCTTCGGAATGATCCCTGCCGAGCGGCGCGCCGCCCTGGGTGCCACCGATCTGCTCGGGTGCCTGGAGCGCGAGTTCGAATGGGTCCTGGATCGCTACGCGTCCCTGCCAACCCGGTCCGTCACGTGAGCTGCTCCCTTGCGTCATCCAGAGAATGCGTTTCCGATAGACACCCCGATGCCTAGAGGCCGCACGAGCCGCGACCGTGCCGCCACGATCGGGCCGGATCAGAGATGAGATTGAAGCCCATGGACGGAACCCCGAAGTCATCCGGACAGGCGCGCGGCCCCACCAGGTGCACGTCGCTCACGCGGCGCACCTGCGCCAGACTGCTCGCCGCGCTGCCGGTCCTCATGATCGCGGCGCAATTGACCTCGACCACGGCGTTGGCTTCGAGTGTGCCAGGGGTCACGCCTGCCCGCCTTGCCCCGGACGCGCTCTACGAGGGCGCGCTGCACGACGTGCTGTCTGCGGCAGCGCCCGAACTGCTCGAGGGTGACGGGGCGTTGCCGCCGGGTGACCGCGAGTTGTTCCAACGCATCGTGACATCCGCGGCGTTCGAGAGTGCGGCCGTCGGGCCGTTCGACGTGCACGTCTATCGCGCGGGCGAACTCGCCAAGCAGGTGTCAGCGCGGAGTGTGCTGGAGGCCGCGACGCATGGCCTCGAGAAGCTGGTCCCCGTGATGGATCGCTACTTCGATCGCGAGCAGGGGCTCGTGTCGGGGCGCCGCTTCCCGATCGTCATCGCCCAGGATGGCGACGTGCTGAAGGGCGGCTTCGGCCAGATCGTCGCCCTGCTCGATCACTGTGAGGCCGACTACAGCAACTGGACGCGGGACAACGGCACGCTCTGGAAGCGCGAGACGCTGGACGGAGTCGTCGTACGGACCTGGGAAGTGCAGGTCTTCAACCTCGCCCACAACGAGGCGCGGGATGCCGGCTCGACCTTCCTGGAGCACGGGGTCGGTTACTACACCATCGCCCACCTGGTGAATCGCGTGCTGCGCCTGGGATCGTGGGGAACCGTGGTGCCGCCGTGGCTCAGCGACGGCCTGATCGACGAACTCGACATCCAGGCCTACGGCGAGGCGTGGGTGGGGGGCGACTGGTACACCGAGGAGACGGAGGGCTGGTTCCGTCCGGGCTGGTCCGGCTTCCTGCCCGAGGGCACGCAGCCGCCACCGCCCCCGTCCGGGCCGCCCGCCGACCTCGCCGTCAAGGTGACCAAGACGGGCGACATGTGGGCCCATCGCTCCAACAGCCCC